>DASZUG010000057.1:0-169493 GCA_035547755.1 Rhizobiaceae bacterium
TCGCGCACGATCTGGGCCGGGGCATAAAAACCCATGGGTTGCGCGTTGAGCAGCGCGGCGGCGAAGACATCCGGATAGTGAGTTTTGATCCACGCCGAGGCATAGACGAGGAGAGCGAAACTCGCGGCATGGCTTTCGGGAAAGCCATAGTCGCCGAAGCCTTCGATCTGACTGAAGCAGCGCTTAGCGAATTCCTCCGGATAGCCTCTCTCGACCATTCCCGCGATCATCTTGTCCTTGTATTCGCCGACCGTTCCATTGCGCTTGAAGGTCGCCATGGCGCGCCGCAACTTGTCTGCCTCCCCTGGGGTAAAACCTCCCGCTACGATGGCGATCTTCATGGCTTGTTCCTGGAAGAGCGGCACGCCGAGCGTCCTTCCCAGGATGCTTTCAAGTTCAGGACTGTGATAGTCCACCTTCTCCTTGCCCATCCGCCGGCGCAGATAGGGATGCACCATGTCGCCCTGGATCGGGCCGGGGCGGACGATCGCCACCTCGATGACGAGATCATAGAACTTGCGCGGCCGGAGCCTCGGCAGCATCGACATCTGCGCGCGCGATTCTATCTGGAAGACGCCGATCGTATCGGCGCGGCAGATCATGTCGTAGACAGGCGATTCCCCTTGCCGGATCGTCGCCAGCGTCAGCTTTCGTCCATACTTGTCGCGCACCTCATAATGGTTCTCCAAGAGGCCGAAGGCGCGACGCAAACAGGAGAGCATGCCGAGCGCCAATATATCGACTTTCAATATGCCGACCGCATCGAGATCGTCCTTGTCCCACTCGACCATCTTGCGTTCCTCCATCGCCGTCTTGACGATGGGCACGATTTCGTCGAGCCGGTCCTTGGTGATGACGAAACCGCCGACATGCTGGGTGAGGTGGCGCGGAAAGCCCATGATTGCATTGGCGTGCGCGATCACATGCTTCGTCAGCGGATCCGCCTTGGCGAGACCTCCGGCCTGGGCCTCCTTGTCTCCCAGTCTGTCCGACGACCAGCCCCAGATCGTGCCTGAAAGGGCGCTCCGCACATCGTCCGACAGGCCCATGGCCTTCGCCACTTCGCGCAAGGCGGACCGGCCGCGATAGCTGACGATTGCGGCGGTGAGCGCGGTGCGCTTTTGGCTGTATTTCCGGTAGATATAAGCGATGATCTCGTCCCGCCTTTCATGCTCGAAATCGACGTCGATATCCGGCGGCTCATTGCGCTCCGTCGAAACGAAGCGCTCGAAGAGGAGGTCCGTCGATGCTGGGTCGACTTCGGTAATGTGCAGGCAAAAGCAGATCACCGAATTGGCCGCCGATCCACGCCCCTGGCAAAGAATCCCGACCTCCTCGGAACGGGCGTAACAGACGATGTCGTGAACGGTCAGGAAGTAGCGCGCATATTTCTTCTCGTCGACGATCTTGAGTTCATGGCGGATCGCCTTCTTCACCTTGCCGGGAACACCTTCGGGATAACGTTTCTTCGCGCCTTCCCAGGTCAGTCTTTCCAGTTCCGTCTGCGGATCGACGCCTTCCTCCGTCGTCTCTTCCGGATAATTGTGCTCCAATTCCTTCAGCGAGAAATTCAGGCTGCGGGCAAAACGCAGCGTTTCGGCAATTGCATCGGGATGACGGCGGAACAGCCGGGCCATTTCCGATGAGGTCTCCAAGTGCCGCTCGGCATTCGCCGCAAGCGCCAAGCCGGCCTTGGAAACAGGCGTATTGAGGCGGATCGCCGTCACCACATCCTGCAAGGAGCGTCTTTCGGCTGTGTGATAAAGGACGTCGTTGGTCGCCATCAGCGGGATGGCCATGCGCGCGGTGACGGATGCTGCCTGTTCGATCCTGAAATGATCCGAACCGTCATAGCGGGGCGCGACGGCAAGCCACAGATTGCCGCCGAACCTGTCCTTGAGCAGGGCGAGAAAGGCGGTCAGATCCGCCTCGGGCTGCATGTCTGCGAGGACGGCCAGCGACAGGCGGTCGCCCCATTCGAGGAGATCGTCCCGCCGGAGAAGCGTGGCGCCCTTTTCACTCTCCTCACGCAGATTGGCAGCCGTCAGCATACGGCAGAGATGGCCCCAGCCCTCGCGGTCCTGCGGATAAGCGAGGATATCCGGCGTTCCATCCTCGAAAACCAGGCGGCAGCCCGGATGATAAGGGAGGGAAACCGCTGTTCCGTCCGGCAGGGAAATATGCTTCGATTGCGTCCAGGCGCGAACGACGCCCGCGACGGTATTGCGGTCGGCAAGTCCCATCCCTGCATGACCGGAGAGGCAGGCGGCGACGACCAGTTCGCCAGGGCTGGAGGCGCCGCGCAGGAAGGAAAAATTCGACTGCACCCCGAATTCGATGAAAAGAGGGAATAGAGGCGTGTTGCAGGGGAGCGGAGCGGTCATGCGAAAAGCCCCTGCAGGAACCAGCGCGGATGAATGGCCGCCTCGCCGTAGAAACCTTCGCGATAAATCCAGTAGCGGTGCCCGTCATCGTCTTCGACACGATAATAATCGCGTGTCTGTTCCTGGCCGTTTGCAAGCCACCATTCCGGCGCGATGCGTTCGGGGCCTTCCGATCGGGCGACCCTGTGCGTCACGTTCCGCCAGCGGAAGCGGAGCGGCGGCCCTTCCGGCACTTCCGCAGTGACCGCGACCTGTTCGGGAGGGCCGAAAAGGCGGATCGGCCGCTGCGGCAGGATCGAGACGTTTTCCCCGAATTGGGGAGCAGTAGCGGAGGGTGAACGGGAAAGCCGTTCGGCGAACGGCACCTGCAGGACCGCGCGTTCGGGAATATGGCTTTCCACGCAAACAGGTCTCAGCACGGCGTGAGCGCCGAGACGTGCGCGAATGCGGTCCGCCAGCATCGCCACTTCCTCTTCGCCGTCCAGATTTTCTCCGGCCAGATTTTCTCCGGAAAGATCGGCCTGCGCCGTTTCGAAAGGCGCCGTGGCGGAAGCGGAAAGCCGGATGAGGTCGAAGCCGTAACCGGCATCGATGGCGCCTTCCAGCGCGGCAAGTTTTTCTCGGAAAAGGCGGCGGATGAGAGCCGGATCGCGCAGCGGCCGCGACGTGCCGACATCAATGCGGCTGACAACGCCGTCCACCCGGAACAGGGAAAGACGCAGCGCTCTCGCGCCCTCGCCCCGGCGCTCGAGATCGGTCCTCAGGGTCGAGGCGAGAAGGCCGACGAGATGTTCGATTTCGCTGTGCAGCGTGGCCGGCTCCATCAGGCGGCGCTCAACGGAAAGCGGGCTGACGGGAAGCCGCGGCGAAACCGGTTCCTCGACCGCTCCCAGAAACTGGTCGATGCGCAGCAGAAGCTCTTTCCCGAAGCGCCTGGCAAGCGGCGCCCGCGGCGCGGAAAGCAGCATGCCGGCCTTCTTCAAACCGACGCTCTCCACCCTTTCCCGCGTTTCGGCGGGGAGGCGGAGCGCCGCAAGGGGAAGAGGTAAAAGCGCTTCCTTTTCTTCTCCCTCTGCGATGGGAGAAAGGGAGAAGCGAGCCGCCGCCCATGCCGCGCCGGGCGTCGAGGCAAGTCCCGCCCTGACATCGAAACCCTGATGCAGGAAGTTCGAAAGCGCCTCGTCGAGCAGCCGCTTTTCGCCGCCGAAAAGATGCGCACAGCCGCTGATATCGAGGAAAAGACCGTCCTTTCCCTCGATCGCCACCAGCGGTGTGTAGCGGTCGCACCAATCCGCCAGCGCTTCCAGAAGACGACGGTCGGCATCGGGATCGTGTTCGACGATTTCGATCGAAGGATGCATGGCGCGCGCATCCGCGATGCCCATTCCGTATTTCAGCCCCAGCGCTTCAGCCCGCTCGTCGAGCGCCGCGATGCGCCGTGTATTGTTCTCCTGCCGGCTCACCACGAGGAGAGCCGTCTTCTGTCTCTCCGAACGCCATGAGCGCCCCAGCCGCCGGCGCATGATCCGGTCCGTGGCGAGACGGGGAAACCACAATGCCATTATTCTCTGCGGCATGGCCTTCTGGCCTTTCATGGAAGGAATGCGTCTGTGGGTTCCATTCCAAGAGGAATTGTCCGGGAAGTCCGTTTCGGTTCTTGTCGATCCTCACCTGGAAAGCGGGAGGGCCGATGGAGCCGGCAAGAGGGCCGGAAATTGTCCGCCGCAAGCCGGCCGGAGCCGAGGCCAGAAGCAGCCTCACGGGCGCCGCGGTCGGTTCCGCTTCGGCCGATTGGCGGACGAGAAAAACAGGACGCCCGGTGTGCGCGGCGCGCCGCTGCAGCCGCCGTGTCGCGGTGAGATCGACACGCGCCGGATTGCCCCGGATCTCGATGACGAGGACGGAAACGGCCTTCAGCTTCGCGGTTTCGCCCGCAACCCACAACGCATCCTCGATTTTGCGGGTACGCGACAGGATGAACCGTTCCGGCGCGATGCCGTAATCCTTCAAAAGCGCCGGCGCATAGGGAATGCCGCCCTCATGAAAACCGTCCTCGGTTCCGATCCAGAAGAGGGGTCCGCCTGATGCATTTCTTTGCAGCGCAAGGCTTGCCAAAGCGAGTACGAACCCCGTCACCGCGCCAATAGCGCGCATTCCGGCGCCGTGGATCTCTGTCAACGCCGCCCCCGGCAGCCCGCCATTCAGCCGCTCGTCCAGCCGCGGCACGCCGGTAGGGATGAAATCGGGCGAAACGTCATGAACGATGCCGGAATGCCGGATGAGCGAACCGCCCCCAGCAACTGCCGGCGGTAGCGCCAGCCTTTCGGCCAGCGTTCCTTCAATTCTCGCCACTTCCCGGCGCAAGGCAAAAAGCATCTGCCGCGCCGCGGCTTCGCGCGCCATGGCGTTCAATCCTTCGATATGTTCACTTTATGTTCTAATCGATTCCAGAGCCCGTGCCGAGAGTCAAGCGGAATTTATTCCTGCAAACGCCGGCTCTCTTCACTACTTTGCATGATGGGCCTCGAAAGCGGCTCTTCGAACCGCTATATGGCGCCTCAAAGGATATCAGATGGCACGCATCTATCAGACCCGCGCCTGGCAAGAACAACTGTCTCCGTCACTCGACGAGATGGAATTTCTGGCGCTCGAGACCTATGCCGGCCTGCCGGAGGAGTTCCGCTCCCTTACGGGCGAGATCGTCATCCAGCTTGCCGAATTCCCGACCGAGGACATCATGGACGATCTGGCGCTGGAGACGCCGTTCGACCTGCTCGGCCTTTTCGAGGGGCGGGGCCTCGCCGAGCGCTGGAACCCGCAGACCGGCGAAGGGCCGAACCGGATTACCCTCTATCGCCGCGCCATACTCGACTATTGGTCGGAGAACGAGGAAACGCTGGGCGACATCGTCACCCACGTCCTCATTCACGAGATCGGCCATCATTTCGGCCTTTCCGACGACGACATGGAGCGGATCGAGGAGGGGGCGGGCGATTCCTATCTCGCGCAGGGCGCACCGCAATAGCGTTCCTCAATATTCTCCAAGCTTGATGTCGGGCGTATATTCCACGCCGTCCACCTCCTTGGTAACGGCCTGGCCGCAGCGCATGGTCTTGGTTTCGGCATCGAAGGCATAGGTCGGGGACCCGTAAATATGCCAGCCCTTGTTGAGCGCGGCCGTCACCTTGTGACAGAAGCTGGCGTCATCCGGACCAGTCAGAAAACGATAGAGTTTCATTTCGCCATATCCTTCATTGCGCGCCGGTGTCGGCAAGCATTCGGCTTCCGCCAGATGAAGACGCTCCGCCATGCGCCCGTCAAGAGCGATCAAGCTCTTGCCGGCATTTTCAGGAAGCGCGAAGGCGTTCACGCTCGCTTCGCCTCCCGAAAATTCTCGATGGCATAACGCTTTCATCATGGCTGGTCCGGCGAGTGCGAACCTTGTAACCGAGATAGTTCTTGAAGACAGGGAGCGAACCTGTTTTCTGTCGCGAAAAACTCGGGCAGACGGCATGGCGAAATCGGACATCGTGATCATCGGCGGGGCGATCGTCGGCAGTTCGATCGCCTATTTCCTGCGCGAGGAAGGGTTTGCGGGATCGATCGCGCTCATCGAGCAGGATCCGAATTTCACCTGTTCCGCGACGACGCTTTCGGCCGCCTCGATCCGCCAGCAATTCTCGATTCCCGAGAACATCCGGCTGTCGCAATTCACGCTCGACCTCTTCCGCGACCTGACAGCGCGCTTCGGCGAGGATGCCGATATCGGTTTCCGCGAGAAAGGCTATCTCATCCTCGCCAGCGACGCCGGGCGCGATGTGCTCCAGCGCAATCATGCCGTCCAGCAGGCGGAAGGCGCCGCCATTGTTCTCGAAGGACCGGAAGCGCTGCACCGCCGTTTTCCGTGGCTGAACACCGAGGGCATCGCGGCCGGCGCCTATGGCCTTGAAGGCGAAGGCTGGTTCGACGCCCACGCCTATCTCGCTCTTTTCCGCCGCGCGCTCCGGGAAAGAAAGGTCGATTTCGTAACCGGAACGGTCTCCGCCATCACCGTCGCTGACGGCCGGGCAACGGGCGTTGTCCTTTCCTCCGGCGAGATGATCGAGGCCGGCGCCGTCGTCAACGCCGCCGGGCCGAATGCCGGCCAAGTCGCGGCGCTGGCCGGTCTTTCCCTTCCCGTCGAGCCGCGCAAGCGCTCGGTCTTCGTCTTCGAGGCGAAGGACCGCTTCGACGATATGCCGCTCCTGGTCGATCCCTCCGGCATCTATGTCCGCCCGGAAGGTTCGGTCTACATCACCGGCGGCGCTGAGCCGCACGAGACCGACAAGGCCGCCGATCCCCGGGATTTCGAGCCCGACTGGCCGCTTTTCGAGGAGGTGATCTGGCCGGCGCTCGCCGAGCGCATCCCGGCCTTCGAGGCGATCCGGCCGGGCCGCGCCTGGGCCGGGCATTACGACTACAACACGCTTGATCAGAACGCCATTATCGGCCCGCATCCCGACATGCGGAACTTCCTCTTCTGCAACGGCTTTTCCGGTCACGGCCTGCAGCAGGCGCCGGCGGCCGGCAAGGCAATCGCGGAATTGATCGTCCACGGCGCCTACCGCACGATCGACTGCTCCGCCTTCGGCTATGAGCGCATTCTCGAGAACCGGCCGTTCCGCGAGTTGAACATCATATAAGGCGGCGTCCGATCAAAAATCGAAAATCTCGCCGAGCAGGGATTTCCGCTTCTTGTAGGGGCGGCGATCATCATCCTGGTAGGGGTTATGGTCGTCTTGCGGACGGGGCCGCTCGCCTTCGCGCGGCGGGCGTGATCTTCCTTCGACTGCCGAACGCTCGATGATTTTGTCGAGTTCACCACGGTCGAGCCAAACGCCGCGGCATTGCGGGCAATAGTCGATCTCGATGCCCTGACGCTCGGCCATGACCAGATCGGCATTGTCCATTGGGCACTTCATGGCGTCTCCTTTCGAGGCAGCCGCGCTCATGTAGGAAGCGCGGAGCGCGCTTCAAGAAAGGATGACGCGTGATAGGGCCAGCTACCTTTGCTTTCGAGCTGGGCTTGTGTATTGAGAACGGTGCAAATGTGGAAGATGACCATGGACAAATTCACCAAGCTCACCGCCGTCGCCGCTCCTCTGCCGATCGTCAATATCGACACGGATATGATCATCCCGAAGGACTATCTGAAGACGATCAAGCGCACCGGACTCGGCAAGGGGCTCTTCGCCGAGAAACGCTACAATGACGACGGCTCGGAGAATCCCGATTTCGTCCTCAACAAGCCGGCCTACCGCAAGGCGCAGATCCTTGTCGCCGGGGACAATTTCGGCTGCGGCTCTTCGCGCGAGCATGCGCCCTGGGCGCTGCTCGATTTCGGCATACGCTGCGTCATCTCGACCAGCTTCGCCGACATCTTCTACAACAATTGCTTCAAGAACGGCATATTGCCGGTCGTCGTCAGCCCGGAGGATCTGGAAAAGCTGATGGACGACGCCTCGCGCGGCTCGAACGCCACGCTGACGGTCGATCTGGAAGCGCAGGAAATCCGCGGTCCCGATGGCGGCGTCATCAAGTTCGACATCGACCAATTCCGCCGGCACTGCCTGCTGAACGGGCTCGACGATATCGGCCTGACGCTCGAGAAGACGCCGGCCATCGACCGTTTCGAGAAGAGCTACGCCCAAAGCCATCCCTGGGCGTAGGCGGTGTCCTCCGAAGCCGTCGATCATTTCTGTCCGGGATGCGGTCAGCCGCAGAAAGCCTTCTTGCGCTATCCGTGGCATTTTTGCAGCGCCTGTCTTGGACAGGCCGAGGACTGGCAAGGTCGGCGCCTCCTCTTTTCCAACGCCTCGATTACCGGTGGTCTGACTTGGTCATACCGCGATGCGTCGGACGAGTGGCGCAATGATAGTTTAAAAGTGTTGTGTCTCATCAAGGGCCGGCCCGTCCTCGTCATGGAAGCCCGATTCGGTGGCGTTGTCGCGCAACCCGCTATCGGGAATGTCGGGCCGCTGGCGAAGCACTTTCCGCTTCTTGACCTGACGCATCCGTCCTCGGACGAGAAGAAAGCCGATCATGACTCGCCGCCTGATCTCGACCGACTCCCCTTTTGAGAAGGCGGCGGGCTATTCACGCGCGGTCGTCGACGGCGACTGGTGCTTCGTTTCGGGCACCACAGGTTATGACTATGCCGCCATGGTCATGCCCGAGACGGTAGAGGAGCAGGCGCGGAACTGCCTTGCGACGATTCGCAAGGCGCTCGAAGAGGCAGGCTTTTCCATGCGCGACGTGGTGCGCGCGCGTTACCACGTGACCGATGCCGCCTTCGCCGATCCGGTGTTCGAAGTGGTCGGCGCGATCTTCCGCGGCATAAGGCCGGCGGCGACGATGACCGTCTGCCAGCTTATCCGCCCGGAAATGAAGGTCGAGATCGAGGTCACGGCGCTCAGGCACGGCGGCTCGGTCAGGTAGAGTGACGGGTTTCCCGCTTGCACCAGCCGGAAGACGCGGGTAGCAAGTCCTCGTTTTAATCCCGTTCCTGAAAGGTACACTCCATGGCAGCGCGCAAACTTTTCCTGCTTCCCGGCGACGGCATCGGCCCGGAGGCCATGGCGGAGGTAAAGAAGTTCATCGTCGCCATGAATACCGAGCTCGGCACCGGTTTCGAGACCGAAGAGGGCCTGGTCGGCGGTTGCGCTTACGATGCGCATGGGAAGGCGATTTCGGAAGAGGATATGGATCGCGCCATGGCGGCGGACGCGGTGCTCTTCGGCGCGGTCGGCGGCCCGAAATGGGATGGCGTCCCCTATGACGTGCGGCCGGAGGCGGGGCTGTTGCGGCTCCGCAAGGACATGGAACTTTTCGCCAATCTCAGGCCCGCCATCTGCTATCCGGCGCTGGCGGATTCCTCGTCGCTCAAACGCGAATTGGTCGAAGGCCTCGACATATTGATCCTGCGCGAACTGACCGGCGGCGTCTATTTCGGCGAACCGAAGACGATCACCGATCTCGGCAACGGCCAGAAGCGGGCCATCGATACGCAGGTCTATGACACGTTCGAGATCGAGCGCATTTCGGGCGTCGCCTTCGAACTGGCGCGGACGAGGCGCAACAAGGTCTGCTCGATGGAAAAGCGCAATGTGATGAAATCCGGCGTCCTCTGGAACGAGGTCGTGACCGCGACGCACAAGGCGAAATATCCCGATGTCGAGCTGACCCATATGCTGGCCGATGCCGGCGGCATGCAGCTCGTGCGCCGGCCGAAGCAGTTCGACGTCATCGTCACCGACAATCTCTTCGGTGACATGCTCTCCGACGTGGCCGCGATGCTGACCGGTTCGCTCGGCATGCTGCCCTCTGCGTCGCTCGGCGCCCCCGATCCGAAGACCGGCAAACGCAAGGCGCTTTACGAGCCGGTGCATGGCTCCGCGCCCGACATCGCCGGCAAGGGCATCGCCAACCCGATCGCGATGATCGCGTCCCTGGCCATGTGCCTGCGTTATTCCTTCAACATGATCGAAGAGGCCGACCGCCTGGAAAGCGCCATCGCTTCGGTGCTCGAGGATGGCTATCGCACCGCGGACATCATGTCGGACGGCATGACCGAGGTCGGCACATCGGCCATGGGCGACGCCATTCTGGAAAAATTCCTCGCGGCCTCGAAGTAACGCCGACGCCCTTTGGCCGGGAGGAATGTCAGAGCACCTGGTAGCCGGGGCGCCTGCGGCATTAGGTCCTGTCCAACTGGATGGTGTTTGCACAGTTTCGCCCGCTTTTGAGCAAAAGCCATAGGCGCAGCCGCTTTGGCGGCTGCACCAGAGGCTATCGCTACGTCTTTTCGACGGGCGCGAATGAAAGGGCTTACCATGGACTATTCCGTAGCCGAGCAGCAGATCACACAGGCGCAGCAGCAGTCTCAGGCGGTGATCGGGAAAATGCAGGAATTCGCACAGAAGCTTCGCAGCCAGGCGCCCGACGATACCACTGGTCGCGAATGGGCGATGGATTTGCGCGAAATCGCGATGGGTATCCAGCAGCAGAACCAGACCGCGATGATGCTCCTGCAGCAGATGGGCCAGTATATCCATACACTCGAGAACGAACTCGACACCCATCCGGCGCCGAGCATCCAGCCGCGAGGCTGGGGCGCTGCCGGCGGTTGGGGCAGCGGCGGCGGCTTTCTTGGAAACCTCACGACCGGACTCGGTCTGGGAACCGGTTTCGCGGTCGCGGAAGACGTCGTCAACGACATCTTTAACCAGTTCTGACGACAGGATTTTCGTACGAAGCGCGTTTATCCCGCGTCCTCGACCTCGGCCGGCGAGGCAAAAGCGCGTTTTCCTTGCGTCTTTAAGCAATAGGCCTTATCGCCTCGCGAAATTCCTCCAGGCTCGCCTGAAATCGCGGGGCGCATATGACCAAACCTCCGTTCAATGCGGCAATCGAGGCTCTTTCGCCGCCGCCGGTGCCCGCGGTGCAGGATTGGGCTTCGGCCTATTCGGGGGGGCACGGTCCGCTCCTCGATCTCTCGCAGGCTGTGCCGGGCTATCCGCCGCACCCCGACCTGCTGCGTTGGCTAGGCGAGGCCGCCGGTTCGACGGCCTATGCTGGATATGGTCCGATCGAGGGCGACCATGCGCTGCGGCAGGCCTATGCCAAACACGTTTCGGCTCTTTATGGCGCGCCGATCGGAGCGAGGGACGTCCACATCACCGCAGGCTGCAACCAGGGCTTCGTGGCGGCTGCGCTTGCGGTCGCAGGGGCGGGAGACAAGGTTCTTCTCACCAACCCGTTCTATTTCAACCACGATACCACTCTGGCGATGCTCGGGATCGGAATCGGACGGGTCGATTGCAGGGCCGAAGACGGCTTCCTTCCGATCCCAGACGCTGTGGATGCGGCGATCGGGCCCGGCGTCAAGGCGCTGGCGCTTGTCTCGCCCAACAATCCGACCGGCGCGGTCTATCCCGGCGCGCTTCTCGAAACGCTTTTCGATCTCTGCCGCCGGCGCGGCATATGGCTGATCCTCGACGAGACCTATCGCGATTTCCTGCCGCCGGACCGCCAGCCTGCGCACAGGCTCTTTTCGATTCCCGGCTGGGAAGAGGGATTGATCCAGCTCTACAGTTTTTCGAAATCCTTCTGCATTCCCGGCCATCGCCTCGGCGCCGTTACCGCAGGTGCGGAAACGATCCAAGCCATCGCCAAGATCATGGACAATCTGCAAATCTGTGCTCCCCGACCGCCGCAAGCGGCCATTGCCCGCGCGCTGCCGGCGCTGGGCGAATGGCGCTTGGCCAACGCATTCGAGATTTTGCGGCGGGCCGAAGCGCTGAAGGAAACGATAGAAGGTGTCGGGGAATGGGAGATCGGCGCCGTCGGCGCCTATTTCGCCTATATAAGGCATCCTTTTCGTGGCACTGCTTCTTCTGAAGTCGCGGAGAAACTGGCAAGCGAAGCCGGTATCGTTTCCATTCCGGGAGACTATTTCGGCATCGGCCAGCAGGATTATCTGCGCTTTGCCTTCGCAAATGCGGATTCAGAGACGATTCGCCTGCTTCGCCGCCGTTTGATCGATTTCCGCTTGTAAAAAATCTCAGACGAGGTGCGCGAATTCCGCCACGACCGCCTCATAGACGGATCGCTTGAACGGGACGATCAAGTCGGGCAATTGCCGCATCGGCTTCCAGTCCCATTGATCGAACTCCGCCTTGTGGCCGGCGGGCGGCGGATTGACGGCGATTTCGCTTTCATTTCCGATAAAGCGGAAGGCGAACCATTTCTGCGTCTGTCCGCGATAGCGGCCTTTGAGGGCGATGCCGACGATTTCCCGCGGCAGGTCGTAATTGATCCAGCGGGAGGCTTCCGCCAGAAGCTCCACGGAGCGAATCCCCGTTTCTTCGTAGAGTTCGCGTTTGGCGGCGGTAAGCGGGTCTTCGCCCTCGTCTATTCCGCCTTGCGGCATCTGCCAGAGATAGGTCGAACCGGCGAGTTCAGTGTCCGCCTCGACGATACGCCTGCCCGTCCAGACATGGCCGCTTGTGTTCAGCACCATGATGCCGACGCATGCACGGTAGGGGAGCGATTCGGGATCGACAGGCCGCCTCTTTTCTTTCGACATGTCAGCCCCTTTCCGGATCGCTCACGACAGCCGAGATCGGCACGATCTCTATGCCCCGTTTCGCCGCCTCGTTCACCCAGGACGCGACCGTGTCCACCGTGACCTGGAACGCCGAGCCCGTGCCGATCGCAAATCCCTTGGCGCGGGCGGTCGCTTCGAGCTGGTCGAGCTTCTTGATGATTTCGCCCGGATCGCGCACAGTATCGATCGTCGTATCGCAGACCGCGAAAGGGATGCCGTCCTTCAGCGCCAGTTCGGGCGCCACGCTGCGCGCGGAGGTTCCGTCGTCGAGGTAGAGCAGGCCGCGCCGGCTGAGATCCTGCATGACCGGCGTCATGGCTTCCTCATCGGTGACGAAACGCGCGCCCATATAGTTCATGACGCCGGTGTAGTTGGTGATGCGCGAAAGCGCCCAGTGCAGGTCGCGCAGATTTTGCTCCGGCGACGCCTCGACCGTCAACGTATTGCGGCCCGGATTGACACTCGGATAGTCGTAGGGCTCCAGCGGTACCTGCATTACGATCTCGTGGCCCGTCTGACGCGCATCCTGCATCCAGCGGCCGAGGCTATTGCCCTGCGGCGCGAAAGCGAGCGTTATCGTGCCTGGAAGCTTTTTGATGGCGTATTGCGTTCCCGTCTGCGACAGGCCGAGCCCGCCGATGACGATCGCAACGCGGGCGCCATGGGCGCCGGACCACGGCCTCGCATAAGCATCCATCGGCCGCCTGCCATCGGCGGAACGGATCGGCAGCGGCCCCATTTCGGATTGCTCTATCAACGAACGGTCGGGAAGATGGCTGAAGCGTGTCGTTCGTCCAACCGTGGAGGCGTCCTGAACAACGATCCCGGAAGGAGATTTTTGATTGGCAGGCGTGACATGGATGATCTCCGGGCCGACCGTTTCGGCGACCGGGACGGACGGCTTTGGCGCCGCCGCGTGGGAGGAAGCCATGCCGGGCGCGGCTGGTTTTGCGGGAGCGGCCTGTTTCGCAACCGTGATCGCAGGCGGAACCCGGAATGGTCTCGACCTGAGCGCGATCGCGAAGGAGGCGCCGAGCGCCGCGACGCAGAAGAGAGTAAGCAAGACGCCGCCGCTCGTCAGGCGCCGCCGCGATCCTCGTCGGGGGCTTTCCTCCTGGCCGAGCGGTCGATCAATGTCCTTGCTCACCGGACGACCATGATCTTGCGACGGACGATGACGCTATAACGGAAGCGATCCCCGTAGAGGTCGACCGACCGGTCAAGACTCGAATATTGTGAAAATTCGTTCGGCAAAGTCATGGTTCACGCATATTGCCGGACGGGGGACGCCGAGAAAAGGGGCAGCAAACGCGGCGGGAAAACAACACTCTTGGAAAAGATATGGCGGCTGGCCGTAAGGCCAGCCGCCACGCTATCTACTGATTGAGAACCGCTTTGTCGTGGCTGGGCGGGAAGGCCGGGTTGGTCTTCACCCCGTTCAGCAGGTCCTCGGCATATTTCAGCTGGACATCGTCCTTCGGATCCGGCGGCACATAAGCCGGCGAGCCGGAGCCCTTCGAGGTTTCATCGACACCCTTGATGTGGCCGTGCAGGTCGGATTCGCCGCGGATCATTTCCTTGCCCTGAAGGGCGGCCGGCAACGGCTCCTCTACCTTGATATCCGGCGTGATGCCCTTGCCCTGGATGGAGCGGCCAGAAGGCGTGTAGTAAAGCGCCGTCGTCAGGCGCAGTGCGCCATTGTTCTCTGGCAGCGGAATGATCGTCTGGACCGAGCCCTTGCCGAAGGACTGGGTGCCGAGGATCGTCGCCCGGCGCTGGTCCTGCAGCGCGCCGGCGGTGATTTCGGACGCGCTGGCGGAGCCGCCATTGATGAGAACGATAATCGGCTTGCCGTCGGTCATGTCGCCGGGATGCGCGTCGAAGCGGGTGATGTCCTTCGGATCGCGCCCGCGGGTGGAGACGATCTCGCCATGATCGAGGAAGGTGTCGCAGACATCGACCGCCTGGTCGAGCAGGCCGCCCGGGTTAAGGCGAAGATCGAGCACATAGCCTTTCAGCTTGTCGTCCGGCAGCTTCTTCTTGATCTGGGTGATCGCGTCATGAAGTTCGTCCGAGGTCCGCTCCGTGAAGGAGGTGATCTTGATATAGCCGACATCGTTGTCGACGCGGTATTTCACCGCCTTGACCTTGATGATGTCGCGGACGACCGTGATCTGGAGCGGTTTGTCGGCCCCTTTGCGCACGATGGTGAGCTTGATAGGCGTGTGGACCGGGCCGCGCATCTTGTCGACGGCATCCTGCAACGTCATGCCATTGACGTCCTTGCCGTCGATGGCGGTGATGAAATCACCCGCCAGCACGCCGGCCTTTGCGGCGGGCGTGTCGTCGATCGGGGTGATGACCTTGACGTAGTTGTTCTCCATCGTCACCTCGATGCCGAGGCCGCCGAACTCGCCCTTGGTCTGCACCCGCATGTCCTTGGCCTGTTCGGCATCCATGTAGGAGGAATGGGGATCGAGAGAGGCCAGCATCCCGTTGATTGCATTCTCAATCAAGGATTTTTCGTTCGGCTTGGTGACATATTGCGCCCGTACCCGTTCGAAGACGTCACCGAAGATTGCCAGCTGCTTATAGGTGTCCGCGTTCGAATCACTTCCAGACGGGCCCGGCGCGCCGTAGACCAGGCTCATGGCCGACGCTCCAATCAGGGCGCCGGCGAACAGAAGTGACACTTTACGAATCATTTCCAGTCCTTCCAGAAACGTGCGCCGACCACCAGGGGGCCGGATCGACGGGTTTTCCATCCTTGCGGAACTCTACATAAAGTTCCGGTTGAGAACTATCAGCATCAATTGCCACGGTGCTCGCTACCCTGGCTTCGCCCATAAGGCCAACAGGCTCCCCCGCCAGGACGGACTGGCCCAGCGATACGCTGATTCTGCCAAGTCCCGCCAGAACGACATGGTAGCCGTCGCCGGCATCGAGGATCAACAATTGGCCGTAAGAACGGAACGGGCCCGCATATAGCACATTTCCATCCGCTGGCGCGGTAACGATTGCGCCAGATTGTGTTGTAACAATGTCGCCATATACCGTTCCGCCGGCGCCGTCATCGTCGCCGTAGCGGCGCAGGATCCGGCCGGCTACCGGCAGTTCCATGCGCCCGCGCATGGCTGAAAAACGGGTAATCGCCAACCGGTTCTGCTGCGGGATCTCTGCGTTGGGCGAGGCGGCGCCATTTTGGCCGGCTTCGGCTGCATTGTTCTCCGCCGCCGCCTTGCGGACGCTGTCGATCTGCGCTTCCAGGCCGGCGATCAGTTCCTTCATGCTGGTGGCCCGGGCCGCCAGTTGCGATGCCTTTTTCCGCTCGTCGGCAAGCGCCGCTTCGGACTGCGTCTCGAGCTTCTCCTTTTCCTGCAACAGCATGGAGAGCTTGGTCTTCTGCTCCGTCTGGTCGGAAACCTTGGCGACGAGATCGCGGCGCTCATTGTCTATCGAGGTCGAGACGCGGGTGAGTTCCTTCAGGTCGCCGGCCAGCACCTCCGTCTGCGAGCGGAGTTCGGGAACGACCGCGCCGAGCAGGATGGCGCTGCGGACTGAAGACAGCGCATCGTCCGGCTTGACGAGAATGGCGGGCGGAGGATTGATTCCCATACGCTCCAGGCCGCCGAGTACCTCGGCGAGAACGCCACGACGCCCCTCGAGCGATTTCCTGATCCCTTCTTCCTGCGTGCGCAACCGGGCGAGTTTGTCCTCGATATCTTCTATGTCCTGGGTGAGCTTACGCTCCGTCTTCGCCGCCTGGATAAGAGCTGCCGTTATCGAGGCGTGATCCTTCTTGATCGTGGCGATCTCGGCGGAAAGAGATGCCATCTTTGTGTCGGAAAGCTTCATCTCCTGCGAGAGCTTGTCATATTCGGCCTGGCTCGCGGCCTTCTGCTGCTCGAGCGGGCTGGCTGCCTTCGCGTGCACGAGCGCAGGCGGCAGCACGGTCGAGGCGGACGCCAGAAGTGTCACGGTCAGCAGGCCGATGAAGCCGGATTTCAGCATTCCCGATCGTTATTCCCGAAGAATATCCGTTCTGACTTTAAAGAGCGGTTCGTTAAGGAATCATCAACCATAACGCCCTCGCGGGTAGGATGGCGTTCTTCTTTCACCCTAACGCCGGTCGATGCGTGCGGGAAGGAACATCGGCACTATGTCGATCCGATGACCAAAACAAAGGGCCGCCCTCTTGCGAGGACGACCCCGTGTTTTCATGCGTGGCGCGGCCACCGGCCCCGATCCCGACCGGATCGGCGGCTACGCCTCATGCCGTCAGCGGAGAGGCTGCTCTCCGCAAAGGCAATCCGCTGTGGCCACGCTGGCGCAGAAATCACTCGACATCGGATCACCTCCTTTCGATTTGTTGAACACGCTTGCAATGTGGAGCCTCGTGGCGTCCGGGACAAGCCCCTTTCGATTTCCGCAGCGTTACCGTGGCTTCTCCAATCACAAGAGGGCGAACAAAGCCCCTTTGATTTCGTTCGAACGAATATGCGGCATTCGGCCCGCATTGCAGCATCGCCACGCGGGGTTTATGGAAGAGTCCGTTCTACCGGGAAGGCCATGAGCGATATCTCGATACCAGCAGGGCGGCTGAGCGATCTCGCGAACCCGACGCGATTTCTCGCTTTCGCCGCGCGCACCGTCCCGTGGCTCGCCACCGTCGCGGCGATCATACTCGCCATCGGGCTCTGGATGAGCTTCGCGGCGCCGCCGGACTACCAGCAAGGTACGACGGTGCGCATCATGTATATCCATGTGCCTTTCGCCTGGCTCGCCATGCTCTGCTATACGGTCATGGCGGTTTCGGCGCTCGGAACGCTCGTCTGGCGGCATCCGCTCGCGGATGTGGCGCTGAAATCGGCGGCGCCGATCGGCGCGAGCTTCACCTTCCTGGCGCTCGTCACCGGCTCGATCTGGGGCAAGCCGATGTGGGGCACCTGGTGGGTCTGGGATGCGCGGCTAACCTCCGTCTTCATTCTTTTCCTCATGTATCTTGGCCTAATCGCGCTGACGCGGGCGCTTGACGATCCGCAGAAATCGGCGCGCGCGGCGGCGGTTCTCACCCTCGTTGGCTTCATCAACATCCCGATCATCAAGTTTTCGGTCGATTGGTGGAACACACTGCATCAGGGCGAATCGATCTTCCGCCTCGACGGCCCCACCATCGCACCGAGCATGTTGTGGCCGCTGGCCGTAATGGCTGCAGGGTTCACCATCCTGTTCTTCGCGCTGCATCTTTCCGCGATGCGGGCGGAAATCCTGCGCCGGCGGGTGATCTCGATGCGCCGCCTGGCGGCGCGGCGCGCGGATCGCGGATAGCCGCATGTACGCGCATTGGGATTATGCCTATTTCGTGGGAGCCGCCTACGGCATCAGCGCCGTCGTGCTCCTCGGACTGATCGCATGGATCGTACTCGACCAGCGGGGAAGGCGGCGCGAGATCGCCGAACTCGAAGCGAGCGGCGTTCGCCGCCGCTCGGCGCGGGACGAAAAGCCCAAGCGCGGGAAGCAATGAGCATCGACGCGGGGCAAACGCGCAAGCCGCGCCTGTGGCTGCTCCTCCTGCCGCTCGTCGTCTTTCTCGGGCTCGCGGGGGTCTTCATGGTTCAGCTGATGTCGGGACAGGACAGTTCCGTCGTGCCCTCCGTTCTGATCGGGCACAAAGCTCCTGCGACGAACCTTCCGCCGCTTGCGAATACCGGCCTGCCGGGTATTGCATCGGCCGATTTCAAGGGCCATGTGACGCTGCTCAATGTCTGGGCCTCCTGGTGCGCGCCCTGCCGGGAAGAGCAGCCGCTGCTGATGAGCCTCGCCGACGATCCGCGTTTTCGCCTCGTGGGGCTGAACTACAAGGACACGCCGGAGAACGCCCGGCGTTTCCTCGGCGAGATGGGCAATCCGTTCGATGCGATCGGCGTCGACGAGAAAGGAACATCGACCATCAATTGGGGCGTCTATGGCGTCCCTGAAACATTCCTGATCGGCAGGAACGGAACCATCCTCTACAAGCATGTCGGGCCGTTCTCGCCACAATCGATCGCCTCGGAACTGATGCCCGAGATTGAAAAGGCCGCCGTGGGGAAGTGATCTGATCTCTTTGAGTGATCTGATCTCTTTGCATGAGCTTGATCCGGAAAACCGGTGTCCACTTTTCCGGACTATGCTCTAAAGAAAAGGCGAAGAGACCTTGGCCGCTTCGCCTTCAAAATGTTGCATGCCGCTTGTCGACGGCTGCCGCGTTCGGATTGACCGTATCAGCCGTAGATTTCGCGGCGGACGTGGTAGAGCATCTCGGCGCGGTTACTGTTCAAATCCGCTAGATCGCGGTCGCTCAGAGACTCGATTTCGGCAACCAGCTGGTTGTAGCGACGGCGCTTCTGGATGCGGTCGCGTGTACGGTGGACGATATTGGAAAACATGGCGAGGATCTCCTGAATAGGAGCCGCTTGCGCGGCAAACGTTCCTCCCTGGATGCGGATCGAATATGGGGCCGGTGCTTTTGCATTGCAAAACATAATGCTGCAACGCAGCATTGACCCGGCCGCATAGCTGGTTTCCGAAGGGTTAATGCAGTTGGATCACGATGCGATCTGGCCTGATCGCCCGTGGGCCGTCTTTTTCTTGAGCATGATCTTCTCGGAAAACCGGTATCCACTTTTCCGGATCATGCTCTATTCGTCCTTCTTTTCCTGAGGCGAATGCCTGGCAATGAGCGGCATCTGTGTCAGGACGAAAAGGAATGTCAGGCCGGTGAAGCCGAAGAGCTTGAAGGCCGCCCAATATTTGTCGGCGATCTCCGGCGGATAAATCATGCCCAGCCCGCGCCAGAGAATCTCGTTCAATATGGCGCAGCCGATGAAGAACAGGCCCCAGCGGAAGGTGAGCTTGCGCCAGCCTTCCTCGTCGAGATTAAAAGCCTGGTCGAAGACATAGCCGAGAAGCGACTTGCCGAAGAGAAGGCCGCCGAGCAGCAGCGCGCCGAAAAGCGCATAGACCAGCGTCGGCTTCATCTTGATGAAGGTCTCGTTATGGAGCCACAGCGTCAGGCCGCCGAAAAAGATGACGACGATGCCGGAAACCAGCGGCATAAGGGGCAGCGTGCGCGTCATGAACCACGAAACGGCGAGGGCGATGACTGTCGCAACCATGAAAAGCGCCGTGGCAAGGAAGATCGGCGTGCCGAATGCGCCGAGCGCCGGAAAATGCGCAATCAGCGCATCGCCCTTGAACGTCGCCAGGAAAAAGAGAACCAGCGGTCCCATCTCCAGGAGGAATTTGAGGCCGGGGCTGACCTTCTTCCGTTCCGGATCGCCCGGCGCGCGCTCGATGATGGGTTCTGTCATGATCGTGTTGCCTGTATCGGAAATTCCGTCCCAGCTAGGCAATAAATGTGGCAAAGGCGGGCGCAAGACGAAGATGACGAATATTTCATCTTAGCCCGTCCCGGCGATCGCCTCGGCAAACTCCTTTGCCGAGAACGGTTCCAGGTCGTCCACCTGTTCGCCGACGCCGATGAAATAGACCGGCAGCTTGTGCTTGGCGGCGATGGCGACGAGAATGCCGCCGCGCGCCGTTCCGTCGAGCTTGGTCAGCACCAGTCCGTTGACGCCGGCGACGTTGCGGAAGATTTCGACCTGGTTCAGCGCATTCTGCCCGGTTGTGGCATCGATGGTCTGCAGCACCGTATGCGGCGCTTCCGGATCGAGGCGACCGAGCACGCGGACGATCTTCTCCAGTTCCGCCATCAGTTCGGCCTTGTTCTGCAACCGACCGGCGGTGTCGATGATGAGCACGTCGCTGCCCGCCTCCTTCGCCTGCTGGAAGGCATCGAAGGCGAGACCGGCCGCGTCGGCGCCAAGCTTCGAAGCGACGACGGGCGAGTGCGTGCGCTCGCCCCAGATCTTCAGTTGTTCGATCGCGGCGGCGCGGAACGTATCGCCGGCGGCGAGCATGACGGAAAGGCCGCCGGCGGTGAGCTTCGCCGCGAGCTTGCCGATGGTGGTCGTCTTGCCGGTGCCGTTGACGCCGACGACGAGGATCACATGCGGCTTGTAGGAGAGATCGAGTTCGAGAGGCAGGGCGACCGGTGCGAGGACTTTCTCAACCTCGACAGCCATGACGCGGCGTACTTCAACGTCGGAGATGTCCTTGCCGTAGCGGCCAGAGGCGAGCGTGTCGGTGATGCGCATCGCCGCCTCGACGCCGAGATCGGCGCGGATCAGCACGTCTTCCAGGTCCTGCAGTGCATCCTCGTCGAGCTTCCTCTTGGTGAAGATGCCGGCGATGTTGCTCGACAGTTCGCGCGAGGAGCGCGACAAGCCGGCGCGCATGCGCTGGAACCAGGATTGGCGCGGCGCGGCAATTGATTCTGGTGCCTTTTCCGGCTCGGCCTTTTGCTCGACCTTCTTCGACACGGTGACACGGCCGGCGGAGGACTCGGGAGTGGCCGGTGCCTGGCCCGCCTCCGGCCGATCCGGCTCAGCGCTTCGCGCCTCACCCTTATCCTTATCCCGTAAGGACGGGGAGAGGGGGGCTTCGGCGTCGGGGCTAGTCGCCGTTCTCCCCGCAAGCGGGGAGAAGGCGCCGGCAGGCGGATGAGGGGCGGTTTCGCCGGAAGCCGGTTCGCGGTTTGCAGGCTGTGGCTCATCCGGAGGCTCGATCGGAGCCGGAATTTCAGGCGACGGCTCAGGCGCCTCGGAAGGCTTTGCCGGCTTCTCGGGCACCGGAATATCCGGCGAGAATGCGGGTGCTGGAAATGGCTGATCCGGCTCAGGTGCGGCATGCGTCGGCGGCGCTTCATCGACGGAGGGTCGCTTTGGCGTCTCAGGCGTTTCGGGTATCTGGCGCGTCTGTGCCGGGCCGAGTTCGACCATCGCCTCCGGCGGCGGCGCCTTGGCCCCCGGTCTCTCCGGAGCAGGTGCCGGCTCGATCGGCGAAGGTGGTTCCGGCTGCTCCGGTATCTCCGATGGAGCAGGAGGCTCCGGCAATTCCGGTCCCGGTTCGGGCAGAGCAGGTTCTTCCTCCGGTGGCGGCAGGTCCGGCCCCGGCGCCGGAATCTCTGGTTCGGGCGTAGGCTCGGGTACGTCGGGCCGTGGCTCGGGTTCGGGCTGTGGCTCGACAGGGTGAGGCGGTTCCGGCGCCGGCGCTCCTTCTTCCGGCTTTGCCGGCTCACTCGACTTCAACGCCTCCAGCGCGTCGAAATTGAGCGGCTTGAGCGGCGCGTCTTCCGCTGGCCGCTCTTCCACTTCCTTCTTGCCGAAGGAGAAGACCTTCTTGATGAAGCCGAACGCCATCGGTCAGGCTGCCCTGGCGACCAGAGGACGGGCCAGCAGCCGTTCGCCATCGTGCCCTTCGATCCGGGCTGCGACGATTTCGCCGGGCGTGCCGGCATCGAGGCCCGCGAGCGTGAAACCTTCGGCGCGGCCGATGCCGTTCCGCTCGATCAAGATCGATTGGCGCGTGCCGACAAGCGCGGCGAGATGCCGGCGATAGGCCTTGTCGCCCGCTTGCCTCAGCCCCGCGGCGCGTTCCTTGACGACATTGCGGGGAAGCTGCGGCATGCGCGCCGCCGGGGTGCCCTCCCGCGGGCTGAAGGGGAAGACGTGCAAATGGGTGAGGCCGCACTCCTCGACAATCTTCAGAGAGTTCGCGAACATAGCCTCGGTCTCTGTCGGGAAGCCGGCGATGATATCCGCTCCGAAGACGATATCGGGCCGCAATCGACGGACCTCCTCGCAAAAGCGGATGGAATCCTCGCGGCTGTGGCGCCGCTTCATGCGCTTCAGGATCATGTTGTCGCCGGCCTGCAATGAGAGGTGCAGATGCGGCATCAGCCGGGGTTCCGTCGCGATCGCTTCGAGCAGATCGGCATCGGCCTCGATGGAATCGATAGAAGAGAGGCGAAGCCGTTTCAGGTCCGGCGCCAGTTTCAGGATCGTCTTCACCAGCTTGCCGAGACGCGGCGTGCCGGGAAGATCGGCGCCGTAACTCGTCATATCCACCCCGGTCAGCACGATTTCGGCGTAGCCGTTGCCGGCGAGCCGCTTTACCTGCTCCACAACCGCGCCCATCGGCACGGAACGCGAATTGCCGCGGCCATAGGGGATGATGCAAAAGGTGCAGCGATGGTCGCAGCCATTCTGCACCTGAACGAAGGCGCGCGCACGGCCCTCGATCGCATCGACCATATGCGAGGCGGTCTCGCGCACGCTCATAATGTCATTGACGCGCACTTTTTCGGTGTCGTTGACGCCGAAATCGGGAAGCGCCCGGTAATTATGCGCGGCAAGCTTCTCCTCGTTGCCAAGAACGAGATCGATCTCGGTCATGGCGACGAAGGTGTCGGGATCGGTCTGCGCGGCGCAGCCCGTGACGATGATGCGGGCGTCGGGGCGTTCGCGGCGCGCCTTGCGGATCGCCTGCTTCGCCTGCCTGACGGCCTCGGCCGTGACGGCGCAGGTGTTGAAGACGATAGCGCCGCCTTGCAGCGCGCCGAGGCCGGCCTTGCCGGCTTCACGGCGCATCACTTCCGACTCATAGATGTTGAGCCGGCAGCCGAATGTGACGACTTCGACCGCCATCAAGCCGCGCTTTCGGTTTCGCGGGCCCAGGCGCCGGTTTCCGGATCGAAGCTGCCTGAAAATTCCCATTCCGCCGGGCCGGTCATGACAACGTGATCGTCGTCGCGCCATTCGATGAGGAGCGGTCCGCCGGGCACAGTCACTGCCACTTTGCGATCGGTGCGGCGGGTGCGCGCGCCGCAAACGGCGGCGGCGCAGGCGGCCGAGCCGCAGGCGCGGGTGAGGCCGGCGCCACGCTCCCATGTGCGAAGCACGATTGCGTCGCGCGCGGCGACCTGCGCGATGCTGATATTGGCCCGCTCGGGGAAAATCGGATGGTTCTCGAGCAGCGGCCCGAACTTCTCCAGTTCGTAGGACCAGACATCCCGATCGACCCAGAAGATCGCATGCGGATTGCCCATCGACACAACGGAAGGTGAATGCAGGATAGGCTGATCGATCGGGCCGATCTGCAATTCGATGATGCGCGTGTCGCGAAATTCCTCGGCCAGCGGAATCTCTTTCCAGTCGAAACGCGGCTTGCCCATGCCGATCGAGAGCGTTCCGTCGGCATGCTCTTCGGCCGTCAGGATGCCCGCAATCGTCTCGAAAACGAAGTTCTTGCGCCCCGTCTCAGCCGCAAGCGCCTGGGTAACGCAGCGCATGCCGTTGCCGCAGGCCTGCGCCTCGCTGCCGTCCGAGTTGATGATGGCGACGTAATTTTCCGTTCCCGAGGTCCGTGGGTCGTGGATAGCCATGATCTGATCGAACTTCGTCGCCGGATCAGCATTGAGCGCGATTGCGGCGGCTGGCGTCACGCGGTCGGCGCGGCCGCGCATATCGGCAACGATGATCTCGTTGCCGAGCCCGTTCATCTTGGCGAATTGCGCTGGCTTGCCCGTCACGCGGTTTTCCTTGCCTTTTGGCGCCTATATGGCGGAAAAGGTGGTGGATTACCAGTGCGTGGCGGGCGAAAGACAGGATCAGGTAATGGCGAAGACGCCAAGCACGATCAGCAGGAAGACGATGAGCGCTATGCCGATCAGGATGCGGGCTCCCGCGGCGGCCGCGCCCGCCAGCATCGGGAAGCCGAGAAGGCTGGCGGCGGCAGCGACAATGAGCAGAATGAGAATGAGTTTCAGCATGTTCACCTCCGTTGAATACAGGCAGATGAACGTCGCGCGGTGGAATGCATTCCGGCTGGGTTAGAACCTTTCACGGCTTCCGCGCGGGAAAAGTTTTATGGATACCGGTCGGGTGAAACCCAATTTTAACCACAACCGGCTGGAAATGTGATCGTGATCACCCTTATTGTGGCGATGAATACAGGAAGGGACTTCGGGACGATGCGGCCCCGTTGGAGGTTTTGATGTCTTTTTCGAGGATGGGGTTTATTTCTATTTCACTCTTGGCGCTCGCCTTGGCGGGTTGCGGCGGGTCGCGCATGGGCGGCGGCCTTGAGGAACCGCAGCCGGCGCCATTGCCGGCGGCGCCTTCGGGGCAGGTCTCACAGAACCAGCTGCCGCCTCCGACCAAGGATGCGTCCCAGTTTCCGGCCGCGCCGCAGGTGGCGTCGGCTCAGCCGATGAATGACGCGGCCGCGGCGGCCAATGCGGTGAACATCACGGCAGGCGGAGTTGCCGGCGTATGGAATGTCAACGTCTCCGGACAAAGCTGCCGGATCGCCACGCCGCAGACCAAATACGGCCAGGGCTATCGCGCTGGGCCGTTGCATTGCCCGCCTCCGCTGGAGGGCGTGAAATCCTGGGCCGTCAACGGCAAGCAATTGGCGCTTTACGACCAGAACGGCGGCGTGCTCGCGCGGCTATACGCTTCCGCGGCCAATAAGTTCGACGGCCAGACCGAAAACGGTCAGCCCATTACGCTCTCGCGCTGATCGGCCGGTTTCCCTGCCCAATGGCCCTCCATGAATCTGCGTGACGCACCGACGGTCCAGCCCTGCGTCTCGCAACGCTACCGGCTTCTGGTGGAAAAGGGCGAGATTCATCGCGATCCTCAGCAGGAAAAGGTCGCAGCCGCGCTCGATCGACTGATCCTCGAAGTGGCGCAGTCTCGGCTTGCAACGAAGTCGAGTTCGCTTGGCTGGCTGTTCGGCGGCCGCTCGTCCAGTCCGCCGGCGAAGGGGCTCTATATCCATGGCGGCGTCGGCACCGGCAAGACGATGCTTATGGACATGTTTTTCGATTGCCTGCCGGTGAAAGCCAAGCGGCGCAGCCATTTTAACGACTTCATGACGGATATCCACGACCGCATCGACGCACATCGGCGGGCCGTCAAGAGGGGCGAGGCGAAAGGCGACGATCCCATCCCGCCGGTGGCCAAGGCCGTTGCCAAGCAAACGAAGGTCCTCTGCTTCGACGAGTTCAGCGTGACGGATATCGCCGACGCCATGATCCTGTCGCGGCTTTTCACCGCCCTCTTCGCCGATGGCGTGGTGCTGGTGGCGACCTCGAACGTCGCCCCCGACGATCTCTACCGAGACGGACTGAACCGGCAGTTGTTCCTGCCTTTCGTCGCCATTCTCAAGGATCACACGGAGATCATGCGGCTCGATGGCGGCATCGACTACCGACAGGAAAAACTCGCCCGCCTGCCGGTCTATGTGACGCCGTTGGACGAAGAGGCCGACAGAGTGATGGACGAAGCCTGGGCGGCGGCGACAGAAGGCGTTCGCGAGGAACCCGTCGAGATCGAAATCAAGGGTCGCGTGATTGTCGCGCCACGCACGGCCCATCGCGCTGCGCGCTTCACTTTTCCGGAACTCTGCCAGAAGCCTCATGGCGCGCGCGATTATCTCGCCATTGTGGAACGGTTCGATACCATCTTCCTCGATCATGTCCCGGTCATGGCCGATGCGCATCGCAACGAAGTGAAGCGCTTCATCGTGCTGGTGGACGTGCTCTACGACCGGCGTGTCCGGCTTTTCGCCAGCGCAGCAGCGGCGCCGGAAGCGCTTTATGCCGGGCGACGCGGAACCGAGGCGTTTGAATTCGCCCGCACGGCCTCCCGCCTGACCGAAATGCAAAGCCGCGATTGGCTCGACGCCTGGGCTTCCGCTCATGGCGGGAAGGCGCAGATCTGACTGGCGCACGAAACGCAGGCAATTGGACCAGTTGTCGAAAGAAAAGGCAGAATAAATTACGTTTACGTAACTCCCAATTGATCTAACCGTTTGAATTCATTGATCACGAAATTTCTTGTTGAGTTGATTCGACTTGGGGTCTATGTGCAACGCGAAAGGACGGTTTCCCCCGCCCTGCGCAATGCCGCCGCCGGCCTCGCAAATGCCGCAGGTATTGCGGATCATTCGCATTCCTCGGAGACGAAAGCCTCCACGCCGGCAACACGCAACTAAGGGAATCATCTCCATGGCACGCAATAAGATTGCCCTCATCGGTTCGGGCATGATCGGTGGCACGCTCGCCCATCTGATCGGCCTGAAGGAACTCGGCGATGTCGTCCTGTTCGATATCGCCGAGGGCATCCCGCAGGGCAAGGGGCTCGACATTGCTGAATCCTCGCCGGTGGACGGCTTCGATGCGCATTTCGCCGGAACGAATGCCTATGCCGGGATCGAGGGCGCCGATGTCTGCATCGTCACTGCCGGCGTGCCGCGCAAGCCCGGCATGAGCCGCGACGATCTCCTCGGCATCAACCTGAAGGTCATGGAGCAGGTCGGCGCCGGCATCAAGAAATACGCGCCGAAGGCCTTCGTCATCTGCATCACCAACCCGCTCGACGCCATGGTCTGGGCGCTGCAGAAATTCTCCGGGTTACCGAAGACGCATGTCGTCGGCATGGCGGGCGTGCTGGATTCGGCCCGCTTCCGCTATTTCCTCGCCGAGGAATTCAAGGTTTCCGTCGAGGACGTGACCGCCATGACGCTCGGCGGCCATGGCGACGACATGGTGCCGATGGTGCGCTATTCCACCGTTGCCGGTATCCCGCTGCCCGATCTCATAAAGATGGGGTGGACCACGAAGGAGAAGCTCGACGCAATTGTCGAGCGCACGCGCAAGGGCGGAGGCGAGATCGTCGGTCTGCTGAAGACCGGTTCGGCCTATTACGCGCCGGCGGCGTCCGCCGTTGCCATGGCTGAAAGCTACCTCAAGGACAAGAAGCGGGTCCTGCCCTGCGCGGCTCATCTTTCCGGCCAGTACGGCGTGAAAGAGATGTATGTCGGCGTGCCGGCCGTGATCGGCGCCGGCGGCATCGAGCGCATCATCGAACTCGACTTCAACAGCGCCGAACAGAAGATGTTCGACAAATCCGTGGCGGCGGTGCAGGCGCTTTGCGAGGCCTGCGTCGGCATCGCTCCCGCCCTCGGCAAGTAAGCGGGAGAAGCGGCTGATGAATATCCATGAATATCAGGCCAAGCAACTCCTGAAGGGGTTCGGAGCGCCGGTGGCCGAAGGTGTGCCGGTGTTCAAGGCAGGCGAGGCGGAAGCGGCGGCCAAGAAGCTGCCGGGTCCGCTCTATGTGGTGAAAAGCCAGATCCATGCCGGCGGCCGCGGCAAGGGCAAGTTCAAGGAACTGCCCGCCGACGCCAAGGGCGGCGTGCGGTTGTCGAAATCGGTCGCCGAGGTGATCGCCAATGTCAACGAGATGCTCGGCAACACGCTGGTGACCAAGCAGACCGGTCCGGCCGGCAAGCAGGTCAACCGCCTCTATATCGAGGACGGCGCCGACATCGATCGCGAGCTTTACCTGTCGATCCTGGTCGACCGTTCGGTCGGTCGCGTCGCCTTCGTCGTCTCCACCGAGGGCGGCATGGACATCGAGACGGTGGCGCACGACACGCCGGAGAAGATCATCACCGTCGCGATCGATCCGGACAAGGGCGTCACCGACGCCGACGTGGCGAAGCTCAACGCCGCGCTGAAGCTGACGGGCGGCTCCGCCGACGACGGCGCGCTGCTGTTTCCGGCGCTCTACCGGGCCTTCACGAGCGAGGACATGAGCCTGCTCGAGGTCAATCCGCTGATCGTGATGAAGAACGGCCGCCTGCGCGTGCTCGACGCGAAGGTGTCGTTTGACAACAACGCGCTGTTCCGCCATCCCGACGTGGTCGACCTGCGCGACATGACGGAAGAGGACGAGAAGGAGATCGAGGCGTCGAAATACGACCTCGCCTATGTCGCGCTCGACGGCAATATCGGCTGCATGGTCAACGGCGCCGGCCTTGCCATGGCGACGATGGACATCATCAAGCTCTACGGCGCGGAGCCCGCCAACTTCCTTGACGTGGGCGGCGGCGCTTCGAAGGAGAAGGTGACGGCGGCGTTCAAGATCATCACCGCCGACCCGAACGTGAAAGGCATCCTCGTCAACATCTTCGGCGGCATCATGAAATGCGACATTATCGCCGAGGGCGTGGTGGCGGCAGTCAAGGAAGTCGGCCTCAAAGTGCCGCTGGTGGTGCGCCTCGAAGGCACCAATGTCGAACTGGGCAAGAAGATCATCAGGGAAAGCGGCCTCGACGTGGTCCCGGCCGACGATCTCGACGATGCGGCGCAGAAGATCGTCGCCGCTGTGAAGGGTTGAGATTTTACACATAATCCCACATATTATTGCTGTGGAATTATGTGGAGAAAGGTCATGAAGAACGTTACGCTGGCCATCGACGAAACGCTTCTGGAACGCGCCCGCGATCTGGCCGGGCGGCGCAAGACCACGCTCAACGCGATGGTGCGTTCGCTGCTTGAGCACGAGGTCGAGCAGGAGGATCGGATCGCCTGGGCGCGTGAGGGCATGCGTAAGCTCATCGAGGAAAAGCAGAAGCGAGGGGAGAGCGGTCCGCCTTTCACGTGGGACCGCGACGAAAACTATGCCGAACGAGAAGATCGAATGCTTTCTCGACTCGAACGTCCTCCTCTACGCGGCTTCGGAGAGGAGTCGTGATCCACGTCGTTTCGACATCGCGATCGAACTCGTGCTCGGAACGCTTTTCGGCGTTTCCGGGCAGAGTCTCGCGGAATTCGCCAACGTCTCGCGGCGCAAGCGCCTGCTCGACGATGAGGAGGTCGATCGCTGGCTGGCGTTTCTGGGTACGTTCCCGTTCCTGCCGACCGATCAGGCTTATGTCCGAGCCGGCCTCGATTTCGCACGCCGCTACCAGCTCAAATATTACGACGCCGCGCTTCTCGCCGCGGCCGAGCGCCTCGGCGCGCCAGTCTTTTATACCGAAGATCTCAATCACAACCAGCTTTACGGCTCCGTCCGGGCCGTCAATCCTTTCCTAGAACGCTGACCGAATAGGGGCGCTGACTGCATGTCCATTCTCGTCGACAAGAACACCAAGGTCCTCGTCCAGGGGCTGACCGGCAAGACCGGCACTTTCCACACCGAGCAGGCGCTCGCCTATCACGGCACCAAGATGGTCGGCGGTACTCATCCCAAGAAGGGCGGCGAGAAGTGGAGAGGCACCGTCAACGGCCAGACTGTGGAACTGCCGATCTTTGCTTCGGTCGCCGAAGGCAAGGAGAAGACCGGCGCTACCGCCTCGGTCGTCTATGTCCCGCCGGCAGGCGCGGCGGCGGCCATCATCGAGGCCATCGAGGCTGAAATCCCGCTGATCGTCTGCATCACGGAGGGTATTCCGGTGATGGACATGGTCAAGGTCAAGGCGAGGCTCGAAAAGTCGAAATCGCGGCTGATCGGCCCGAACTGCCCCGGCGTGCTGACGCCCGACGAATGCAAGATCGGGATCATGCCAGGCAACATCTTCCGCAAGGGCTCGGTCGGCGTTGTTTCCCGTTCGGGAACGCT
Organism: Rhizobiaceae bacterium; assembly: GCA_035547755.1. Lineage (GTDB taxonomy): Bacteria > Pseudomonadota > Alphaproteobacteria > Rhizobiales > Rhizobiaceae > Mesorhizobium_L. The sequence continues at coordinate 29,889 of DASZUG010000057.1, forward strand.
TACCTATGAGGCGGTCTTCCAGACCACCAATGAAGGCCTCGGCCAGACCACGGCCGTCGGCATCGGCGGCGATCCGGTCAAGGGCACGGAATTCATCGACATCCTCGAAATGTTCCTCGCAGACGACGAAACGAAATCGATCGTGATGATCGGCGAAATCGGCGGTTCCGCCGAGGAAGACGCCGCTCAGTTCCTCCGCGACGAGGCAAAGCGTGGCCGCAGGAAGCCGATGGCCGGGTTCATCGCCGGCCGCACTGCGCCGAAAGGGCGCACGATGGGCCATGCCGGCGCCGTCATTTCCGGCGGCAAGGGTGGCGCGGAAGACAAGATCGCGGCAATGGAAGCCGCGGGCATCCGGGTCTCGCCATCACCGGCGCGGCTTGGCAAGACGCTGGTGGAAGCGATCAAGGGTTAGGGCAATGGGCAGTCGGCAATAGGCAATCGGTTCAAATTCTTCCGATTGCCGACTGCCGAAGACCGATTGCCCCCAAGCAGGAGACGGAGCAGGCTCCGCACGACGATGCAACGACAAGATCAGGCCAACGATACGTTTTCCCTCACATCCTTCCTCTATGGCGGCAACGCCGCTTATATCGAGCAATTGCAGGCCCGGTATGAGGCCGACCCGTCCTCGGTGAACGGGGAATGGCGGGAATTCTTCGATTCCCTCAAGGATGACGCCAAGGACGTGGCGAAGAACGCCGAGGGCGCTTCCTGGAGGAAGCCCGGTTGGCCGCTGGTCGCGAATGGCGAACTCGTTTCCGCCCTCGACGGGGATTGGGGCCTGGTCGAGAAGCATCTCGATCGCAAGGTCCGCGAAAAGGCGGCGCAAAACGGCGCGGCGGAAGGCAGCGCCGGGCCCAGCGAAATCGAGATCCATCAGCAGACGCACGATTCGGTTCGCGCGATTATGATGATCCGCGCCTATCGCATGCGTGGCCATCTGCACGCCAATCTCGACCCGCTCGGCATCGCCAAACCGCTTGAGGATTATAACGAACTCTCGCCCGAGGCCTATGGGTTCACCGAAGCGGATTACGACCGTCCGATCTTCATCGACAATGTGCTCGGGCTTGAATTCGCGACCATCCGCGAGATGCTGGATATCCTGCAGCGGACCTATTGCTCGACCATCGGGGTCGAGTTCATGCACATCTCCAATCCGGAGGAGAAGGCCTGGATCCAGGAGCGCATCGAAGGACCGGACAAGGGCGTCGCCTTCACGGCGGAGGGGAAGAAGGCGATCCTGCAGAAGCTCGTCGAGGCCGAAGGATTCGAACAGTTCCTCGACGTCAAGTACAAGGGCACGAAACGTTTTGGCCTCGACGGCAGCGAGTCGCTCATTCCGGCGCTCGAGCAGATCGTCAAGCGCGGCGGCTCGATGGGCATGAAGGAGATCGTGCTCGGCATGGCGCCTCGCGGCAGGCTGAACGTGCTTTCCCAGGTCATGGCGAAGCCGCATCGCGCCATTTTTCATGAATTCAAGGGTGGTTCCTACGCTCCCGACGACGTCGAAGGCTCGGGCGACGTGAAATACCATCTCGGCGCCTCGTCGGATCGGGAATTCGACGGCAACAAGGTGCATATGTCGCTGACGGCCAATCCCTCGCACCTGGAGATCGTCAATCCGGTCGTCATGGGCAAGGCGCGCGCCAAGCAGGATATTCTTTTCGGCCGCAAGCGCGAGGAGATGGTGCCGCTCGAAGAGCGGACTGTCGTGCTGCCGCTCCTGATCCATGGCGATGCCGCTTTCGCGGGCCAGGGGGTCGTGGCGGAGATGTTCGGCCTTTCCGGCCTGCGTGGCCATCGCGTGGCGGGTTCGCTGCACTTCATCATCAACAATCAGATCGGCTTCACCACCAATCCACGCTTTTCGCGCTCTTCACCCTATCCCTCCGACGTTGCCAAGATGATCGAGGCGCCGATTTTCCACGTCAACGGAGACGATCCGGAGGCGGTGGTCTATGCGGCCAAGGTGGCGACCGAATTCCGCATGATCTTCCATAAGCCGGTCGTCGTGGACATGTTCTGCTACCGCCGGTTCGGCCACAATGAGGGCGACGAGCCGTCCTTCACGCAGCCGATCATGTACAAGGCGATCCGCAACCACCCGACGACAGTAAAGATCTATGCCGACAAACTGATCTCCGAAGGCCTGATCGACCAGGACGGAGTCGAGGCAATGAGGGCGGCGTGGCGCAGCAATCTCGAAGCGGAATGGGAAGCCGGCCAGCACTACAAGCCCAACAAAGCCGACTGGCTGGACGGCGCATGGTCCGGCCTCAGGAAGGCCGACAATGAGGACGAGCAGCGGCGCGGCAAGACGGCGGTTCCCGCCAAGACGCTGAAGGAAATCGGCCGCAAGCTGACCGAAACGCCGAAGGATTTCGAGGCGCATCGCACGATCCAGCGCTTTCTCGAACATCGCCGCAAGATGATCGACACCGGCGAGGGCATCGATTGGTCGACGGCGGAAGCGTTGGCTTTCGGGTCGATCCTGATGGACGGCAATCCGATCAGGCTTTCCGGCCAGGATTCGGAGCGCGGCACCTTCTCGCAGCGCCATTCGGTTCTTTACGATCAGCGCGACGAGACCCGCTTTATCCCGCTCAACAATCTCTCGCCGGCGCAGGCCAATTACGAAGTCGTCAATTCCATGCTGTCGGAAGAGGCGGTGCTCGGCTTCGAATATGGCTATTCGCTTGCCGAGCCGCGTGCGCTGACGCTTTGGGAGGCGCAGTTCGGCGATTTCGCCAATGGCGCGCAGGTCGTCTTCGATCAGTTTATCGCGGCCGGCGAGCGCAAATGGCTGAGGATGTCCGGCCTGGTCTGCCTGTTGCCGCATGGCTATGAAGGGCAGGGACCGGAGCACTCCTCGGCGCGGCTGGAGCGCTATCTCCAGCTTTGCGCCGAAGACAACATGCAGGTCGCGAACTGCACGACGCCGGCCAACTATTTCCACATCTTGCGGCGGCAGTTGAAGCGCGATTTCCGCAAGCCGCTCATCCTGATGACGCCGAAATCGCTTCTGCGCCACAAGCGCGCCGTCTCGACGCTTGCCGACATGTCCGGAGAAAGCTCCTTCCACAGACTCCTGTGGGACGATGCGCAGATGCTTGACGGTCAGCAGATCAAGCTCGTCAAGGATTCCAAGATCAGGCGCGTCGTGCTTTCGTCCGGCAAGGTCTATTACGACCTCTACGAAGAGCGCGAGAAGCGCGGCATCAACGATATCTATCTCCTGCGCGTAGAACAGCTCTATCCGTTCCCGGCCAAGGCGCTGATTACGGAACTGTCGCGTTTCCGCAATGCTGAGATGGTCTGGTGCCAGGAAGAGCCGAAGAATATGGGCGCCTGGTCCTTCATCGACCCATATCTCGAATGGGTGCTGGCTCATATCGACGCCAAGCACCAGCGCGTCCGCTACGCCGGAAGACCTGCCGCCGCCTCGCCGGCGACGGGCCTGATGTCGAAGCATCTTGCGCAGCTCGAAACCCTGCTCGAAGACGCGCTCGGCGAATAAATCTCACTAGGCAAAGGCAACGGAACCCACCCCATGGCTACTGAAATCCGCGTTCCCACGCTGGGCGAATCCGTCACGGAAGCGACGGTCGGGAAATGGTTCAAGAAGGCCGGCGATGCGATTGCCGCAGACGAGCCGGTGGTCGAACTCGAAACCGACAAGGTGACAATCGAAGTCCCGGCCCCCGCCGCCGGTTCGCTTTCCGAGATTACGGTCAAGGAAGGCGAGACGGTGGAAGTCGGCGCTCTTCTGGGCATGATCGGCGAAGCTGGGGCGAAGACCACGCCCGCCGCCCAGAAGGCCGGCAATGGCAAAAGCTCGAGCGAGGCGACCGGCGCGTCGGTTTCCAAATCCGCGAGCCCGGCCCGCAAGGAGGGTGTGGAGTCGACCCGGCAGGTGGCGCATGGGGCGGCTGAAGGCAGCAGCGACGCCGGCCCGGTCGAGCCGCGCGAGATGCCGCCGGCTCCGTCCGCCGCCAAGCTGCTCGCTGAGAAGAACCTCTCCGTCGATCAGGTCGAGGGAACGGGGAAACGCGGCCAGGTGCTGAAGGGCGACGTGCTCGAGGCCCTGGCAAAGGGCGCGGCCTCGCAGCCGGCCGAAACACCACGCGAACCTGTCGCCGCGCGCGCCCCGTCCTCGGGCGACGACCAGGCACGGGAAGAGCGCGTCAGGATGACCAAGCTCCGCCAGACGATCGCGCGGCGCCTGAAGGAAGCCCAGAGCGTCGCGGCGATGCTCACCACCTTCAACGAGGTGGATATGAACGCGGTGATGGCGCTCCGATCGAAATACAAGGATGTCTTCGAGAAGAAGCATGGCGTGAAGCTCGGCTTCATGGGCTTCTTCACCAAGGCCGTGACCCACGCGCTGAAGGAAATCCCGAACGTCAATGCCGAGATCGACGGGACCGACATCATCTACAAGAATTATTGCCATATCGGCGTCGCCGTCGGCACCGACAAAGGTCTCGTGGTGCCGGTGGTGCGCGATGCGGACCAGATGTCGATCGCCGAGATCGAGAAGGAGATCGGCAGGCTCGGCGCCGCGGCGCGCGACGGCAAGCTCTCCGTCGCGGACATGCAGGGCGGCACCTTCACCATCTCCAATGGCGGCGTCTACGGTTCGCTGATGTCGACGCCGATCCTCAACGCGCCGCAGTCCGGCATTCTCGGCATGCACAAGATCCAGGAGCGGCCGGTCGTGGTCGGCGGGCAGATCGTCATCCGGCCGATGATGTATCTGGCCCTTTCCTATGATCACCGTATCGTCGACGGCAAGGAGGCAGTGACGTTCCTCGTCCGCGTCAAGGAGAGCCTGGAGGATCCGGAACGGCTGGTGCTCGATCTCTGATTTCAAAGGGGGGATAACGCACTTCGCATGAAAATGCCTGCCTTTCGGCGGGCACAAGGCGCGGGGGACTGCTCGACAATGAAAACGGTTCTGGTGACGGGCGGCTCGCGCGGAATTGGCGCGGCGACATGTATTCTCGCGGCGAAGGCCGGATATAAAGTCGCGGTGAATTACGCGTCGAATGAAGCGGCGGCCCGAAAAGTCGTTGCCGAGATCGAAGCCGGCGGTGGCGAAGCCTTTGCCGTCAAGGGCGATGTCGGCAGCGAGGCGGACGTGCTCGCGATGTTCCAGGCGGTCGACAAGCGCTTCGGGCACCTCGATGCGCTCGTCAATAATGCCGGGATTGTCGATGCCAAGGCACGCGTTGACGAAATGAGCGTTGCTCGTCTTGAGCGGATGATGCAGGTCAACATCATCGGCTCCTTTCTTTGCGCGCGCGAGGCGGTGAAGCGCATGTCCATGAAGCATGGCGGCAAGGGCGGCGTGATCGTCAACGTCTCGTCGGTTGCGGCGACACTCGGCAGCGCCGGCGACTATGTCGATTACGCTGCGTCGAAGGGCGCGATCGACACGATGACGATCGGCCTTGCCCGCGAGGTGGCGGCCGAGGGCATTCGCGTCAACGCCGTCAGGCCCGGCATGGTCGAGACGGAAATCCATGCATCGGGCGGGCAGCCGGATCGCGTGGCGCGTCTGGCGGGTGCGATCCCCATGCACCGGGCCGGTAAGCCGGAAGAGATCGCCGGGGCGATCCTCTGGTTCCTGTCCGATGGGGCCTCTTACGCGACGGGTGCGCTCCTCACCGTCAGCGGTGGCCGCTGAAACCGAAAGAAGGTATTCGAAATGGCTTATGACGTCGTTGTGATCGGAACCGGGCCGGCCGGCTATGTCTGCGCCATCAAGGCGGCGCAGCTTGGTCTGAAGACGGCCGTGGTCGAGAAGATGGCGACCTTCGGCGGGACCTGCCTCAATATCGGCTGCATTCCCTCGAAAGCGCTTCTCTACGCCAGCGAGATGTTCGCCGAAGCCGAGCATGCCTTTCCCGCGCTCGGCGTCAATGTCGGCAAGCCCAAGCTCGATCTGAAAGCGATGCTGACGCACAAGGACAAGACTGTCGAGGCAAATGTCAAAGGCGTCGAATTCCTGTTCAAGAAGAACAAAATCGATGCCTTCCGCGGGACGGCGAAAATCGTTTCCGCCGGCAAGGTTTCCGTGACGGGCGAAGACGGCAAGGGCACGGAAATCGAGGCGAAGAATATCGTCATCGCGACCGGATCGGATGTCGCCGGCATCCCCGGCGTCAAGGTCGATTTCGACGAGAAGGTGATCATCTCCTCCACCGGCGCGCTCAGCCTCGCCAAGGTGCCGGCCACCATGGTCGTGGTTGGCGGGGGCGTGATCGGGCTCGAACTCGGCTCGGTATGGGCGCGCTTGGGCACAAAGGTGACTGTGGTCGAATATCTCGACACGATCCTCGGCGGCATGGATGGCGAGGTGGCCAAGCAGATGCAGCGCCTGCTCGCCAAGCAGGGGCTCGATTTCAAACTCGGCGCCAAGGTGACGGGTGTCGAAAAGACGAAAAAAGGCGCGAGCGTCACTTTCGAGCCGGTTGCTGGCGGCGAAAGCCAGACGATCGACGCCGATGTCGTGCTGGTCGCGACAGGGCGCCGTGCCTATACCGACAGCCTCGGCTTGGCGGACGCGGGCGTCGCGGTTGACGATCGTGGCCGCGTCAATGTCGATGAGCATTTCCAGACGAACGTGCCCGGCATCTATGCAATCGGCGACGTGATCCGCGGCCCGATGCTGGCGCATAAGGGCGAGGACGAGGGCGTCGCATTGGCCGAAATCCTCGCGGGGCAGGTGGGACACGTGAATTACGACGTCATCCCGAGCGTCGTCTATACGAGCCCCGAGGTCGCGTCGGTCGGCAAGACGGAAGAGGAACTGAAGAAGGCGGGGATCGACTACAAGGCCGGCAAGTTCCCCTTCACCGCCAATGGCCGCGCGCGCGCCATGCTGCATACGGACGGCTTCGTGAAGATCCTCGCCGACAAGGCGACCGACCGCGTGCTTGGCGTCCATATCCTTGGCTTCGGCGCCGGCGAGATGATCCACGAGGCGGCCGTGCTGATGGAGTTCGGCGGTTCGTCAGAGGATCTGGCGCGCACCTGCCATGCGCATCCGACCATGTCGGAGGCCGTGAAGGAAGCCGCCCTCGCCACCTTCTTCAAGCCGATTCATATGTGAGAGGGTCTCCCGGCGTTGTGGCGGTGCGTCCTTCGAGGCTCGCCCAGCGGACGAGCACCTCAGGATGAGGGAGTCTGGCGCTAGCGGTCCTCGAAGGACGCACTTCGTTCTTGACAGCAGTGAAAAAAGTTGGGGCGCCGAAGCGCCCCTCAGAAAGTCGCTCAAAACGACCGATCAGAACGGCGAATCCGGGAAGTAGAATTCCTTCGCGTTCTCCTTGGTGATCAGCGTGGCGTCCATGATGTAGGTGCCGCGCACGGGGATCTGGTCATAGAAATTGGCGGCGGTCAGAACCATCGCGGTGCCGACCATTGCCGGCGGATAAAGCACGTCGACCGGCACCAGCTTGTCGCCGTCCATGACCTTCTTGACCATCTGCTTTGAGCCGGCGCCGGCGATGATGTACTTGATGTCGGTGCGCTTGGCCTGCTGGATCGCCTGAAGCACGCCGACCGCCATATCGTCGTCCTGGCACCAGACGACATCGATCTGCGGATATTTCGTCAGATAATCCTGCATGACCTTGAAGGCGTCGTCGCGGTTCCAGTTGCCGAACTGCTTCTCCAGCACCTTGACGTTCGAGCCCTTGATCGCATTGTCGAAACCATCCTGGCGCTGCTGGTCGATCGGGATCGGCAATCCGCGGATCACGACGACCTTCGCGTCGGGCGTATGTTTCTTGATATATTCGCCGGCGACGGCGCCAAGCGCGGGATTGTTGCCCGCCACATAGAGATCGCGCACCGAATTGTCGTTGTTCGAGGGCGCGCGGTCCACCAGCGTCACGAAGATGTTCTTGCTCTTCACCTGCTTGATCGCGTTGACCAGCGGATCGGGATTGGACGGCAGGATGACCAGCGCGTTGATGCCCTGCGTCGTCAAATCTTCAAGCGCGTTCGCCTGGCTGGATGCGTCCGGCGATGTCTTGACGATGATGTTCAGGCCCGGGTGCTCGGCCATCAGAAGCTTCGCCACGCGGTTGGCATGGTAAACCACGCCGGCGGTCCAGCCATGGTCGGCGGCCGGAATGGAGACGCCGATCGTCACTTTCTTGTCGGCGGCGCTAGCCGTGCCCATCAGGGCGGTCCCCGTTAAGGCGACAAGCGCGACCGCCATACCCATCATTAATCTGCGCATTTTCTTCTCCCTTATGTTCCCGAGGTTTCGTCCGGTTCTCGGCCGGGCCCCCAGATTACCCGGACGAGGAATCTTTTGGTGCTCATTGCCGGCGCATAAGAAAGCGCTGGACGAGCATCGCGATGATGATGATCGCGCCCTGGATCGCGCCGATCAGATATTCGCTGACGAAGTTCGAAAGCAGCATGATGTTGCCGACGATTTCGAGGATGAAGGCGCCGCAGATCGTGCCCCAGATGCGGCCGACGCCGCCGCGCAACGCGGTGCCGCCGACGACGACCGCCGTGATCGCCTGCAACTCCCAAAGAGTGCCGGTCGTGGCGGATGTCGAGCCCAGGCGCGGCACGTAGAGCAGCACGGCGACAGCGACGCAGAGACCCTGGATGATGTAGGTGATGGTCCGCACGCGGTTCACGGGAATGCCGGAATAGCGCGCCACGTCCTCATTCGATCCCACAGCGATGACATGCCGCCCATAGCGCGTGCGATAGAGTACGAAAGCGCCGATGACAGCGGTGACGAAGATCACGATGATCGGGACCGGCACGCCCAGAACGGCGCCGAAATAGGCGGGATGATAGAGGTTCTGGAGGTCCGAGGATTGCAGCGTTATGGCGCCCCCCTGGGAGAGCCATGTGGTCAGGCCGCGGAAAATGCCCATCGTGCCGAGCGTCGCGATGAAAGGTTCTATGCGACCCGCCGTCGTCACGAGCCCGTTCGCCCATCCGCAGGCAGCGCCGAGCAGGATCGCGAGCACCATCGCCGCAGCCAGCATCAGGGGCGGGCTGGCGATGACGCCGCTGTTCATGAACATGATCATCAGGCTGGCGACAAAGGCCACCATCGAGCCGACGGAGAGATCGAGGCCGCCGGCGGAGATGACGAAGGTCGCGCCGACCGCGATGATGGCGATAAAGGCGCTGCGGGTGAGCACATTCAGCAGGTTGGCGACCGAGAGGAAGTTCGGGCTCGACAGCATGCCGAGGATCAGCAGAAGGAGAAGCGCGACAAAGGGCGCCACCGCCCTCAGATCGATGTCCTTCCAGGAGCGACGGGTCTTTGCGCCGCTGGCCGCGAGATCGGTCATTTTCACTCCGCCACGAGGGCGGCCTCCTGAGACGTGGCGCCGGTGGCGAGAACGACGATCTCGTTCTCCGTCATGTGTTCGCCCGCGACCTCGCCGACGATCCGGCCGGTCCGCATGACCAGGATGCGGTCGCATATGCCGATCAGTTCCGGCATTTCGGACGAAATGACGATCACCGCCTTGCCGCTCTCGGCGAGAGCCGCGATGAATTTGTAGATCTGTTCCTTGGTGCCGATGTCGATGCCGCGCGTCGGCTCGTCGATGATGACGATCTCCGGCGCAAGCATCATCATCTTGGCGAGCAAAAGCTTCTGCTGGTTGCCGCCCGACAATTGTCCGGCGAGCATCTCCTTGCGGCCGGCGCGGATATCGAATTCCCTGATCGCCCCGTCGAGCGCCGCGCGCTCCCCACGGCGATCGATGACGATGCCGCGCACGAAGCGGCCGAGCGAGGCGAGCGTGAGGTTGACGGTGAGGTCTTGCTGCAGAAGCAGGCCTTTTCCCTTTCGGTCTTCGCTCAGATAGACGATGCCCGCCTGCATACTGTCGTGCACATTGGCGAAGTGAACAGGGCGGCCGGAGAGCTTGACCGCGCCATGCCCGCTCCTCAAGCCCACCACGCCTTCGAGGAGTTCGGTGCGCCCGGCGCCGACCAGCCCGGCGAAGCCAAGGATCTCGCCCCTGCCGAGCCGGAAGGAGGCGTTCTCGGCGAAGCCGGGAACCGTGAAGTTCTCAACATCCAGCACGATCTCGGGCGCCATTCCTGCATGACGGTCGGGATAGAGCTTGGAGACGTCGCGGCCGACCATCAGGCGGGCCATGTCCACGGGCTCCAGCTCGCTTGCCGGATGCGTCGCCACCAGATTTCCGTCGCGGAGCACAGTCACTTTGTCCGCGATCGCCTTCACTTCCGGAAGGCGGTGCGAGATATAAAGGACGGCAATGCCGGATTTCCGGATCTCTTCGATAACATGCAGTAGCGCCTCGGTCTCGACAGGCGTGAGCGAAGCGGTGGGCTCGTCGAAGATGACGATACGATGCGGTACCAGAAGCGCCCGCGCGATCTGGACCAGTTGACGCTGGGCGATGGAAAGGCGGCCGACGACCACGCGCGGATCGATATCGGCGCCGAGGCCGTGAACCGCGCGTTCCGCGCCCTCGTTCATGGCTCGGTCGTCGAGAACGCCTCTGCGTTCCAGTTCGCGTCCGAGATAGATGTTTTGCGCGACGGTGAGGTCCGGCGCCAACAGGATCTCCTGATGCACCAGAACGATACCGCGTTCCTCGGCGGCGACGGGGCCGGAGAAAGCGACGGGTTGGCCATCGATCAGAATTTCGCCGCGCGTCGGCTGGAGATGGCCCGCGAGCAGCTTCATCAAGGTGGACTTGCCGGCGCCGTTTTCACCAATGATGGCGTTTACCTCGCCGGCGTCGGCCGTGATGTTGATACCCCGCAGCACCTCGACGGGGCCGAAGGATTTCGCCAGCCCTACCGTCTGAAGCAAGGGCGGAGCGCCTGCATGCGGCTGCTGGTCAACCCCCTTGTTCATGCAAGCTTCGTCCAGACATTCCCCGCCCTGGAGGAGGCGACGGCGGCTTCGATGAAGCGCATGCCCTGAAGGCCATCCTCTACGGTCGGATAGATCACATCGGGATCGGCCGGACGGCCGGCCTCAGCGGCGCGGATCGCCCGGGCGGCCTCGGCATAGATGGTAGCGAAGCCTTCGAGATAGCCTTCCGGATGGCCGCTCGGAATACGGCTGACGCGGGCGGCTTGCGGCCACGCGCCGCTGCCGGCGCGCGTCAGGAGCTGCTTCGGCTCGCCGAAGCGCGTGAACCAGAGATAGTTCGGATCGGCCTGCGTCCATTCGAGGCCGCCTTTGGTTCCATAGACGCGCAGCTTCAACCCGTTTTCATTGCCGACGGCGACCTGGCTTGCCCAGAGCATGCCGCGAGCACCGCCCTTGTAGCGAAGCAGGATCTGCGTGTCGTCGTCGAGCTGCCGGCCCGGCACGAAGGTGGTGAGCTGCGCCAGAAGCTCTTCGGTTTCCAGACCGGTGACGAAGGCGGCGAGATTGTAGGCATGGGTGCCGATATCGCCGATCGCGCCGCCCGCGCCGGAGCGCTTCGGGTCGGTACGCCATTCGGCCTGCTTCGAGCCGGAAAGCTCCGCCCGTTCGGTCAGCCAGTCCTGCGGATATTCCGCCTGGACGAGGCGGATGTCGCCGAGCTCGCCCGCCGCGACCATGGCGCGCGCCTGGCGGATCATCGGATAGCCGGTATAGTTGTGGGTGAGGACGAAGACCTTGCCGGTTCGCTTGACGAGATCGACAAGTTCCCGTGCTTCAGCAACCGTCGTCGTCATCGGCTTGTCGCAGATGACGTGGATGCCGGCTTCGAGGAATGCCTTGGCGGCAGGCGCGTGGACATTGTTCGGCGTGACGATGGACACGGCCTCGATGCCGTCGGCGCGCGACGCTTCGGCCTTCGCCATTTCCTCGAAGGAGCCATAGGCACGGTCGGGCGCGATGCCCAATTCCCCGGCGGAAGCCCTGGCGCGGACCGGATCCGAGGACAGCGCCCCCGCCACCAGTTCGAATTGATCGTCGAGCCGCGCGGCGATGCGATGGACCGCGCCGATGAACGCGCCCTGTCCGCCGCCCACCATGCCGAGGCGTATGTGCCTGCCATCGCTTTCGCGCTTGCTGCCCTCGATCGTCACCGTCTCCTCCCCCGCTTTTCAGGCCAGGCCGAGCATCTTGCGATTCGCAAGATCGTCCGTTCCGGCGTTGGCGAAATCGTCGAAGGCCTGTTCCGTCACGCGGATGATGTGGTTCCTGATGAATTCGGCGCCCTCGCGCGCGCCGTCCTCGGGATGTTTCAGCGCGCATTCCCATTCGAGAACCGCCCAGCTGTCGAAATCGTAAGCCGTCAGCTTGGAGAAGATGCCGCCGAAATCGACCTGTCCGTCGCCCAGCGAGCGGAAGCGGCCGGCGCGATCCACCCAGCTCTGGTATCCGCCATAGACGCCCTGCCGTCCCGTCGGATTGAATTCGGCGTCCTTCACATGGAAAGCCTTTATGCGCTCATGATAAATGTCGATGTAATCGAGATAATCGAGTTGCTGCAGGACGAAGTGGGAGGGGTCATAAAGCAAATTGGCGCGCGTATGGTTCTTCACCCTTTCGAGAAACATCTCGTAGGTGACGCCGTCATGCAGATCCTCGCCGGGATGAATCTCGTAGCAGATATCCACGCCGTTCTCGTCGGCATAGTCGAGAAGCGGCATCCAGCGCTTCGCCAGTTCGTCGAAGGCCGTCTCGATCAGGCCGGCCGGGCGCTGCGGCCAGGGATAGACATAGGGCCAGGCGAGCGCGCCGGAAAAGGTGGCGTGCGCCTTGAGGCCAAGATGCTTCGACGCCCGCAACGCGCGCTTGACCTGATCGACCGCCCACTCGGTCCGCGCGGCGGGATTGCCGCGTACTTCGGGTGCGGCGAAGCCGTTGAAAGCCGTGTCGTAGGCGGGATGGACGGCGACGAGTTGGCCCTGGAGATGGGTGGAGAGTTCCGTGATGGTGAGGCCGTGGGAGGCCGCGACGCCTTTCACCTCGTCGGCGTAATCCTTCGAGTCGGACGCCTTCTTCAGGTCGAAAAGGCGGTCGTCCCAGGTCGGGATCTGTATGCCCTTGTAGCCGAGCGACGCCACCCATTCGCAGATCGCGCTGAAGGAATTGAAAGGCGCGGCATCGCCCGCGAACTGGGCAAGGAAGATGGCGGGGCCCTTGATCGTCTTCATAAATCCTCCCTTGGATGTCGTAGCACGCTCGCGCGATCTTCGACATTCAGCCTATCAACCTAGGCTTTTGCTTCGTCTGCGGTCGCCTTGGCAACCGGCTATGTAATCGATTACAGTCAAATTGAACAAGATCGGGGCGGCAGTCAAGGCGATTTGTGGATAGGGGCCACAACCATTTGAACGAAAGCGGAAAATCGCGCAGAAGATTTCGCGCGTGACTAGGAAAGGCTCTTAGAGGTGGACGCCAAACTTCCCAGGATCAGGGATGTCGCACGCATCGCGGGCGTCTCGACGGCGACCGTCAGCAGGGCCCTTTCACAGCCGGACCTCGTTTCGGCGGAAACGCGCGCGGCCGTGCTCGCCGCCGTCGCCGAGACGGGCTACAGGATGAATCTTGCCGCCCGCAATCTGCGCCGCAAGCAGACCGGGTCGATCGTCGTGCTCGTGCCGCATCTGTCCAACCCGTTCTTCTCCCTCATCCTTTCGGGCATCGCGAAGGTGGCCTCGGAAGCCGGACTGAACGTGCTCGTAGCCGATACGCGCGAACCCGACGGCGCCGACAGGCAGATCGCCGAATATCTCTACAACAACAGGTCGGATGGGCTGATCGTGCTCGATGGCAATCTGACGGAGGCGATGTTCTCCGGTGATGACCGGAAGGGGCGACCGCCGGTGATGTTCGCCTGCGAGTGGCTGGAAGACCACGATCAGCCGGCGGTGACGGTCGACAATCGCCTTGGTGCAAGGCTGGCGGTCGAGCATCTGATCGCGCTTGGCCATCGCCATATCGGCCATGTTGCCGGGCCGCCCGAGAATGTTCTTACGCGACAACGCGCGGCGGGCTTCCGCGACGCCCTGGCGAAGGCGCGACTGCCGGCGAACGAGCGCTGGTTCATCGAAGGGGATTTCACCTTGCGCTCAGGCGTAGCGGCGGCGGAGCGCTGGTTCGACCTCGCGGAACGGCCGACAGCAGTCTTCTGTTCCAGCGATGCGATGGCCTGCGGGTTCATCTCCCAACTCAATGGCCACGGCGTCCGGGTTCCCGATGACGTTTCGGTCGTCGGATTCGACGATATCGACATTGCCGCTCATCTGATCCCGCCGCTCACGACGATCCGGCAGCCACGCGCGCTTATCGGCGAGACCGCGGCCACAATGCTCATTCAGATGATGCGGCTCCCGGACATGCGGGAAGACGCGGCGGCGATGAGGGAAATGGGCAAGGTCCTGCCGCTCGAACTGGTCGTCCGCGACAGCACCGGGAGGCCGAGGAGCGCGTCGTGAACGCGTGTGGTTTACAGAACCTCCATGCGACTGCCATATGGTGTTTTCCTGCGAACGCGCTGTGCGGCGCGGCAACAGATCGATGGAGGCCGGCCTTGTCGGACACGGATCGGTATCGTTTGGGCATGAAGACGCGCCGCAGCGTGTTGGGGGATGCGCATGTGGATCGGGCCGAGGAGAAGAAGACCGCCTTCGATGCCGATTTCCAGACCTTGATCACGGAAAGCGCCTGGGGGTCGGTCTGGTCCCGCCCGGGCGTGACGCGCCGCGAGCGTTCGATGATCACGCTGGCGCTGTTGGCCGCGCTCGGACATCACGAGGAATTCGCCATGCATGTGCGCGCCACGGCCAATACCGGGGCCAGCGAGGACGACATCAAGGAAGCGCTCCTGCATGTCGCCATCTATGCCGGCGTTCCGGCGGCGAACGCGGCATTCAAGATCGCCAAGCGGGAATTCGAGGCGATGGCGCGGTCCTGACGATCCGCGCGGTCCCGTCGGGAAATGCGCCATCGGCGGATGACAGACGGGATCACAGCGCCTATCGTTCCCCTACACGAACAATCTGATGAGGAGACGCGCCATGGCTGTCGAGATTGAGCAATTTATGTGCAGGAGCGACAATTTCGGCGTGCTCGTCCATGATCCCAAGACGAGGGAAACCGCCCTCATCGATGCGCCGGAAGAGGCGCCCATCCTGGCGGCGATCGAGCGAACGGGATGGCGGCCTACCGTCATCTTCACGACGCACCACCATATCGATCACGTCGAAGCCAATCTCGCCCTCAAGGAACGTTTCGGGCTGAAGATCATCGGGCCGGCGGCTGAGGCCGCGAAGATTCCCGGCATCGACGAGACAGTGGAGGAGGGGCATGTGATCCGCTTCGCCGACGAGCCCGTCACAATCATCGCGACGCCGGGGCATACGGCCGGTCATGTCAGCTACCATTTCGCGCAAAGCGGCGTGGTTTTCACGGGCGATACGCTTTTCGCGCTTGGCTGCGGCAGGCTGTTCGAGTGCCCGCCTCAAACCATGTTCCACTCGCTTCAAAAGCTCGCGGCGCTGCCGGTCGAGACACGTGTCTATTGCGGCCACGAATACACGCAGTCGAACGCGCGCTTCGCGCTCACCGTCGATCCGACGAACAGCGCGCTGAAGGAGCGCTCTCAGGAGGTGGACAGGTTGCGGGAGGACGACAAGCCGACGCTTCCCACGACGATCGGGCGGGAGCTTGCGACCAATCCCTTCCTGCGCTGGCACGATGCCGCCGTGCGCAACACGCTTGGCATGCCGCGGGCCGGCGATAGCGAAGTCTTTGCCGAGATCCGCAAGCGCAAGGACAATTTCTGAGCATCGCTTCCGCTGAACGCCCCTATGCTTTGGCGGCAGCCTCCGCAGCCGCCGGTCGCTTGAACAGCATTCCCTTGGCGGCGAGGACCGCTCCACCGGTGATCAGCAGGCAGGCGGCGACGATCGAAAGTGACGGTTTCGAAAAGCCCGCGGCGATCAGGACAAGCGTGGACAGAAGCGGCGCGGCGTAGCTCGCCGCGCCGAGCACCTGGATATTGCCATGCTTGACTCCGTAATCCCAGGTGTAGAAGGCGGCGCCCACCGGCATCAGTCCCAGCCCCATGACAGCCAGCCACTGGACGGCGTTTTGCGGCCAGACCGTCTGTTCGAGGAAGAGATGGCAGACGAGCGAAAGCACCGCCGTCGCGGCGCAGAACCATGTGACGGTCGTGGTCGGCACGGAAGGGAAGCGACGCGACAGAAGCGAATAGGCCGACCAGATGAAGGCGCAGGCGCCCGCCATCATATAGCCGAAGGCGTAGTTTCGGTCGAAGGAGAGGGCGCCGCCTTTCGTCACGATGAGAAAGGTCCCCGCCAGCCCGAGCAGCGCGCCGGCGATATGATACCAGCGCAGGCGCTCGCCCGGCATCAGCGCCGAACCCAGCACGATGAAAAGCGGCCAGAGATAGGCGATCAAACTCGCTTCCACAGCGGGCGCGTTCCGCAGCGCTGTGAAATAGCAGAAATGATAGCCGAAAAGGCCGGCTATCCCGATCAGCCATACCTTCGGCGGAACCGGCTCGCGCGGCGCGGCGGATCGCGACGCGAGCCGTGCGGCGAGCCCGAGCGCGGTGCCCACGGTGAAGGCCATGGCGGCCAGTTGGAACGGCGGAACCTTTCCGGACGCGCCGGTGAAGAGCGCCAGAAGCGCCCACATGACGACCGCCGAAAAACCGATGATCGTCGCCCTGCTCATGATCGACGTTTTCCCGTTTTCGCCGATCGCCCGCTCATGCGGCCGATCGCTTCCTGTTCTGCCGGTTGGAGATCAAATCGTCCACCACCGCCGGATCGGCGAGCGTCGAGGTGTCGCCGAGGGAGCCGAAATCGTCCTCGGCGATCTTGCGCAAGATGCGTCGCATGATCTTGGCCGAGCGGGTCTTCGGCAATGCCGGCGCGAACTGGATCTTGTCCGGCGTGGCGATGGCGCCGATCTCCTTGCGCACATGGGCGATCAGGTCCTGGCGCAGCGCGTCCGATCCGGCCTCGCCGGCGTTCAGCGTCACGTAGCAATAGATGCCCTGGCCCTTGATCTCGTGCGGATAGCCGACAACGGCGGCCTCGGACACCTTTTCGTGGCTGACGAGCGCCGATTCCACCTCGGCCGTTCCCATGCGGTGGCCGGAAACATTGATGACGTCGTCGACACGGCCGGTGATCCAGTAATAGCCGTCCTCATCGCGGCGGCAGCCGTCGCCAGTGAAATATTTGCCTTTGTAGGTGGAGAAATAGGTCTGTACGAAGCGGTCATGGTCGCCATAGACGGTGCGCATCTGGCCGGGCCAGGAATCGGTCATGCAGAGATTGCCGCTTGCAGCGCCTTCCAGCGGCGCGCCGTCGGAATCAACGAGTTCCGGCTTGACGCCGAAGAAGGGCAGGGTCGCGGAGCCGGCCTTGAGGTCGATGGCGCCGGGCAGGGGGGCGATCAGGATGCCACCGGTCTCGGTCTGCCACCATGTGTCGACGACCGGGCATTTCTTCTCGCCAACGACGTTGAAATACCATTCCCAGGCTTCCGGGTTGATCGGCTCCCCAACCGAACCCAGCACGCGCAGCGACTTGCGCGAGGATTTCTTTACCCAATCGTCGCCGGCGCCCATCAGGGCGCGAATGGCGGTCGGCGCGGTGTAGAAGATGTTGACCTGATATTTGTCGACCACGTCCCAGAAACGCGACGGGGTCGGATAATTCGGCACCCCCTCGAACATCAGCGTGGTGGCGCCGTTGGCGAGCGGCCCATAGAGGATATAGGAGTGGCCCGTGACCCAGCCGACATCGGCCGTGCACCAGTAGATGTCTCCGTCATGATAGTCGAAGACATATTGGTGGGTCATCGACGTCCAGACGAGATAGCCGCCCGTCGTGTGGAGCACGCCTTTCGGCTTGCCCGTCGAGCCTGATGTGTAAAGAATGAAAAGCGGGTCCTCGGCTTTCATCTTCTCCGGCTTGCATTCCGGCTTAACGGCCGCCATTTCCTCGTGATACCAGAGATCGCGGCCATCCACCCAGCCGATTTTGCCGCCGGTGCGGCGCACCACCAGCACCTTGTCCACCTTGGTGCCGGCCTTGGCGGCGATGTCGATCGCCTTATCGGTATTCTCCTTCAACGAGATGATCCTGCCGGCGCGAAGTCCCTCGTCCGCGGTGATGACGAAATTCGACTTGCAGTCATCGATGCGGCCGGCGAGCGCGTCGGGCGAGAAGCCGCCGAAGACCACCGAATGGATGGCGCCGATGCGGGTGCAAGCGAGCATGGCATAGGCCGCTTCGGGGATCATCGGCATATAGATGGTGATGCGGTCGCCCTTCTTGACGCCGTGCTTCTTCAGCACATTGGCGAAGCGGCAGACCTTCTCGTACAGTTCGTTATAGGTGATCTTCCGGTCGTCATAGGGATTGTCGCCTTCCCAGATGATCGCCGTCTGGTTGCCGCGCTTCTTCAGATGCCGGTCGATGCAGTTGTAGGAAACGTTGGTGATGCCGTCCTCGAACCATTTGATCGAGACCTTGCCGTTGAAGGAGGTGTTCTTGACCTTGGTGTAGGGCTTGAACCAATCGATGCGCTTGCCATGCTTGCCCCAGAAGCGGTCGGGATTCTTGACGCTGTCGGCGTACCATTTCTGGTAGGTCTCGTTGTCGATCAGGGCGCGCTTCTTCCATGCGGGTTGGACGCGATGGACATGGACATCGGACATTTTGTTCCTCCAGTAAGACATTCCGTTCCGGACAGCAGCTTCGCTCCCGAACTATTATTACCATTCCACCGCAGCCGACAACACCGGAGCTTGGCCCATATGGCACTGCTTCACCAGCGACAGCGGCACTCCTTCGGAACGACCATTGCCCTTCGCTGGCAGCAGTGGCGTTTCTCGGCTGCTAAGCTATTGAATTAGCTCAAGGAACACGCGGCATCAGCCGAACGTTTCAATGGACGGTTAACGTCCCAGTGCGCACAATCGCTTCGTGGACGATTCGATTCGGGAGTTGGGAATGAACACCACGCCTGAAATGGAACTGATGCTGAGCGGTTACGGCCTCACCACCGCCAATATCCTCTATCACATGCCGGACCATCCGCATCTGCTGCAGACCTATGTCTGGCAGCAATATGATCTTGCGCCAAAATTCCCGGTTCTGTTCAAATTCCTGGATTTCTGGAAGGCGGAACTCGACGGTCCGCTGCATTCCGTCAGCTACACGCATAAGAAGCTGATCTCGCCGACGGAATGGCGCAATGTCAGCGGAGAACTGGTCCTCCACTGAACCTATTGCGCTCACCGAGAAGATGGGGCCGTTCCTTAATGAACGCCCGACATCTGCCGATGCTATTTTGCCGGTTCGAATGGCGCCGGCCTGCGGCCCGTCATCTGCCTTTCGAGCATCCAGCCCGGATATTCCTTCGGGAGGGCGCTCACCTCGTCGAGGCGCGCAATATCTTCCTCATCGAGCCTGAGCTTCGTCGCGGCGAGGTTCTGCTCCAGTTGCGCCATGCGGCTCGCGCCGATGATGATACTCATCACGAAGGGCTTTGATAGGATCCAGGCAAGCGCGACGGTGGCGACGCTGGAATCGTGCCTGGCGGCGACCTCGCGCATCGCGGCGACGCAGGCCCAGGCGCGGTCCTTGTCCACGGGCGGGAAATCGAAGCCGGCGCGGCGGCCTTCGCCATCGCCGGGCGCGCCGGGGCCGTATTTGCCGGACAAGAGCCCGCCCGCAAGCGGCGACCAGACCATCAGCCCCAGCTTCTCTTCCGTCAAAAGCGGAACGATCTCACGCTCGAGATCGCGGCCGGCGATGGAGTAATAGGCCTGCACGGTCTGAAAGCGGGTAAAGCCGCGCCTTTCGGAGATGCCGAGCGCCTTGGCGATCCGCCATGCTTGCCAATTCGACACGCCGATATAGCGCACGAGGTTGCGCGAAACGAGATCGTCGAGCGCGCGCAAGGTCTCGTCGATCGGCGTCACCGGGTCGGTCCCGTGGATCTGATAGAGGTCGATATGGTCGGTCTGCAGGCGTTCCAGACTGCCTTCGACCTGATCCATGATATGGCCGCGAGAGGCGCCGCGATCATTCGGGCCGCTGCCCATGGCGCCATGGAATTTCGTGGCGATGACGACGTCCTTGCGCTTCACGCCGAGATTCTTCAGCGCCTGGCCGACAATCCGCTCCGACTTTCCGAAGGAATAGACATTGGCCGTATCGATGAAATTGACGCCTGCGGCGAGGGAACGCTGCACGATCTCGTCGGCCGCCGCCTGATCGACCTTGGCAATCTGGCCCCACTGAGCCGCCCCGCCGGCCTCGCCGAAAGTCATCGCTCCGAGGCAGATTTCGGAGACGAAAATGCCTGTATTTCCGAGTTCGTTGTATCGCATGGGTGTGTCCCTTCTTGCATTCGCGCAGCACAGATAGGGCACGGCGTTGAAACGGCCAATGGCTAAACGGAGGAAATTCCGTTTCGCGTGGACACATGGATGTGATGAGGATGCGTTCCCTGGTCAGCGGCTTCCGAAGATCGCCGAGCCGACCCTGACACTGGTCGCCCCGAACTGAATCGCGGTCTCGTAATCCGCCGACATGCCCATAGAGAGTTTCTCGACACCCGCCTCGCGCGCCAGCTTTTCGAGCAGGGCGAAATAGGGTCCGGGGTTTTCGTCGAGCGGCGGGATGCACATCAGGCCTTCGACACGGAGGCCGTGGGTCTTTCGGCACCGCTCGACGAACGCGACGGCTTCGGTGGGTTCGATACCAGCCTTCTGAGGCTCGCAGCCTATATTGACTTGGACATAGAGAAGGGGATGCCGACCCTGCTTCTTCATTTCCGATGCAATGGCGGCGGCGATCTTGTCGCGGTCGAGGGTCTCGATCACATCGAAAAGAGCAACGGCGTTGGCTGCCTTGTTGGACTGCAACGGGCCGATCAGGTGCAATTCGACGCCGGTAAATTCGGCCTTCAAGGCCGGCCATTTGGCTTCCGCCTCCTGCACCCTGTTTTCGCCGAACACGCGCTGGCCTGCTTCAAGGACCGGACGGATGGTCTCGGCGTCGAAGGTCTTGGAAACGGCGACCAGCGTGACCGCGCTTCTTTCCCGCCCAGCGCCCCGTTCCGCCGCCGCGATCTTCGCCTTCACGTCGCTAAGTCGACTTGTCGCTGTTTCCATTTCCAAATCCGCTGTCTTTTCGCCCGTTGGCGCGTGTCGGAGTTGACGCTTCCGGCAAACCATGGTGAAGGTCCCGCGTCAGTTTTCAGCGTTCTTCTTAAGTGAAAAAGCGGTCATGGCAACCGAACGATACAATCCGCGCGCTTCCGAACCCAAATGGCAGAAGGCCTGGGCGGATGCGAAGCTGTTCCAGACCAGGAACGACGATCCGCGGCAGAAATATTATGTGCTCGAGATGTTCCCCTATCCGTCGGGGCGCATCCATATGGGCCATGTCCGGAACTACACGATGGGCGATGTCGTAGCCCGCTTCCGCCGCGCCAAGGGCGACAATGTGCTGCACCCAATGGGCTGGGACGCATTCGGCCTGCCGGCCGAGAACGCTGCGCGGGACAATCGCGTAAACCCCCGCGAGTGGACCTATGCCAATATCACGGCGATGAAGGGCCAGTTGAAGACAATGGGCTTGTCGCTCGACTGGGACCGCGAGATCGCGACCTGCGATCCGAGCTATTACAAGCACCAGCAGAAGATGTTCCTCGATTTCTGGCGCGCCGGGCTGGTGGAGCGTAAGTCGGCCAAGGTCAATTGGGATCCGGTCGATATGACGGTGCTCGCCAACGAGCAGGTGATCGACGGACGCGGCTGGCGCTCCGGCGCGGTCGTCGAACAGCGTGATCTCACCCAATGGTTCTTCAAGATCACCTCGATGGCCGAGGAACTGCTCGACGGCCTTGATACGCTCGACCGCTGGCCGGACAAGGTCAAGCTGATGCAGGCCAACTGGATTGGCCGCTCCGAAGGCCTGCTCATCCGCTGGCCGCTGGCGGAAGGCACCGCGCCTGCCGGCGAAACCGAACTCGAAGTCTATACGACCCGGCCCGACACCATCTTCGGCGCTTCCTTCATGGCGATCGCCGCCGATCATCCGCTGGCCAGGAAGGCGGCGGAGAAGAATCCGGCATTGCAAAAATTCATCGAGGAGGTGCGGCAGACGGGCACTTCCGTTGCGGCGCTGGAAACGGCGGAGAAGAAGGGTTTCGACACCGGCATACGTGTCGTGCATCCCTTCGATCCCAGCTGGTTCCTGCCGGTCTACGTCGCGAATTTCGTGCTGATGGACTATGGCACGGGCGCTATTTTCGGCTGCCCGTCGGGCGACCAGCGCGATCTCGACTTCGCCAACAAATACGGCCTGCCGGTCATTCCGGTGGTGATGCCGGAAGATGCTGATGCCGAGAACTTCCGCATCACCGAGGAGGCCTATGTCGATGACGGCGTGATGATCCATTCGCGCTTCCTCGACGGCATGAAGCCGAAGCAGGCGTTCGAGGAGGTCGCGACAAGGCTTTCTGGGATCAGCATCGGCAATCGGCCCATGGCCGAGCGCAAGGTGCAGTTCCGCCTGCGCGACTGGCTGATCTCGCGTCAGCGCTATTGGGGCTGCCCCATCCCCGTGATCCATTGCGAAAATTGCGGCGCGGTTCCCGTGCCGGATGCCGACCTGCCGGTCAGGCTGCCCGGCGACGTGACATTCGACAAGCCTGGCAATCCGCTCGACCATCATCCGACATGGAAGCATGTCTCCTGTCCGCAATGCGGCAAGGCGGCCGTCCGCGACACCGATACGATGGATACGTTTGTCGATTCGTCCTGGTATTTCGCCCGCTTCACCGATCCATGGAACGAGGAGGCGCCGACGACGCTCTCGGTCGTCGACGGAAAGGGCGGCTGGCTGCCGGTCAATCAGTATATCGGCGGCATCGAGCACGCGATCCTGCATCTTCTCTATTCGCGCTTCTTCGTCCGCGCCATGAAGCGAACGGGACATCTCAACGCCGTGGAGGAGCCTTTCGAGGGGCTCTTCACGCAGGGAATGGTGGTGCACGAGACCTATAAGGGACCGCAGGGCTGGGTGACGCCTGCGGAGGTGAAGGTCGAGGACATCGACGGCGAGAGGCGGGCGACGCTGATCGCGACCGGCGAAACGATCGCCATCGGGCCGATCGAAAAGATGTCGAAGTCACGCAAGAATGTCGTCGACCCGGACGACATCATCGCGAGCTACGGCGCCGATACCGCGCGCTGGTTCATGCTCTCCGATTCGCCGCCGGAGAGGGACGTGATCTGGACGGCGGCGGGCGTCGAAGGCGCCTTTCGCTTCGTTCAGCGCGTCTGGCGTCTGGTCAGCGAAACGGCGCCTGCCCTTCAGTCGGTGGCGCCCGCTTTCGCAACGGACGGAGATGCTGCGGTCCTATCGAAGGCGGTGCATAAGACGCTGAAAGCGGTCGGGGAGGACATAGAGCGGCTGTCGTTCAACAAGGCCGTGGCGCGGATCTACGAGCTGACGAATTTCCTGTCCGCCCCACTTGGCGCAATCGAATCGGCCGCCGCCGACTGCCTGCCTGCCCTCCGTGAGGGGGTCGAAATCCTCGTCACGATGATGGCGCCGATGATGCCGCATCTGGCGGAAGAGTGCTGGTCGGCCATCGGCGGCAAAGGTCTTGTGGCCGAAAGGCCCTGGCCGGCCTTCAATCCGCAATTGGTTGTGGACGACGAGGTGGTGCTGCCGGTCCAGATCAACGGCAAGAAGCGCGGCGATTTGACAATTCGCCGCGACGCGGATCAACTCGCTGTCGAACAGGCTGCTTTGGCGCTCGACTTCGTCCAGAAGGCGCTTGGCGGAAAGCCGCCGCGCAAGGTCATCGTGGTTCCACAGAGGATCGTCAATGTCGTTGGCTGAACGGGGTCGTCTTTCCTGCGCGTTGTTTCGCCGCGAGCTGATCGCAGCCGCCGCTGTCCTTCTTCTCGGCGGCTGCACGGTCCGTCCGCTCTACATGGCGGAGCCGGCGACGGCCGGCGGGGCATCGGCCGGCATGGCGGCAACCCTGTCTTCGATTTCCATCCGGCCCGTGGCTTCGCGACCGGCGCAGGAAGTCCGTAACCAACTTGTCTTCCTTCTCAACCGCGGCGGAGCGGAGCCGACCAGTCCGGCCTATTACCTGACGCTCAATGTCGGTGAATCCGTCCTGGCCACGGCGACGACGCAGATTTCGGATGTCGCCAATGTTCCCACGGCCGATACGCTGACGCTGACCGGCACTTATACGCTGGTCGACGCCAAGACCAACAAGCCGGTGCTGTCGGGCAAACGCGCCGTCATGTCCTCCTTCGACGTGCCGCAGCAGGAATATGCCGCAATCCGCGCGCAGGCCAATGCACAGTCGCGCGCGGCGCGCGAACTCGCCGAACTCCTGCATCTGGCGATCGCGCAGGATCTCGCGCACCGCGTAACGAAATAGCCGGAGCTTCGGAACTTCGCCCAAACCCGGCCGTTTTCCCGATGTCATCAGGGCGTGATGGGTTTCGGCGAAAATGCCGGAAAGAAACGGGGCAGGGCATGGATTTTCGGACAGCGCCATCCTCCTTCGCCGATGCGTTTGCCAGCGGCAGCGTGAATGCGGATGAGGGAGGCCGTAAGCCGCATATCATTGACGAACTCATTGCCGAGCGCGCGACGAAGTTATCGCAACACGCGCTATGGCCTCTCCTGCGCGCGGTTCTCTATCGCCTGTTCCACTATCGCCAGGCCGTGGAGATGGCCGACGACATCGCCGCACTCTCGGGACATGGGGCAATGGCTTATCTCAGCGCGCTTCTGTCGCTCGACATAAGCGTAGCCGGCGTGGAGAACATCCCGAGATCCGGCGGCTTCATCCTTGCGCCGACACATCCGACAGGCATTGCGGATGGGATCGCAGTCTTCGATGTCCTCAAGGACATCAGACCGGACATGGCGATCTTCGCCAACCGCGATGCGCTGCGCGTCGCCCCCGGCTTCAAGGACATCATCATTCCGGTGGAGTGGCGGCAAGGCGAGAAATCCCATGCGAAAAGCCGCGACACGTTGGAGATGACGGCGCGCGCTTTCCTCTCCAAAAGGGCGGTCGTGTTGTTTCCTTCGGGGCGCATCGCCTATTGGAACGAGGGGCACCTGACGGAGCGCCCCTGGCAGGCTTCGGTCGTTTCGCTCGCCCGCCGCTACGATTTTCCCATCGTGCCTGCCCGTATCACAGCGCGGAATTCGGGGCTTTTCTATTTTCTTTCGAAATATTCGACGGAATTACGCGACATGACCGTCTTCCACGAATTGCTCAACAAGACGGGACGCGCCTTCTCGATCACGATCGGCCGTGAAATCCCCGCGGCGGCGCTCGCGGGCGATGCGAATGATGTTGCCCGGCGATTGCAGGCGCATGCGGTGGAGACGCTTGCCGTTGACCCGAATGCGGGATTCGACCCCGCTTCCAGGCAATCGCGGAACGTTAAACCGTTGGCTGTTCCTTTGGCTTGACGCTTCGCCGAAATATCACTATTGAAACGCGACTTTCCGAAGGCCGCCCGATGTGCCCGCGCGCCGACACTGCCGGCGCCGCACAGGTCTTTGGTCCCAATTGAACGCTTGAAGGTCGATAAAAATGTCCCGTTCCTGCGAACTGACCGGCAAGGCCGTCATGAGCGGCAACAATGTGAGCCACGCGAACAACAAGTCGCGTCGCCGCTTCCTGCCGAATCTCGTCAACGTCACGCTCATCTCCGAAGCGCTGAACCGGAATGTCCGCCTGCGGATATCCGCGAACGCGCTGCGCTCGGTCGAGCATCGCGGCGGGCTCGATGCCTTCCTCGTCAAGGCCGACGTCAGGGAGCTTTCCCCGCGCGCGCGCCTTCTGAAGAAGCAGGTCGCCAAGAAGATCGCGGAAGAGACCGCCGCCTGACGGGCGGACCATCTCTCCGCTTCCGCTGGTTCCATCACCCAGGATAAAAAAATGAATGCCTCCAGCCCCAAGGCCCTTTGGCCGTTCGTGCTGGCGATGGCGCTCGTCGTCATCGCCTCGAATGTTCTCGTCCAGTTTCCCTTCGATCATTTCGGCTTGAAGGATGTACTGACCTGGGGCGCCTTCAGCTATCCCGTGGCGTTCCTGGTCAGCGATCTCACCAACCGCCGCTACGGCAAGCCCGCGGCGCGGCGGGTGGCGATCGCGGGCTTCATCGTCGGCGTTTTCTTCTCGGTCTGGGTCGCGACACCGCGCATCGCCATCGCATCGGGTACGGCATTCCTCGTCGGGCAGTTCCTCGACATCACCGTTTTCGGATGGCTCAGGCGGCAGAGCTGGTGGCGCGCGCCGCTGGCGGCGACGATGGTCGGCTCGCTCATCGACACGGCGATTTTCTTCTCCTTTGCCTTCGCCGTGCCGTTCGCGTTCCTCGATACCGGTTTCGGCCATCCGGACGGGTCGTTGGGGATGATCGTGCCGCTCTTCGGCACGCCGGCGCCGCTCTGGATGTCGCTCGCGGCGGGCGACCTCTCGGTAAAAGTGGCGATGGGGCTTCTGATGCTGCTGCCTTATGGCGCACTTCTCAACGTGCTCAAGCCCGTGCCGGCGCTGCAGTAAGCTTGATCTATTCGTCGAGCCTGAATTCCAGATAGAGAGTGCGCTGCAGGATCGACTGGTTGTCGTCGGAGACGATTGAAACCATCGTAGCGCCGTCCTGCCGCCGCCAGACGTCCAGCCCCTCCATATTGTCGATCTGATAGGCCATGTTGGCCCGCAGGAGCACCGGACCGTCGGCTACCCTGCCGGGGCGGATCGTGTCGGCCCTGACGCGGCGAAGCTCCATCGCGACACCTCTCATGAAGGAGAAGGAGCGTTCCAGCAGGAGAAGGTCGCCATTCGGGAGAAAAGCGCCGTCCGTGATATCGAAATCGCCCTTCCGCGCGACGGTGAAGACGCTTTTTTCGGGCCCCTCCAGGATCGCGGCGTACTGATTGCCGGATGGATCGAGACTCCTCTCCGTGACAGTGACACGCGCGCCCTTCAAAAGGCTGTCGGCTGGCGCATAGGCGACTGTCTCGAAGCCCTTGTTCGTCCGCAACTCCTTTCTGGGCACAAGAAAATCGAGATTGCGGATCGGCCCCTTCATGTCTCCCGGATTGAGGCGGTATTCCGAGATGCGGTGCTGGCGTTCGAAGCCGGCCGTGGCGGTGCCGTCATGGATGGCGAGGCTTTCCGCGTCAGTCAGCCATTTCCTGCCGATAATCTCGCCGTGGCGGTCGACCATGGGCTGCATGGTGAAATGAGAGAAGCCGATCGGACGGCCATCCTCGTCGTGCTCGACGCGGCCGAAGAACCAATAGCCCGTGTCGGCGACGCCGACGAATTTTTCGCCCGGTGTCATGAACCGGAAGGCGGAAAGACTGCCGAAATGGGGATTGGGCGAGGTCAGTTCGAGGCCGCCCACGAATGTCAGAGGCCCGAAACGGGTTTCGGACGAGCCGATCCTGAAATCACGGATGGGCGTCGCGTTGATGGCCATCATCTCGACACGGGCTGTGGTGAAAGCCGCGGCCGGGAAAGGCGCCATATCGGCGGCAAGCGCCGATACCAGCACCGCCGCCAACAGCACGGAAGAGAAGCCCCTCCATTTGCGCATGAAGTCAGCCTGTGCGGCGGGAGGGCAAGCCGGGAGAGCGGCGCGCGCCGCGTTCGTTTTCTTCACCGAAGAGGCCGGCCAGTTGTTCCGTCATGGCGCCGGCGAGTTCCTCCGCATCGACGATCGTCACGGCGCGGCGATAGTAGCGCGTCACATCATGGCCAATGCCGATCGCCAGGAGTTCGACCGGGGACCGCGTCTCAATGAGGTCGATGACCGCGCGGAGATGCCGCTCGAGGTAATTGCCGGGATTGACCGACAGCGTCGAATCGTCGACTGGCGCACCGTCGGAAATCATCATCAGGATCTTGCGCTGTTCACGCCGCGCGATCAGGCGCTGATGCGCCCACAGAAGCGCCTCGCCGTCGATATTCTCCTTCAACAACCCCTCGCGCATCATCAGGCCGAGATTGCGCCTCGCGCGCCGCCACGGCGCGTCGGCGGATTTGTAGATGATGTGCCTGAGGTCGTTCAGCCGGCCGGGATTGGGAGGCTTGCCGTCCTTCAGCCATTTCTCGCGCGACTGGCCGCCCTTCCAGGCCTTGGTGGTGAAGCCCAATATCTCGACCGAAACGCCGCAGCGTTCGAGCGTCCGGGCGAGAATGTCGGCGCAGGTCGCCGCAACGGTGATCGGACGGCCGCGCATGGAGCCGGAATTATCGAGCAGAAGCGTCACGACCGTATCGCGGAAATTCGTGTCGCGCTCCTGCTTGAAGGAGAGCGGCTGCATCGGGTCGATGACAATGCGGGTGAGCCTGGCGGAGTCGAGATAGCCTTCCTCCAGATCGAAGTCCCAGGACCGGTTCTGCTGCGCCATCAGCCGTCGCTGCAGGCGGTTGGCAAGCCGTCCGACGACACCTTGCAGATTGGCGAGTTGCTTGTCGAGAAAGGCCCGCAGCCGGTCGAGTTCCTCTTCCTCGCACAATTCCTCGGCGCCGACGGTCTCGTCAAAGCTCGTCGTGAAGACCTTGTAATCGATATGCTGGGCGAGATCGGCGAAGGGATTGTCCGGCCGTCGTGCTTCGCCGGGGGTTTCGGTATCGGCCTGCTCATCCTCGCTGACGTCCTCGGCCGTCGCATCGGCCGCCTCCGTCTCGCCATTCTCCTGCTCTTCGCTTGCGGCGTCGGTTTCTTCCTGCTCGGATTGCTCGCCGTCGGAACTTTCCTCGCCGCCTTCCTCTCCCTGGTCCTCGCCCTCGGACTGCTGGTCGTCCTCGTCGCTCTCCTGCTGCTCTTCCTCGCTCAGTTCCTCGGCCATCTGCATGGAGACCAGCATGTCCCGGACGATCCGAGCGAAGGCCTGCTGGTCGTCGAGCCTGTCGAGAAGCGAATCGATGTCCGCACCGGCCTTGTCCTCGATCCAGTCGCGCCACAGCGAAACCATGCGCTCGCCGCTTTTCGGCGCCGGCCTGCCCGTCAGCCTCTCGCGCACCATCAGCGCCACGGCCTCCTCGACCGGCGCTTCCGACTTGTCGTGCACATTGGCGAGATTGGCGCGCTCATATTTGTCTTCGAGCATCGTGGCGATGTTGTCGGAGACGCCACGCATGGCGTTCGATCCGATCGCCTCGACACGCGCCTGCTCGACCGCATCGAAGACGGCGCGGGCCTGCTTGCCCTCCGGCGCCAGCCGGGCGTGGACTTTCGGGTCATGGCGCGCATGCTTGAGCGCCATGGAATCGCCGAGGCCCCGCGTCACCGCTATATCCATGCGGGTCGGTTTCTTCGGCAGGTCGGGCAATCTTGCATGCGTGCCGGCCAGAGCTGGCCGGTCCTTGCTGAAGCTGACTTCGAATTCGTGATCCGCGGAGATGGCGCGCATGCAGACCGAGACGGAGCGTTTCAGCACATCCGTATCCGTGCCGTCTCGCGGCTTCCCGCGCGTATTGTCTCCTGGACCCGCCATGGTTTTCCCGGTCAGCCGAGCACCACGTTCACGGCGCTCTCCGGCAGTTCCTCGCCAAAGGCGCGCTGGTAGAACTCGGCCACGACCGGACGTTCCAGTTCATCGCATTTGTTGAGGAAGGTCAGGCGGAAGGCCATGCCGATATTACCGAAAATCTCTGCATTCTCCGCCCAGGTGATGACCGTTCTAGGGCTCATGACAGTCGAAAGATCGCCGTTCATGAAGGCGGAGCGCGTCATGTCGGCGACGCGGACCATGCGGTTCACCGTCTCGCGGCCCTTGTCGTTGCGGTAGTGCTTGGCCTTGGCGAGCACGATGGCCACTTCGTTGTCGTGCGGCAGATAGTTGAGTGTCGTGACAATCGACCAGCGGTCCATCTGCGCTTGATTGATCTGCTGCGTGCCGTGATAGAGGCCTGTCGTGTCGCCGAGACCCACCGTGTTGGCCGTGGCGAAGAGGCGGAAGGCGGGGTGCGGCCGGATGACGCGGCTCTGGTCGAGGAGCGTCAGGCGGCCGGAGGATTCCAGTACGCGCTGGATGACGAACATGACATCCGGGCGGCCCGCATCATATTCGTCGAAACAGAGCGCGACATTGTGCTGATACGCCCAGGGCAGGATGCCGTCGCGGAATTCCGTAATCTGCTTGCCTTCCTTCAGGACGATCGCATCCTTGCCGACCAGATCGATACGGCTGACATGACTGTCGAGATTGACGCGCACGCAGGGCCAGTTGAGGCGTGCGGCCACTTGTTCGATATGGGTCGATTTGCCGGTGCCGTGATAGCCGGAGACCATGACGCGGCGGTTGAAGGCGAAACCGGCGAGGATGGCGAGCGTTGTCGGCTCGTCGAACAGATAGTCCGGATCGATGTCCGGTACATGCTCGTTCGCGGCTGAATAGGCCGGCACGATCATTTTCGATTCGAAGCCGAACTTCTCCTGGACCGACACGGTCGTGTCGGGAAGATTTGCGATATCGCGATCGATCTGGTTCATCACGCCTCCGGCGCGCGGAAACGGCAGCTTCCGCCGGGTTATCTTGTCATATGCGGGGCCGTCTTAGAGCTTTTTCCTTGCGGATAGAAGCCATTCCAACGAATTGCTCAGCACAGGCCAGCCTGCTTGAGCAGTCGGTAGGCCTGGATCACGTCGCGGAACCGGTCTTCCGAACCCCTGTTGCCGCCATTCGCATCGGGATGGTGGCGTTTCACCAGTTCCTTATAGCGCGCCTTGATGTCGGCACCAGTCGCCTTTGCGTCAAGGCCAAGCGTTTCCAGCGCTCTGGCCTCCAATTGCTTCAATTTGCGCTCACGCGGACGATCGGGCGCGCGATAACCCTGCTGGCCGAACAGGTTGAACGGGTCGCGGGCGCGGTTGAAATAACCGGCCCTGCCGGAGCGAGCCTGCGAAAAGTCGGCGGCGGCGGCGCGCGCGCCGCTGCCGGTTCCCATCTTCCATGTCGGCCGATGGCCGGTCAGGGCTTCTTTCTGGAAGCGCGCGATATCCGTGTCGGCAAGGCCGGAAAAATAATTGTAGCTTTTGTTGTACTCGCGCACATGGTCGAAGCAGAAGTGGAAATACTCGCCTTCCTTCATCCGTCCGACTGGCGCGCGGTGGGTTCCAGGCTCGCTGCAGCCGTCCCATTGGCAGGTGGGCGCGTGCGACTTCAATTCCGCTTCCGGTTCGGGGCGGATCCTTATGCGTTCGAAATATTTCGAGTAAGGCTTCATTTCGAATGTAATTATGGGTGCTTCGCGGTGCGATGCAAGAATTGACATTTGCGCGGGGATGGGCCTACCGCGTGAATCGAGACCACGTGGCGGCCTGAACCCCTCTCCCGGCGGCTACACGCATATGGTGAAAGAGAACGGCAATGTCCATCCAGTCCTCGATCGAAAACAAGCTGAAAGCCGCGCTCGCGCCGGAGCGGCTCGAAATCATCAATGAAAGCCATCTGCATGCCGGCCATCATCATGTCGATGGTGGGCACGAGGCGATATTCGACGGAACCGGCGAGACGCATTTCCGCATCAGGATCGTGTCGCCCGCCTTCGCCGGCATGAGCCGGGTGGAACGGCATCGCCGCGTCAATGAATTGCTCGCTTCGGAATTGAAAGCCGGCCTGCATGCGCTCGCGATCGAGCCTGCCGCGCCCGGCGAGAAGACGCGATGGTAGGGTTGGCATGAAATTCCTCGACCAGGCCAAGGTCTATATCCGCTCGGGCGACGGCGGGGCGGGATCCGCATCGTTCCGCCGCGAAAAGTTCATCGAGTTCGGCGGCCCGGATGGCGGCGATGGCGGCCGCGGCGGCGATGTCTGGGTGGAAGCGGTGGACGGCCTCAACACGCTGATCGACTACCGCTACCAGCAGCACTTCCGCGCCAAGACCGGTGGTCACGGAATGGGGCGTAACCGATCCGGCGCGAAGGGCGCCGACGTCACGCTCAAGGTGCCGGCGGGAACGCAGATCTATGGCGAAGACAATGAAACGCTGATCTGCGACCTGACGGAAGTCGGGCAGCGCTTCCGTCTGGCGGCCGGCGGCAATGGCGGTTTCGGCAACCAGCATTTCAAATCCTCGACCAATCGCGCGCCGCGCCGCGCCAATCCCGGCCTGCCGGGCGAGGAACTGACGATCTGGCTGAGATTGAAGCTGATCGCGGATGCCGGGCTGGTTGGCCTGCCCAATGCCGGCAAGTCGACATTCCTGGCGGCAGTGTCGGCGGCGAAACCGCGCATCGCGGATTATCCGTTCACGACGCTGCACCCCAATCTCGGCGTCGCGCGCATCGACGGCCGTGAATTCGTCATCGCCGATATTCCGGGCCTCATCGAAGGCGCGCATGAGGGCGTCGGCATCGGCGACCGCTTTCTCGGCCATGTCGAGCGCACGCGGGTCCTGCTGCACCTCGTCTCGGCGCGTGAGGAGAGCCCGTCCAAGGCTTACCGCACGGTGCGCGGCGAACTCGAAGTCTATGGTCATGGCCTCGTCGACAAACCGGAGATCGTGGCGCTGTCGCAGGCCGATACGGTCGATCAGGCCGCGCGCAAACGCAAGGCGAATGCGCTGAAGAAGGCGTGCGGACGCGAACCGATCCTTCTTTCCGCCGTGTCTCATGAAGGCACGGAAGAGTGCCTGAGGGCGTTGGCTGCCGTAATCGAGGAAGCGCGGAACGCCTCCGAAACCGTAGCCGCCGAACGAAGCGGGGCCTGAAAATGGAAGGCAAAAAGCTCTCGGAGTACCGCCGCGTCGTCGTCAAGGTCGGCTCGGCCTTGCTGGTCGATCGCACGAGGGGCTTGAAGCGGGCATGGCTTGCCTCCCTGGTCGACGATCTCGCTAAGCTGGCGGAGGCAGGCGTCGAGGTTCTTGCGGTGTCGTCCGGCGCTATCGCGCTCGGGCGGTCGGTGCTGGGGCTTGGCAAGCGCCAGCTGAAGCTGGAGGAGAGCCAGGCCTGCGCCGCGATCGGCCAGATCGCGCTCGCCAGTGCATGGTCGGAAGAACTGGACAAAAGAGGGATGAGATCGGGACAGGTGCTCGTCACGCTCGGCGACACGGAGGAGCGGCGTCGCTATCTCAACGCGCGCGCGACGATCACGACGCTATTGAAGCTCAAGGCCGTGCCCATCATCAACGAGAACGACACGGTGGCGACGACGGAAATCCGCTATGGCGACAATGACCGGCTGGCCGCGCGCGTCGCGACCATGATCGGCGCGGACCTTTTGGTGCTGCTTTCGGACATTGACGGGCTCTATACGGCGCCTCCGGCAATCGATCCCGATGCACGCCATATCCGTTATGTCGAAAGGATCACGCCGGAGATCGAAGCCATGGCGGGCGCGGCGGCTTCCGAGCTTTCGCGCGGCGGCATGCGGACGAAGCTCGAAGCGGGAAAGATCGCCACCGTCGCGGGGACGGCGATGATCGTGACTTCCGGCGACCGGATGCACCCGCTTTCGGCTATAGATAGGGGCGAGCGCTCGACATTCTTTCGTCCGAGCGACCATCCGGTCAAAGGCTACAAGACCTGGATCGCCGGGCAGCTTGAACCGGCCGGTCGGCTTCGTGTCGATGCCGGGGCGGTTTCGGCGCTCTTGTCGGGAAAATCGCTGCTTGCCGCCGGCGTGCGCACCGTCGAGGGCAACTTCTCGCGCGGCGATACGGTGGCGGTGCTGGGCCCCGATGGCCGCGAGGTGGCACGGGGGCTCATTGCCTATGATGCAGCGGATGCGGTAAGGATCGCCGGCCGCAAGAGCACCGAAATCGCGGCGATCCTCGGCTACGACGCGCGCGCCGCCATGGTGCACCGCGACGATCTTGTGGTATCGGGGATGCTGGATAGGATCGCCGCGGCAGCGGCCGAGGGATAGATGCTGCAAAAGGCTGCAAGACCGGGAGAAAATGTCGTCTCCCTGATGGCGGATATGGGTCATCGGGCGTGCCAGGCGGCGCGGCCGCTCGCCATCGCACCGGCCGAGCGCAAGAACGAAGCGTTGCTTGCCATGGCCGATGCCATAGTTGCGGGCGAGGCGGCCATTCTCGAAGCCAATGAAGCCGATATGGAAAAGGCGGAAAAGGCGAAGCTGCAGCCGTCTTTCCTCGACCGGCTGAAGCTGACTCCGGCGCGCATCGCGGCGATGGCCGATGGCATTCGCGCCATTGCGGAATTGAAGGACCCCGTCGGCGAGATCATCGCGGAATGGGACCGGCCGAACGGACTCCATATCGAAAGGGTGCGCACGCCGCTCGGCGTCGTCGGCGTGATCTATGAGAGCCGGCCGAATGTGACCGCCGATGCCGGCGCGCTTTGCCTCAAGGCGGGAAATGCGGTGATCCTGCGCGGCGGCTCCGATTCGGTCAATTCCTCACGCGCCATCCATGCCTGCCTCGTCGAGGGCCTGAAAGCGACCGGACTGCCGGAAGACGCAATCCAACTGGTCCAAAGCACCGACCGTGCGGCGGTCGGCGAGATGCTGAAGGGGCTTGACGGCGCGATCGATGTCATCATCCCGCGCGGCGGCCGCAGTCTGGTCGAGCGCGTGCAGAACGAGGCGCGCGTGCCGGTCTTCGCGCATCTGGAAGGCATCTGCCATCTCTATATCGACGGATCGGCCGATCTCGACATGGCCGTCTCCATCGCGGTGAACGCCAAGATGCGGCGGACCGGCATTTGCGGCGCGGCGGAAACGCTTCTGGTGGACCGGGCCGTCGCGGAGACGCATCTCGTGCCGATACTCACGGCCCTCGCGAAGGCCGGATGCGAAATCCGCGCCGACGAAGAAGCGCGCGCGCTTTATCCAGCGGCGCGGCCAGCGACCGAGGCGGATTGGCGCACGGAATATCTGGAGGCGATCATTTCCGCCAAGCTGGTGGATGGCGTCGAGGGGGCGATCGTTCATATCGACCATTATTCGTCCCATCACACGGATGCAATCGTCGCGGAGAACGGTGCGGCGGTGGAGCGGTTCTTTAACGAGATCGATTCCGCCATCCTGCTGCACAACGCTTCGACACAATTTGCTGACGGCGGAGAATTCGGGATGGGGGCGGAGATCGGTATCGCGACCGGTAAGATGCATGCACGCGGGCCGGTCGGCGTCGAACAGCTGACCTCGTTCAAATATCGCGTCCGCGGTTCCGGCCAGATCCGGCCTTGACGACGGGGGCATGGAACCTCTCCGACGTGCCCGCGCGTTATCTTCGCATACCTCGCGCTGCCCCCGGCATGGCGATCGGGCTTTTCGGCGGCTCCTTCAATCCGCCGCATGCGGGGCATGCGCTGGTGTCGGAGATCGCCTTGCGGCGCATGCGGCTCGACCAGATCTGGTGGGTCGTCTCGCCCGGCAACCCGCTGAAGGACAGGCGCGAGC
This sequence comes from Rhizobiaceae bacterium, assembly GCA_035547755.1. Classification (GTDB taxonomy): domain Bacteria; phylum Pseudomonadota; class Alphaproteobacteria; order Rhizobiales; family Rhizobiaceae; genus Mesorhizobium_L. The sequence goes on from DASZUG010000057.1 coordinate 65,319, forward strand.
TTGCCCCGCTCGAAGAACGCATCCGGTTCTGTGAAGACATGAACGCCGACAGGCGCGTGCGGGTGACGGCCTTCGAGGCGGCGCACAATATCCGCTACACCGCCGACACGCTGGCGCTGGTGAAGAGCCGCAATCCGGGGGTGGATTTCGTCTGGATCATGGGCGCCGACAGCCTGCGCGACTTCCATCGCTGGCAGCGCTGGCGCGAGATCGCGCTGACTTTCCCGATCGCGGTCGTGGATCGGCCGGGATCGACGCTTTCCTTCCTTTCGTCGGTCATGGCCAAGACTTTCGACTATGCCCGCGTCGATGAGCGGCAGGCGTTCCTGCTGGCGCGCATGAAGCCGCCGGCATGGACCTTCATCCACGGTCCGCGCTCCTCGCTCTCATCCACCGCCATCCGCAATGGCCACGAGAAAGAAAGCCATCAGTAGGTCGCCGGCCATTCTCCTTTGATCCAGTGTCCCTAATCTGCCGGTCCACCGCGGGTGTGTCGCTTTTACGGGCGTTGAACCAGGGATTTGCGGCAGGATGGGGTAATGACGCTTCCCGATTACAAATCCTTTCCGGACGAATTCGGCCTGCGCCACAGCGAGCCGCCGGCGCCGATGCTTGCGATTGCGAGCGTCATCGCCGCCATGGGTCTGGTCGCGGTCGGAAACGGCCTGCTCTTCGCCTATATTCCGGTGCGCCTCGGGGCCGACGGCTTTTCGCCGACATGGGCCGGCGCGATCCTGACGGGGCTGTCCGCCGGCGGCATGGCCGGTTGCCTGCTGACGGGACCGCTCGTTCGTCGGGTTGGCCATGCGCGGGCCTTCATGACGTTTGCAGCCATGATCATCCTCTCCAACGCGGCTGTGGGGGCCGGCTCGCATCCGCTCGTCTGGCTCGCGGCGCGGGCGCTTTACGGCTTCGCCATCAACGGCTTGTTCATCGTCGCGCAAAGTTGGCTGAACGACGCCGTCGAGAACAGCATTCGCGGTCGTGTCATGGCGACCTTTTACGTTGCCTATGAAGTCGGGCTCGGACTCGGAAGCTTTTCCCTGCAATTCGTCGATCTTGAAACGGCCGGCGCGCCGATGATCGGCATCGTCTTCGCCGCACTGTCGATATTGCCGGTGGGAATGACGCGGCTAAGGCCGCCCAAGGCGCCGGAAAAGGCGGCGGTGGCACTTGTCCGTGCGTGGAAAATATCGCCTGTCGGCGTCGCGGGCATGCTGGCGGTCGGCGGGCTTTCGATGCTGGTGTGGGGCTTCGCGCCGATCCACGCCACGGCCATCGGGTTTTCGCAGGCTGAGGTCGCGACGCTGCTGTTCGCCATGCCGGCCGGAACGCTCTTCATGCAGATCCCTCTCGGCTGGATCTCCGACAGGACGGATCGCCGGCTCGTCATCATCGGAACTTCTGTTCTCGTCATGGTCGGGGGGTTTGCGGCGAGTGGGGCGGACGGCAAGTCGTTCGCCCTCATGCTCGTCATTTATCTTTTCTGGAGCGGCGCGACGGAATCGATCTATTCGCTGTCGAGCGCCCATGCCAACGACCGCGCGGAAAAGGACGATCTCGTCACGCTGGCGAGCACGATGCTGTTTTCATGGTCACTTTCCGGCACGGTGGTGCCGGCGGTCGCAACGGCGCTGATGGTAGTCTGGGGAACGGATGTGTTCATGTATCTGGCGATCGGCATCGCCGGCATTTTCTCTCTCTTCGTCGCCTGGCGGGCGGCTCGGACGCAGCCGGCCGAAAGTACTTCGAGCTTCCCGCCAATGACGGCGCAGGCGCCGCTGCCCGTCGAACTCGCCTTCACCGGCGATGAGCCGCGGCCGGCGGCAAACGAGAACCGGGCGGAAGATCAAAGCTGACCGGAGAAGACAGTATACTTCATGAAGGATATGACGCTTCCAATAGGCTGTCTTGAAACTGTCAGCGGAGTCTGCCTATTTATATGGCGATGTCGGTGAATCGGCATCTTGGCTTGTTCTTGTTCTGAAAGGGAAAACACTGAGAACAGCACTCACGAAGAAGGCGGATTTCGCGCCTTCGCCGGCCGTGACGAGCCGCAACGACCCGTCCGTGGCCCTCAAGACGGTTCTTGAAAGTCTCGAAGACTCCAAGGCCGAAAACATCGTCTCCATCGACATCCAGAAGAAGTCCAGTCTCGGCGACTATATGGTGGTAGCGTCCGGCCGGTCGCATCGTCATGTCGCGGCCGTGGCCGACAACCTCCTGAAGGTGCTGAAAGAAAACGGCGCGACGGCGCGTGTGGAAGGTCTTTCCGGCGCCGATTGGGTGTTGATCGACGCTGGCGACGTCATCGTCCACGTCTTCCGGCCCGAAATCCGTGATTTCTACGGACTGGAGAAGATGTGGCAGGCGCCGGACCTCGAGGAAGAAACGCTTCATTGAACGTTCGTCGGTCAGCCTGAGCGTTGATCTTAATCGGATCATCCTTGCAACTTGTGCTGGCCGAATGAACTGACAGGCGGACGATGCGGGTTGTGGTTCACGCTGTGGGCCGGATGAAAGCCGGCCCCGAGAGAGAGCTTGCGCAGCGCTATTTCGACCGATTCGGCAAAAGCGGCGGCGCGGTCGGGCTGGAATTTTCAAGCGTGATCGAGACACCGGAAGGGCGCGCTTCAGACGCGGCGTCGCGCAAGACCGAGGAGGCCGGGAAAGCCCTCGCCCACGTCGATGACAATTCGGTGCTGGTGCTCCTGGACGAGAGGGGTAAGTCCCTCTCATCGGAAGATTTCGCGGCGCGTATCGTGCGCTACCGCGACGACGGACGGAAAAGCGTCCTGTTCGCGATCGGCGGTCCGGACGGTCATGACGAGCAATTACGACTAAAAGCCGATCTCGTCATTTCCTTCGGTGCGGCGACATGGCCGCATCAATTGGTCCGCGTGATGCTGGCCGAGCAGCTTTACCGGGTGGCCACCATCCTTGCCGGCCACCCCTATCACAGGGGGTAAACTCGACTCACCTCGTCAGCACCAGCTGTTTCTGCAGATCGGCGACGATCTGTTTGAAGGTCGCGTCCAGATCGTCGTTGTCGGTGGCTTCATAGAAATATTTTACGGTGGGCGTATCCGGGGAGGCGCAGTCCTTCAACACGTCCTTTGCGTCCGAATCACCACCGCGGAGGCCGAAACCGATGGTAAAGATCTGGATGCCCTCTCTTTTCATTGCCGAACAGAGCGTGGTTGCAGCTGTGTTCGATTCCGTTACCTGGTTATTGATCTCCGAGGCGCGCTTCGCGTCGAAATAGGCGGTGTTGAACAGGCCGTCGGTCATCAGGATCATGACCTTCGTCACCTTGTCACGATTGTAGGCGGCCGGGACCGACGCCGCAGGCAATACACTGCTCCAATAAGGTGAAAGCATGTACCAGCCCCATTGCACGCCGATGTGGCCCGCTGTGAAGCCGCCTGGCGTGAATTGGCCGATCATGTCCGTCAGCTTTGTTTCATCAGTGGTGAGAGGCACCAGCGCTGCCGAGGGGCAATTATTCCTGGCAAGGAGCAGGTCGCGATGGACCATCGAAACATCCGGCCCGATATCGGTATATTGGTTGTCGCCCTTGCGTTCGGTCGCGCAATTGTCCGGACGTCGCGCATAAGAAGCGGGAAGCGCAGTGCCGTTGCCCAAATCCCTCTTGCGATCGGCTTGCGTCTTTTCAACGAACACGCTCGACGATGCCAATGAAGAGCCGACATTGACCGAGTCGGCATAGGGAACGACAGCGACCTTGACGCGCGGATTGTCCTGATTCTGCCCGTCTAGAAGTTCATGAACGGCATCGGTCGCTGCTATTTTCAGCCCGCTGATCTTGCTGCTGCCCCCTTTGCGGCCGGTCGCGCTTTCCGCCATCGACCCCGTGACGTCGAGCACCATGGACACTTCCATCGACTGGTCCGAATATTTCGCCGCCGATGCGACCTCGACCTTGTACACGGATGAACCGCTGAAGACGGGAAAGAGCATGGCGATATCGACGCTGGCCGCAGCGGAGACCGTTTTCGAGCCCTGATCGACATTGAGCTGATCGAGGGAAATCTTGTCGGCGGAAGCGAAGCCGGTTCCGCCATTCGCCGTTAGGAAGGCCGTCACGGTCGGCTTCGCATTTTGCGGCTTGATGATCCCCGTCGTCAGGTCGCGGGCGGTCGAGGTGACAGCGGCGTCGAGCGCCTGCTGCAGGTTCGAGCGTGTCAGCGCTATTTCGACGGTGTTGATCGAAAGTCCCGCGGCGAGCATCAGAACCGTCAGGATGGCGGCTGTGATGACCGCGAAATTTCCCTGTTCCGACGCCGCAAATGCCGTCGTCTTGTCCCTAAAACACCTGAACCCCCGCATCGCTTTCCCCGTTCTCGCAATCAAAAATCTCGAAACGCGAAACGGATTGCAGGAAGGATGCCGGGCGGGAGCTTGCCGGGCTCCGGCTTAGTGGCAGCGTCGCTAGTCGCTTGATTTTGCTGAATCGGCCTGATCGAGATGGTTGAGAAATTCTTGACGACAGCGCGATCGCGGCCACTCCGTTAACGGGTCGTCAAGCATTGCCCTGAAGGGAGATGCGCCAAGACGAGACATTGTCCCGGTTTGGAACAGGTCGAAGGCAAGGTCGCGATTTGGAACAATGATTTCAGCCGCAATAGGGCTGGCGATGGCCTCCGTGATAGGGGCGGACCAGCGCCTCACTGAGGAGGGCAGGGCCGATCTCGTCTCCGGAGGGCGTCTTCACGTCGGCGAGGACACGGCCGTAATATTTGCCGCCGCCGATATTGGAGATCAAAACGGAATCACCGCCGAGAAGCTGGATCAGGCGATCGCGCGCTTTTTCGGCGGCAGCTCGTTCCGCCAGGCAGCGGCTATGGATTTCCGGCGCATCGATGCCGCGAATCCTGATGCTGACCTCTACCGTCTCTCCCGGCCAGACATGGGCGTCGGCAACGAAGGTGTCGCCGTCGATAACACGCAGGATCGTCGCCCAGACCGGGCCTGCGACGACTTCCCTTGCGCTCGCCGATAACGTGGTCAGGAGACCGAGAAATGCCGGAGCCAACCAGCATCCAACCCGAAAAGGAAAGGAATCATGCCTCATGAAGAGGTATTTATTCCTATTTCGGGATATGTTCAAGCGCACCGGTTGGTGCGCATCCTTTGGATGCGTCAGAAATCGGTTGCGAGGCCCTTTACTTCCCAATCGCCATAGCGGACGGGCTCATTGCCGCCTCTACCGCCGATTTCGCGGGGAAGGGCGGCTTCCTTGCGGCGGTATTCCGCCCGCCTTGCTTCGGCCTCGGCAAGGGCGCGCTCCGCAGCGGGCGGCAATATCCGTTCTTTCTCACTCATGGCGTCGGCTTGCGGCTTTGTTTCCATGGCATCGCCCGGCTTCGTTATTGAAAGCAAATGCGCTCTTCCCCATCATATAGGGGAATTTCGCCGGAAACGACATCCGCGGCCGACGCCGCATCAGAGGTCAAGATGAACACCATCAGAACAGCCATGCTGCTCGCCTTCATGACCGCTCTGTTCATGGGGGTCGGCTATCTCATCGGCGGTTCGAGCGGCATGGTGATCGCCTTCGTGATTGCGGCCGGCATGAACCTCTTCAGCTACTGGAACGCCGACAAGATGGTGCTGTCCATGTATGGCGCGAGAGAGGTGGATGAGCGGAGCGCGCCGGACTATTACGGCATCGTGAAACAGCTGGCCGCGCGAGCGGGACTGCCTATGCCGCGGGTGTTCATCATCGACAGCCCGCAGCCCAATGCCTTCGCAACCGGCCGAAATCCGCAGAATGCGGCGGTCGCGGCCTCGACCGGCCTGCTCCAGCGACTTTCGCATGAGGAGCTTGCCGGCGTGATGGCGCACGAGCTGTCGCATGTCCAGCACCGCGACACGCTGACCATGACGATCACGGCGACGCTCGCCGGCGCGATCTCGATGCTCGGCAATTTCGCCTTTTTCTTCGGCGGCAATCGCGACAACAACAATCCGTTCGGCTTCGTCGGCGTGCTGGTGGCGATGATCGTGGCGCCGCTTGCGGCGATGCTGGTGCAGATGGCGATCAGCCGTACGCGTGAATATTCCGCCGACCGGCGCGGCGCGGAAATCTGCGGCAATCCGCTGTGGCTGGCCTCGGCGCTCAAAAAGATCGAGCAGGCAGCCACGGCCGTTCCCAACATGCAGGCGGAGCGCCATCCCGCTACGGCGCATCTCTTCATCATCAATCCGCTATCTGGCGAGCGGATGGACAATCTGTTCTCGACCCACCCGAATACGGAAAATCGCATCGCGGCGCTTGAAGCCATGGCCGCGCGGATGGGCGCGTCGGATTTGCCGCGTGGGCCGGCCGCCCGCTTCACTGCCGGGGAGCAACCGGCCCCGAGAAGCCAGGGACCATGGGACGGCGCGCGCGGCAATCCGTGGCGGCGCAGCCCATCTGGCCCAAAAGGTCTCACCAAGGGTCCGTGGTCCTGATGGATGCGGCGCGAAGCCGCGGACAAAGGCGCCGGAAATCGATCCAATCCCAGAGCATCGAAGCGCCCGGACTGGCGTCGCGGAAGGCTGCCATCCGGCTCCTCGGAGCGATTGTCGATGCCCGCACGTCGCTCGATGGGCTGACTGATCCCGAACATGGCCATCCGCAATTTCTCGCGCTCGATGGGCGCGACCGGTCGCTGCTACGCGCCATTCTCGTCACCGCGCTTCGCTATCGGGTCACGATCGGCCGGATGATCGAGCGCCATCTGGAGAGATCGCTTCCAGCCAATGCCCGCAGCCTCGCGCATATCCTTCATGTCGGCGCCACGCAGATCCTTTTTCTCGACGTTCCGGACAGCGCGGCGGTCGATCTCGCCGTCGCCTGTGCCAAGTCCGACCCGAGGACCGTTCGTTTTGCGGGGCTCGTAAATGCGGTCTTGCGGAATGTGGCCCGGAGCAAGGACGGCCTTGCGCAAATCCTTGGCGAGACAGTGGATGCGCCCGCCTGGTTTCACGAGCGTCTCGCCGCGGCCTATGGCGCGGATCGGGCAATGGCGATCCTGTCGATGCACAGGATCGAAACGCCGACCGATTTCACGGTCAAATCCGATGCGGACGGCTGGGCCGAAAAGTTTGGCGGCCGCGTCCTTCCGACCGGGTCGGTGCGCGTCGCCCGATTGCAGGCGGCCGTTCCCGATTTGCCGGGCTTTGAGGAGGGCGCCTGGTGGGTGCAGGATGCCGCCGCCGCGCTGCCTGCGCGGCTGCTTGACGGCATCAGGGGCCTGAAGGTCGCCGATCTCTGCGCCGCGCCCGGAGGCAAGACGGCGCAGCTCGCGCTCGCCGGTGCGGATGTCACAGCCCTCGACATCTCCGCGAGCCGGCTGAAACGCTTGCGGAGGAATTTGGCGCGCCTTGGCCTGGAAGCTGCGACTGTCGCGGCGGATATACGAGCTTACCAACCGGCGGAGCTTTTCGATGCCGTTCTGCTCGATGCGCCCTGCTCCTCCACCGGCACGGTGCGCCGGCATCCGGATGTCCCGTGGACGAAATCGCCCGAAGACATCGTCAAGCTCGCCGGTCTCCAGCGCGAATTGCTGGACAAGGCGGTGGAATTCGTCCGCCCCGGCGGGCGGATCGTCTTTTCCAACTGCTCGCTCGATCCGCTGGAAGGCGAGGATCTCGTGCGTTCTTTCCTCGAAGAGCGGAAGGATGTCAGGCTCGACCCGATCGGCGCTTCCGATTTTCCCGCCGTCGCGACGTTCATAGCGCCGGAAGGCTGGCTGCGCACCACGCCTGCCGACCTCGATATGGGAACGCCGGAATTTTCAGGCCTCGACGGGTTTTTCGCCGCTCGTTTCGTCAGGGCCGGCTGAGAGGCCGTGTGCATTTATCCCCAACCTTTATTTCCGGCTTCGCACACAAATTTGAATCATCTAGACTCTTTCGGACGGAGGAGCGGGGCCTTCGAAACATGTTGCGGTTGTGCGGTTGTATGAAGGCTGGTCTCCGCCTTCCGCAACCGCATCAGGAGGTGCGGCTTTTGCCGGTTGAAAGGGGACATGCGCCGCATCTTTGGGTGCTTCTGGCGCGAGAATTGTGGCGGCGGCTGCGCCGGCGGTTGCGGGCGGGACCTGTCTATCGCTGGCGCTATTCGGGGCGCACGCCCGAACGCGTCCTTATCGCTCCTCCCGACCTCAGGCTTGCCGATTCTCAAATCGCGACGGAAATCTACCACGGCCGCTTTCCCTTCGCAGGCCATGTCGTGGAGACTGCGGGGCGCTCGCCTTTCTCGATGAACGTTTCGAATAGGGCGTGGGAGGAGAACCTCCACGGATTCGGCTGGCTGCGCCATATGCAGGCGGCCGATACGGAACTTGCCGCCGCCAATGCGCGCGCGCTCGTCTCCGACTGGATCGGCGTTCATGGCGGCCGGATTTCGGGAACAGCGTGGGAGCCTTCAGTCACGGCGCGGCGCATCATCTCGTGGTTGCAGCATTCGTCGATCGTGCTGCAAGGAGCGGAACTGCCATTCTACCGGTCCTTTCTCAGGCATTTGGCGGTGCAAATCCGCTATCTGCGCACGATGGCGCCCGAAATGGCCGAAGGAGAGGCGCGGCTGCGCGCGCGCATAGCGCTCGCCTTTGCCGCGCTGTCCTTGCCGGCCCCGCCTTCCGCCCTGCGTTCGGCGACGCGCAACCTCGCAGCCGAACTCGATCGCCAGATCCTCCCCGACGGTGGCCATATATCCCGCAATCCCGCTGCTTTGCTCGAGCTTCTGGCCGATCTCCTGCCGCTCAGGGAAACCTATGCCAACCAGGCCGAGGCGCCGCCGAACGAGCTCTTTGGGGCAATCGAGCGAATGCTGCCGGCGCTGCGCTTCTTCAGGCATCAGGAGGGCAGCCTTGCGCGCTTCAACGGCGCTGGTCTCACGCCCCACGACAGGGTCGCCGCCATCCTTCATCATGACGATACGGGCGGCGCGCCGCTCCTGCATGCGCCGCATTCCGGCTATGAGAGGCTGTCGGCCGGCGGCACGACGGTGATCGCGGATACCGGCCTGCCGCCGCGATGGGAAGTATCGCGCGAAGCCCATGCGGGCTGCCTGTCCTTCGAAATGTCGTCGGGGCGGCAGCAGTTCATCGTGAATGCCGGCGTGGATGATTTCGGCCCGGAAGAATTCCGCCCGCTGGCGAGGGCGACGGCGGCGCATTCGACGGCGACGATCAATGACGCGTCGTCGTGCCGCTTCGAATTCTCGCCACGCCTGCAGGCGGTTCTCGGCTCGCCATTGATCAGCGGGCCGCGGCAGGTGAGTTCGGTACGCACCGACCGGGCGGACCGGCAGGGCTTCATCGCCAGCCATGATGGCTATGTCTCCCGCTTCGGCCTCTTTCACGAGCGTGAACTGACATTGTCGGCGGACGGGAATGTCCTTGACGGCGCGGATCGTTTCCTCCAGCCCGACGGTGGGCATGGCCGGTTCGGCAGCCGCAACGATCTCGTTAGCATCCGCTTTCATCTCCATCCCGATATCGGTCTCTATCGGGACGAGGAAAACCGGCTGATGCTGAAGGCGGCCTCCGCCGAGACCTGGCTGTTCAGTTGCCCTACACTCGAAGCGGGCGTGGAAGAAACGCTTTTCTTCGCCGGCCTGGCGGGCGCCACGCGCAGCCGCCAGATCGTGCTGTCCTGCCGCACGGCTGAAATGCCCGAAGTCCGCTGGCGCTTCATACGCCTCAAATGAGGCCGAATGTTCTGTTGATTCCCTTCCTCGCTGTGTTAGGTGCGGATTCTCGCCTTTTCGTCAGGAGATCGCGCGATGGCCGTCGCTTCCAAGAACATTCCCGCTCCCGATCTTCTGCCTGTCCGAAGAGCGCTGCTTTCCGTTTCAGACAAGACCGGCCTCCTCGAACTGGCGCAGAAACTCGCCCACGCGGGCGTGGAACTGGTTTCGACGGGCGGCACGGCGAAAACAATCGCCGATGCGGGGATTGCCGTTCGCGATGTCTCGAGCCTCACCCGCTTTCCCGAGATCATGGATGGCCGGGTGAAGACGCTTCATCCTTCCGTGCATGGCGGGCTGCTCGCCGTCCGCGACGATCCGGAACACGCGGAGGCCATGGAGGCGCATGGCATTGCGGGCATCGATCTCCTCGTGGTGAACCTCTATCCCTTCGAGCAGGTGCGGTTTTCGGGCGGAGGCTATCCGGAAGTCGTCGAGAACATCGATATAGGCGGGCCGGCCATGATCCGCGCCGCCGCCAAGAACCATGCCTACGTCGCCGTCGTTACCGATCCCACGGATTACGAACCTCTCCTGAACGCGCTGGAACTGAATATGGGCAGCCTCTCCTTCGATTTCCGGCAACGACTCGCGGCGAAGGCGTTTGCGCGCACGGCCGCCTATGACGCGGCGATTTCGGGCTGGTTCGCCGAAACCCTCGCTATCGAGCATCCGACCTGGCGGGCCTTCGCCGGGAAACTGGAAACGATCATGCGCTATGGCGAAAATCCGCATCAATCGGCCGGCCTTTACCTGACTGGAGAAAAGCGGCCCGGCGTCGCCACGGCGCGCCAGATCCAGGGCAAGCAACTCTCCTACAACAACATCAACGACACCGACGCCGCTTTCGAGCTCGTTGCCGAGTTCGATGATGGCAAGACCGCGGCGGTCGCGATCATCAAGCATGCCAATCCATGCGGAGTTGCCGAGGGCGGCACGCTGAAAGACGCTTATCTGAAGGCGCTCAGATGTGATCCCGTTTCGGCCTTTGGCGGCATCATTGCCCTCAACCGCACGCTCGACGCAGAAGCAGCGGCGGAAATCGTCAAGATCTTCACCGAAGTGATCATCGCGCCGGATGCGACGGAGGAGGCGATGGCAATCATCCTATCCAAGAGGAATCTGCGGCTGCTTCTTACGGGAGAACTGCCCGACCCCCGTGCCGGAGGGACGATCGCCAAGACAGTCTCGGGCGGCCTTCTCGTCCAGTCGCGGGATAATGCCGCTGTCGATGATCTGGATCTCAAAGTCGTCACGAAGCGGATCCCGACAGCCGCCGAATACACCGATCTCCGCTTCGCCTTTCGCGTCGCCAAGCATGTCAAGTCGAATGCGATCGTCTATGCCAGGGACGGCGCGACGGTGGGAATCGGCGCCGGCCAGATGAGCCGTGTCGATTCCGCGCGCATCGCGGCCACAAAGGCTGCGGAGGCTGCCCGCGCGGCCGGGCTTGAGGAAACGCTGACAAAGGGCAGCGTCGTCGCGTCTGATGCTTTCTTTCCGTTTCCCGACGGACTTTTGCAGGCAATAGAGGCCGGCGCAACGGCCGTCATCCAGCCGGGCGGTTCTGTCAATGACGCCGATATCATTGCCGCGGCGGATAAGCACGACCTCGCGATGGTGTTCACCGGCACCCGCCATTTCCGGCATTGAATGGACAGACAGAGTCGGTCGTCCGGGGTCTGTTTCATGGTTAAGCGGCAGGGTTAAATCCGCTTTAACCATTACGCTTCATTATCCCTAACCGGTTCGCAGATACCGGCGCCGCACGCGATTCCGGGTTGCTAGGGGATAGGGAAGATGTTCAAAATCGTGAAGCCAGTAGGTCTCGGCGTCGCGCTGCTCGCCGGCATCTCGGTGCCGGCTGTCGCCGCGGATTTGTATGAGCCGCAGGTCGTAGAAGCGCCCGCGCCTGTCCAAGTCGTGCCGGTCGCGACCGGCGGATGGTACATACGCGGCGACCTCGACTATCACTGGTCAAATTTCCGTGGCGCCGATTATATCACCTACGGGCCGCCGCCGGGAACGAACACGGTCAATGACGGCAAGCTCGACGGCGCTTGGTCGATCGGAGGCGGCGTCGGCTATAAAATCAATTCCTATCTCCGGACCGACGTTACCGCCGACTATCTGTTCAAATCCGACTTCAGCGGCAGCACGGCAGGTTCTTCCTGTGGCGGAGCGGGGCCTTGCAGCTCGGTCGAGCGTGGAGGCTATAGTGGCTGGCTGCTGCTTGCCAATGCCTATGCCGATCTCGGGACCTATCACGGCATTACGCCCTATGTCGGCGCCGGTATCGGCGGCGCCCATATCAAATGGGACGATTTGCATGATCCCAACACGACGGAGCGGAATGGGGGCACATCCAGCTGGCGGTTCGCCTATGCCTTGATGGCCGGCGCGTCCTATTGCCTGACGCATAATATCTCGCTCGATGTCGGCTATCGCTTCACCCACATCAATGGCGGCCGCATGTTCGAATATGCGCCGATCGCCGGTCCGGGCTTCGATCACGGCATGAATGTCAACGAGGTGCGCGCCGGCCTGCGCTACAGCTTCGGCGGCAATTCGGGCGACGGTTGCGAGGAACCGCAAGTGGCCTATCAGCCGCCCGCACCGGCGCCAGTCTACAAGTAAGCGTCGAAACGGCGAAAGGAAAAGCCCGGCTCAGGCCGGGTTTTTCTTTGGCGTTTCGAGGCTTTTCATGCGTAACGGACCATTATCCTTAACCCGCACTTAACCAGCATGGTTAATACTCATAACGGAATCCGGCTATCTTCGGATGAATGTGGGTTGGGGAGTAGGGATCATGAATCTTTTGTCGCGCATGGTGCTGGCCGGCGCATTCGGCTCTTTCGTCTGCTCCCCAGCAATGGCCGCGGATTATGAGCCAGTCCTTGTTCAACAGGCGCCGGAGGTGCCAGTCGAGGTCGGAACCGGGTGGTATCTCCGGGGCGATCTCGGCTACGACCTGAACAAGAGCTTCAAGAACGTCAATTTCACCACGACCACCGACAGCTACAGCGATCGCGAGACCCAGTTCACGGGCAGCATCGGGTTCGGTTATCACTTCACCGATTGGCTGCGCGCCGATCTCAATCTTGGCTATTTGCCCGGCAACAAGGTGAAGGCCAGTTACAATGACGGGACCATCGATGCAGCGAACAGCGTCGATAACAGCGCCTGGTATGCCATGGCAAACGTCTATGCCGATCTTGGCACCTATATGGGCTTCACGCCCTATATCGGCGCCGGCGCGGGCGTGCTGAGGAGCAATCCCGAAGTTTCAGGCCATTATATCGACCCGGCCGGATCGCTCTATTTCTCCAATCATTCCCCGGATTATTCCTTCGCCTACACGCTCGATGCCGGGTTGAGCTATCGCATGACCCAGAACGTCTCGCTCGACCTGGGTTATCAATATCTTTCCGCCCCGGATGCGAAGGTCGCCCAGGCGGACGATTTCACCGGCTATACGATCAAGAAGGGCGTTCACTATCACCAGATCCGGCTTGGCCTCCGATATGATCTGTGGTGAGCGAAGAGCATTTGCGTGATTTTGTCGAAAGCGGGCCGGGCGCCCGCTTTTTTCGTACCGGCAAGAGGTCGGCGCCTGGCAAATGTTCTCCAAGCGACAGAAAGTTTCCTCTTGACGCCGGCGGCCAGAGAGCCTATCGCCCCCAGCGGGCCACCCCTCCCCAACGAGGGGCGTGCTATCTGGAAGGATAGGAAAAACATGACGACTCTCCCCACGCCGGACGTGCGTCCGGCCAATTCCCATTTTTCATCTGGTCCCTGTGCGAAGCGTCCCGGCTGGACGCCCGATGCGTTGCGCCGCGCATCACTCGGCCGCTCGCATCGCGCCAAGATCGGCAAGGCGAAGCTCGCCGAGGCGATCGACCTGACCCGTGAGATTCTGCAGGTTCCGGCCGAATACCGCATCGGCATCGTGCCGGCTTCCGATACCGGCGCCGTGGAGATGGCGCTCTGGTCGCTGCTTGGCGCCCGTGGCGTCGACTTGCTCGCCTGGGAAAGTTTCGGCGCCGGCTGGGTCACCGATACCGTCAAGCAACTGAAGCTCGCCGATGCGCGCGTTATCGAAGCGCCCTATGGCGAACTGCCGGACCTTTCCAAAATCGACTTCGACCGCGACGTGGTGTTCACCTGGAACGGCACGACCTCCGGCGTCCGGGTTCCCAACGCCGATTTCATCCCGGCGGACCGCAAGGGCCTGACGATCTGCGATGCGACGTCGGCGGCCTTCGCGCAGCGGCTCGATTTCGCCAAGCTCGATGTCGTCACCTTTTCCTGGCAGAAGGTGCTGGGAGGAGAGGCGGCGCATGGCATGCTGATCCTGTCGCCGCGCGCCGTCGAGCGGCTGGAAAGCTATACGCCGGCGTGGCCGTTGCCCAAGATCTTCCGCCTGACCAAGGGCGGCAAGCTGATCGAGGGCATCTTCAAGGGCGAGACCATCAACACGCCCTCCATGCTCTGTGTCGAGGATTATATCGACGCGCTGTCATGGGCGAAATCGATCGGCGGTCTTGATGCGCTCATTGCGCGCGCCGCCGCGAATTTCGCCGTCATCGACCGGTTCGTTCAAAGGTCCTCCTGGCTCGGTCATCTGGCGGTGAAGCCGGAGACCCGCTCCAATACGTCGGTCTGCCTATCGATTGTCGATCCGGATGTGGTGGCGATGGGCGACGAGGCGCAGGCGGCGGTGGCGAAGGGCATCGCCGCGGCGCTCGACAAGGAAGGCGTCGCCTATGACATCGGCGCTTACCGCGACGCGCCTCCCGGCCTTCGCATCTGGTGCGGCGCCACTGTCGAGACCGCCGATCTCGAAAGGCTGATGCCCTGGCTCGACTGGGCTTTTGCCGCGCAGAAGGCCGCGCTGAAGGCGGCTGCGTAGCGCCGTCTTTCCCTCCCCTTTGAGGGGAGGGTGGCCGGATAAAATCCGGCCGGGTGGGGTCATCCCCGCCCGCGCCGATCTTCCAAGCAAATTCAGGCCTCACACGGCCGCAACAACCCCACCCGGTCGCTTCGCGACCACCCTCCCCTCAAAGGGGAGGGAAACAGCGCCAAGGATACCACCCCATGCCTCGTGTTCTCGTTTCAGACCAGCTTTCCCCGACCGCCGTGCAGATCTTCAAGGATCGTGGCGTGGATGTCGATTACCAGCCCGATCTCGGCAAGGACCGGGACAAGCTTTTCGCCGTCATCGACAAATATGACGGGCTTGCCATCCGTTCCGCTACCAAGGTGACGGAGAAGCTCATCGCCGCGGCGACCAATCTGAAGGTTATCGGCCGCGCCGGCATCGGCGTCGACAATGTCGACATACCGGCTGCCAGCCGCAAGGGCATCATCGTGATGAACACACCCTTCGGCAATTCCATCACCACGGCCGAGCATGCCGTCGCGATGATGTTCGCGCTCGCGCGCCAGCTTCCCGAGGCGGACTTCTCCACCCGCGCCGGCAAGTGGGAGAAGAACCGCTTCATGGGCGTCGAGATCACCGGCAAGGTGCTCGGCATTGTCGGCTGCGGCAATATCGGCTCGATCGTGGCGGCGCGCGCCGTCGGGCTCAAGATGCGTGTGATCGCCTATGATCCGTTCCTGTCGGAGGAACGGGCATCGCAACTTGGCGTCGAAAAGGTCGAACTCGACGATCTCCTCGCCCGCGCTGATTTTATCACTCTGCATACGCCGCTCACCGACCGCACGCGCAACATCATCGACGCCGACGCCATTGCCAAGATGAAGGATGGAGTCAGGATCATCAATTGCGCCCGTGGCGGGCTTGTCGTCGAGGCCGATCTCGTAGCCGCGCTCAAGACGGGTAAGGTCGCCGGGGCGGCGATCGATGTCTTCGAGGTCGAGCCTGCGACGGAAAACCCGCTTTTCAGCCTACCCAATGTCGTCTGCACACCGCATCTCGGCGCCGCCACGACCGAAGCGCAGGAGAATGTCGCCCTGCAGGTCGCCGAGCAGATGGCGGATTATCTCATCAAAGGCGCGGTCTCGAACGCCATCAACATGCCGTCCATCACGGCGGAAGAGGCGCCCAGGCTGAAGCCTTTCGTCAAACTCGCCGAAGTGCTCGGCGCTTTCGTCGGGCAGGTCACGGAAGAACCGATCGAGGAGGTCGAGATCCTGTTCGACGGCTCGACGGCGGCGATGAACACCAAGGCGCTGGTCAGCGCGGCGCTCGCCGGCCTGATCCGGCCGCAGGTGGCCGACGTCAACATGGTTTCGGCGCCGATCATGGCGAAGGAGCGCGGCGTGATCCTGTCGGAGGTGAAGCGCGACAAGTCGGGCGTGTTCGACGGCTATATCAAGCTCACCGTCAAGACGGCGAAGCAGACGCGCGCCATCGCCGGCACCTGCTTTTCCGACCACAAGCCGCGCTTTATCCAGATCAAGGGCATCAACCTCGACGCCGAGGTCGGCGAGCATATGCTCTATACGACGAACGCCGACGCGCCCGGCATCATCGGCCTGCTTGGAACGGTCTGCGGCAAGAACGGCGTCAACATCGCCAATTTCGCGCTTGGCCGCGACAGGCCGGGCGGCGACGCCATCGCGCTTCTCTATCTCGATGCGCCGTTTCCCGAGAACGTGCTTGCCGAGCTGCGCGCGCATCCGACCATCCAATCAGCCAAGCCGCTCCGGTTCGACATATCGACTATGTGAGCCGCGGAGAAAAGGCGTGAAGGCGGCGGTTTTGCCGCCTTTTTCTATTGTGGGTTGCGATCAAACCGCGCGTTTCCGCCCACTCGTCTCCGCCATCCAGATGCCGCCGAGGACGAGGGCAAGCGCTATCCCCTGATAGAGATGAAAGCTTTCGCCGAGGATGACAACGGAAAGCAGAGTGCCGAAGATCGGCACCAGGTTGATGAAGATGCCGGCGCGGTTTGGGCCGATGAGTTCGATGCCGCGGATGAACAGGACCTGGGATACCGCCGAGACGATGAACGCCGTATAGGCGATGAGAAGCCATCCCTCTATATCGGGAAAAATGGCGTTTGCCGACGCGACTTCCCAGACGGCGAAGGGTATCGCCGTGACGAGTGAAGAGCCTGTAAGCACCAGGATCAGGCTTTGCCATTGGATGGCGGGCTTCAGCCGCAGGCCGACGGAATAGAGGCTATAGAGGATGACCGCGATCAGCATGATCGCATCGCCGAAATTTAATTGCAGCGTCATCAGCTGCAACGGATCGCCATGAGCGGCGGTCAGGACGACGCCGACGATCGTGACCAGGGCGCCGACGAGTTGTGCCCAGCTGGCGCGCATCCGGAACAGGAAGAAATTTATGAGGATGATCAGCACCGGCATACCGGCCTGCTCGATCGAGACATTGATAGCGGTGGTGTAATTCAGCGCGGTATAGAAAATGACGTTGAAAAGCGTGAATCCGCAGGCTCCGAGCGCCGAGAGCTTCAGAAGATTGGGCCGCACGATCGGCCAGTCCTTTTGCAGTGGCTTCCAACCCACGGGCAACAGAACGAGAAAGGCGAGCAGCCAGCGGAAAAATACCAGGATCATCGGAGAAACATGGCCAACGGCCATTTTGCCAGCGATCGAATTCCCGCCCCACATCAACGTCGTGAGCACAAGAAGGATGTAGGCGGTCGTCGCCATCGGCGTCCCCTGAAATAGATTTGCCGAATCGCGGCGCGGCGGGGAATGAGGAATATGCGTTCTCCAGGGTGTGGTAAATGGACCAGGTTCCGTGAACCCGTTACCGCTTCTTGGGCGCCATTTCCGACGGATTCATGGGTTCTGGCCGTCAAATCGTCACGATCACCCGGCCAAGAGGGGTCGCTAAGTGCATTTCCCGGGGCTATAGAGGCTTTTTTCCACTCGACAGCCGGTGCAGCAAAAGGAAACGTCAATGGCCAATGTGGTAGTCGTCGGCTCGCAATGGGGCGACGAGGGGAAAGGCAAGATCGTCGACTGGCTGTCGGAACGCGCCGAAGTCGTGGTCCGGTTCCAGGGCGGCCATAATGCCGGCCATACGCTGGTCGTCGACGGGACGAGCTATAAACTGTCGCTCCTGCCTTCCGGCGTGGTGCGCCCCGGCAAATTGTCGATTATCGGCAACGGCGTCGTTTTCGATCCGCATGCTTTTGTCGCCGAACTCGGGCGGCTTGCCGCGCAAGGGATCGTGGTGACGCCCGATTGCCTGAAAATCGCCGAAAATACGGCGCTTATCCTGTCCCTGCACCGTGAGTTGGACGGGTTCCGCGAAGACGCCGCGTCCAATTCGGGAACCAAGATCGGGACCACGCGCCGGGGCATCGGACCGGCCTATGAGGACAAGGTCGGACGGCGGGCGATCCGGGTCATGGATTTGGCAAATCTGGACACATTGCCCGCCAAGGTCGACCGGCTGCTGACGCATCACAACGCATTGAGGCGAGGGTTGGGCCATCCGGAAGTCGCGCATGAAACCATCATGGAGGAACTGACATCCGTCGCCGACCGCATCCTTCCCTATATGGACCGCGTCTGGAAGGTGCTCGACGACAGGCGCCGCGCCGGCGCGCGCATCCTGTTCGAAGGCGCGCAGGGGACGCTCCTCGATATCGATCATGGTACTTATCCCTTCGTGACATCGTCGAACACGGTCGCGGGGCAGGCTGCGCCTGGATCGGGCCTTGGGCCTGGGGCCATCGGCTATGTGCTCGGCATCACCAAGGCCTACACGACGCGGGTCGGCGAGGGGCCGTTCCCGACCGAACAAAAGAACGACATCGGGCAGTTCCTCGGCGAGCGCGGCCGCGAATTCGGCACCGTCACCGGACGCAAGCGTCGCTGCGGCTGGTTCGATGCGGTTCTCGTGCGACAAGCGGTGGCAGTGAACGGCATCAACGGCATCGCCTTGACCAAGCTTGACGTGCTCGACGGCTTGAAGGAAATCAAGATCTGCACGGGATATCGCCTTGGAGGGGAATTGATCGACTATCTGCCTGCCGCCCAGGGCGCGCAGGCGGCCGTCGAACCCGTCTACGAGACGCTGGAAGGCTGGAATGGGACGACGCAGGGCGCGCGCAGCTGGAACGATCTGCCCGCGCAGGCGGTGAAGTACGTACGCTATATAGAGGAACTCATCGGTGCTCCCGTCGCGCTTTTGTCGACAAGCCCGGAGCGGGAAGACACCATACTTGTGACGGACCCTTTTCAAGATTAGGGTCCTGACCCCCAACGCCGCGGTCCGCAGCAGGCGGAATAGAAAGCACAAGGAAGAATGGCAGATTTCGTTGCTGTCCTGAAAAAGACCATCGACGGTCTCGGTGAGACCACGCCGGAGACGCGAAAGAAGGTCTATGACAAGGCGCGCGCCACGATCGCGTCAAAACTCGCGCAGATCAACCCGCCTCCTTCAGCTACCGCGGTGGAAAGGCAGAAGAAGGCGCTCGAGGATGCAATCGGCGTCATAGAGGCCGAATATGCGCCGAAGCCCGCTACGCCCGAGCCTTCCGATGAACTGGACGAATTCTTCGCCAGCTTGACTGAAGCGCCCGCCGCATCCCGCGGCTTCGATCTCAAGAGGCCCGAGCCTCTGGCGGTTAAGGAGCCGTTACCCTCCGCGCTTGCCGTGCAAAAGCAAGGCCCAACGCAGGAAGTCCTGCCATCGGGACTGGCCGGACCCGCCAGCATTCCTGCCGCTGAGGACGAGGACGAATTCGATTTTCATCGCCCCGAGATGACAACGATGGCTTCGCCGCGCAGGGAAGTGGCGCAGCCACGCGGGCGATCCCGCGCCGGCCGCCTTATTGCGGCGCTTGTCCTGCTCCTGGTCGTCGCTGGTGCCGCCTATGGCGGCTGGATGAAGCGGGAGGAACTGGCGGCGAAGCTCGGGGTCGATCTGCCGAAATTCGCGAAAGCGGAAAACAGCGGATCAAACGTTGCCCCGCCAGCGGCGAAGGTCGCGGCTGCGAAGCCCGAGTCCACGCCGCCGGCGGCGAACGAGCAGAAGACAGCGGCTCAAGAGCCTGCGGAGGCAAAGCCGACGCCTCAGGCAAGCCAGCCGGTCAAGCCAGCAGAACCTGCCGCTGCGCCGACCCCCGCTCAGCCTGCGGTGCAGAAATTCACACAACGGTTGCTGCCCAACGGAAGCGAGACGAATCCGGGACCAGCCGGGGGCGAAACGAAGATCGGGGAGGGCACCTCACTGGCGGCGGCGACAACACTGCCAACACAGTCTCAGCCTAACAATGCGACGCCCGCCGCGCCTGCGACGCCACAGCCTGGCGCCACCGGCGTCCCTGCAGACAATACCACGCAGATTCCTGTCGGGCAGCACGCGATCTTCTATGAGGAGCGCACGGATGCGGCACAAGGCTCGGCGCAAAACGGAACAGTCGTCTGGTCACTGGTCAAGGAATCGCCCGGAGGCGATTCTCCGCCAGAACCTGCTATCCGCGCGGAGGCCACCATTCCCGGCAAGGATGTGCAACTGCGCATGACGATCCGCCGCAATACGGACCAGACGCTTCCCGCGAGTCACATCGTCGAACTGATCTTCCTGACGCCCGACCATTTCGAAGGCGGCGGGATCGAGAGCGTGCTCAGGATCGCGATGAAGGATACGGAGCAATCTCCGGGGAGCCCGTTGCTCGGGATTCCCGCGAAGATTTCCGACGGATTTTTCCTTTTCGCCCTCAACAATGACAAGGCGTCGATCGAGACCAACATGAACCTGCTTCGGCAGCAAAGCTGGATCGATATCCCGATCGTCTACAAATCGGGCCGCCGCGCCTTGATCACGCTCGAAAAGGGCATTCCCGGCAACAAGGTTTTCGACGAGGCGATGAAAGCCTGGTCGCAGATGCCTTCGACCAGCGGTTGAAATTGGGTGCGTCCTTCGAGGCTCGCCCCTTCGACAAGCTCAGGAGTTCGCGCCTCAGGATGAGGGAGGCAGGCGCTCGTTCCTCATGCTGAAGTACCCGCGAAGCGGGCCTCGAAGGACGCACTGCTCCGGCGAAGGACCACGTCCGGTTCCCTCTTTTACAATCACCCGCCGAGACTGAAAGCGAAGGACGAGGCCTCCGCTTCTGACTACGGCTGCCTCAGCCGATCTGCTGACCCGTCTTTTTCCAGTCTGCCAGGAAGGCCTCAAGCCCTTTGTCGGTCAGCGGATGCTTGACCAAAGCTTTCAGCGTCGCCGGCGGGATGGTCGCGATATCCGCCCCGAGGAGCGCCGCCTGCTTGACATGGTTCACCGTGCGGATCGACGCGGCGAGGATCTCGGTTTTGAAATCGTAATTGTCGTAGATCGTCCGGATTTCGGAAACGATCTCCATGCCTTCCTCCGCCATATCGTCGATACGGCCGACAAAGGGGGAGATGAAGCTCGCGCCGGCCTTTGCGGCCAGAAGCGCCTGGGTGGCGGAAAAACAAAGCGTGACATTGACCATGCGGCCTCCGGAGCGGATCGCCTTGCAGGCTTTCAATCCGTCCAGCGTCAAAGGCACCTTGATGGCAATGTTGTCGGCGATTTTGGCGAGAACCTTCGCCTCCCGCATCATGCCCTCATAATCGGTCGCGGTGACTTCCGCCGAGACCGGTCCCTTGACGATCTCGCAGATCTGCTTGGTGACATCGAGGATCTTGCCGCCCGATTTCATGATAAGCGACGGGTTGGTGGTGACGCCGTCGAGAAGCCCGAGATCGTTGAGTTCCTGGATTTCCTTCACGTCGGCCGTGTCGACAAAAAACTTCATGGTGATCTCCTTGGATATGCCGTGGCGGCGGCGAAGCCGTCCTTCGCTCTCTCTTGATTTAGTGCAAAGTCGGGGCAAGGTCACGCAGCATGAGTGAAGATTCGCATCAAAAGAAAGTCGTGCCGGTGCTGGTCCCGATGCCGGCCGAGCGACCCTATTCCTACGCGGTTCCCGATGGTGTCTCCGCCGAGCCGGGTTCGATCGTGCGCGTGCCTCTCGGGCCGAGGGAGGTGGCAGGCATCGTCTGGGACGGCGCATGCGACAGCATCGATCCGAAAAAGCTGCGGCCGATCACGGAAGTTTTCGATTGTCCACCGCTAAAGCCGGAAATGCGGCGCTTCGTCGACTGGGTTTCCTCCTATACGCTCTCGCCGCCCGGAATGGTGGCGCGGATGGTGCTGCGCGCGCCGGCGGCCTTCGATCCGGAACCACCGGTGGAAGGCCTGCGGATGACCGGGGCGGCGCCAGACCGCATGACGGGTGCGCGAAGGCGCGTGCTCGATCTTGCCGGCGACGGTCTAGGCTGGACTCGCTCGGGCCTCGCCCACGCGGCAGGTGTCTCGGCAAGTGTCATCGATGGATTGCGTGCGCAGGGCGTCTTCGAAACAATCGAACTGCCTCCGCGGCCTGTCGTCGCGGCGCCCATGGCCGGATACGCGCAGCCCAAACTGACCTGTGATCAGAAAGAGGCTGCGGAAAGGCTCCGCGCTTCGGTCGCCGGCAAAGGTTTTGCCGTCAACCTTCTCGATGGAGTCACCGGATCAGGGAAGACGGAGGTCTATTTCGAGGCGATCGCAGAAGCGCTGGAGCAGGGGCGGCAGGTTCTCGTCCTTGTGCCGGAGATAGCGCTGACGCAGCAATTCCTCGAACGTTTCCAGGACCGGTTCGGAGCCAAACCGGCGGAATGGCATTCCGATCTTTCGCCGAAAATGCGCGAGCGGGTGTGGCGGCAGGTGGCCGAGGGCGGCGTGCGCGTCGTCGCAGGCGCGCGCTCGGCCTTGTTCCTGCCCTTTAGCGATCTCGGGCTGATCGTCGTCGATGAAGAACACGACCCGGCCTACAAGCAGGAAGACCGCGTCTTTTACAACGCTCGCGACATGGCGGTGGTGCGCGGCTCGATCGGTGGTTTCCCGGTTGTGCTGGCTTCGGCGACGCCTTCGGTCGAAAGCCGGGTCAATGCCGAGCAGGGGCGCTATCGACGCCTCGCATTGCCGGCCCGCTATGCCGATGCCGCGCTCCCTGACATTCACGCGATCGATATGCGGCGGTCGCCGCCGGCAAGAGGCGGGTTCCTTTCGCCGCTGCTCATCGAGCAGATAAACGGGACGCTTGCGCGCCAGCAACAGTCGCTCTTGTTCCTCAACCGGCGTGGCTATGCGCCGCTAACACTCTGCCGCGTCTGCGGCCACCGGTTCCAGTGCCCGAACTGTTCGAGCTGGCTGGTGGAGCATCGTTTCCGCGGCCAGCTCGTCTGTCATCATTGCGGACATTCGGAAGCGCGGCCCGAGGCCTGCCCCGAATGCGGCACATTCGATCATCTCGCGGCTTGCGGTCCAGGAATCGAACGCATCGCGGAGGAGATCGATCAGCATTTTCCGAAGGCGCGGGTCATCGTCCTGTCGTCCGACCTGATGGGCGGCGTGAAAAGGCTGCGCCTCGAACTCGAAGCCGTTGCGAACGGCGATGCCGACATCGTCATCGGCACGCAACTCGTCGCCAAGGGGCATCACTTCCCCAATATGACTCTGGTCGGGGTGGTCGATGCCGATCTCGGTCTGGCGAATGGTGATCCGCGCGCCGCGGAACGGACGTTTCAGCTGCTGTCGCAGGTGACGGGCCGCGCAGGTCGGACAGGCAAGCGGAGCCATGGGTTTCTACAGACCTACCAGCCGGACCACCCGGTCATGCAGGCGATCGTTTCGGGAGATGCGGAGGCCTTCTATCAGCGCGAGATCGACGAGCGACGGAAGGCGGGACTGCCGCCCTTCGGCCGGCTGGCGGGCATCATCGTCAGTGCGGCGACACGCGGCGAAGCAGAGGGCCATGCGCGCGAATTGAGGCGCGCGGTCATAATTTCGCGGGCAATCGACGTCCTCGGCCCGGCCGAGGCGCCGCTCGCGCTCGTCGCAGGCCGCCATCGTTTCCGGCTTCTGGTGCATGGCGAAAGAAGCGCGGACATGCAGGGTTTCCTGCGCGCCATGCTGGCCGCCGGACCCAAGCCGCGCGGCTCGGTCCGGGTGCAGGTGGACATCGATCCGCAAAGCTTTTTATGATCGCGTTACCGCTGTTTCGACCTGGCGGTCCATGCGTAAAGCGCGCAGGCGATCTGGACGCAACCGCCAAGCACCATGGCGGCGCGCAAGCCGCCCGGACCAGCGCCGGCCAGCGCGAAGACTGAGCCGAGGCTGGCGACGCCGATGGTCGCGCCAGCCATGCGGGCGACATTGATGAGCGAGGATGCCGTGCCTGAGCGGGAGGCGGCGACGGCTCCGACTGCGACGCCCATCAGCGGTCCTGTTGCGAAGCCCATGCCGAGACCAGTGAGCGCCAGCCCGATCTCCGTGGCGAGGAGACCGTGCTCATGGACGCTTGCGCCGATCAGCAGCAGACCGAGACCTATGATGGCGACGCCGCCGCCAGTCGTCGCCGGCGCGCCGAATTTGCGCACCAATGCGCCCGAAAAAGGCGAGACAATCACGAAGACGAGCGCCATCGGGATCAGGGCGATGCCGGCCTGGGTCGCGTCAAGGCGGCCCGTGCCCTGCCATGTCAGCGGCAGCAGGAAAAGAATGCCATACATGCCGAAGGTCATGCCGGTTGTGGCGACCGCAGCGCCCCGGAACTCGCGAATCCGGAAAATGTCGAGTGGCACGAGCGCCGCTTCGCCTCTGGCTGATTCAACCCTGATGAAGAAGATGAGCGCCGTTGCCGCAATGGCGAGCGCCGTAACAGCGAGCGTCACCGAGCCATGCGATTCGATAGCGGCAAAGGCGATCCCGCCGAGCGCGGCCATACCAAAAGCCTGAGCCGGTGCGTCGAAATGGCGGCCGGCGGGATCGCGCGATTCGGGGATGGCGATCGGTGCCAGGGCCAATGCGGCGATGGCCAGCGGCGTGACGACCAGGAAAACGCTTGGCCAGCCGAAATGGTGGATCAGCAGCCCGCCGAGCGTCGGGCCTATAACGAATGCCAGCCCGTTACAGGCCGCCCATATGCCGAGCGCGCGGCCTCGCGCTGTGGGATCTTGCCAGACCACCCGGATGATGGCGAGCGAGGAGGGGATGATGAGGGCGGCCCCCAATCCCGCGGCGGCGCGTCCGAAAATCAGGATCGGCACGGATGGGGCGAAGGCGCAGACGAACGAGGCGAGCGTGAAGACAAGCGCACCCGCCATGAAGACGAGCCTCCGCCCATAAAGGTCGGCCAGAAGGCCGCCGGTGAGCAGCAGCACGGCATAGACAAGATTGTAGCTGTCGACGATCCACTGCATCGCAGCCACGCTGGCATGGAAATAGGCGCCGATCGGCCTGACAGCCAGATTGACCACCGCGGTATCGACCTGCGCGACAAGAACGGCGAGGCAAAGCGCTACCAGGGTCAGTCCGGCGAATCTTCCACCATGGGCATTGGCCGCTTCGAGAGGCGCTGCGTTCATGAAATTCATCAAACGGGCTCCATGTTCATTTCGGGTGGATATAGCGGCCCGGCGCTCCGCAATGCTTCGGAATTCATCGAAGTGTCCTGGTCGCGAGAGCGGCAGGATTTAACCTGGATGAGAATCTAGACCCGCGTCCGTGTTGCGCCCACCCCGGTTTGTCAGGAGACTGCATTCGTGGAATATCATGCCCTCCATGAGGGCACGGCCGCTCACTGAGGAAGCTCTTGCTTGACTTCCCCTATCCCCGCCCTTCAATGCATGCGACACGCAATTCAAGGGGACCGACAGGGGAATCGCTTCATGGGACTTTCCTTTCCCTGGCCTGCGAGCCAGGGCGAATGGCTGGCTTGGGCGTCCGCCGCCGTCACCACCTTGTTCGGCCTTGTGTTCCTGTTCGCGCCACGGACAGGACTTCGGCTCATCAGGCTGCAAACCCTTCCAACGCATCCCGAAGCATTGGCGGGATCGCGGGCCACCATTGCAGGCTTCTATCTCGGCATCGGCTTGAGCTGCATCCTGCTCGCCCAGCCGCTTCTCTATATGGCGGCGGGGTTCGCGTGGGCCTTCACCGCTTTCGGGCGGCTGGTTTCAATGCTGTCGGACAAGGGCGTGACGCTCTATAATATTTCGGTCTTCGTCCTCGAGATCGTACTCGCCGCCTTGCCGCTCGCTTTCGCTTTTGGGTTCCTGCCTTGATGAGAAGTTCGGGTGACGCTTTTGCGAAAGCTTTTGCCGCATGGTGTTGCGAGTCTCGGAAGCCTATGCTAGACGGCATGCGATATTCGGTCGGGGGAAGCGGCGATTTTGTTCGCGCGACCGGAAATTTCAATCAAGTCAGTGGCTTAGCCGTAACCGACCAGGGGTGGCCGAAACGCTGACGGCAACGCGTGAGAAAAGGCCGCAAGTGGCGCAGTCCAGTTCGCTGATTTCAGGTGTCGCAGAGCGTTACGCCGGCTCGCTTTTCGAACTCGCCGAGCAGGAAAACGCCATCGCCAAGGTCGAGGCGGATCTTGGGCGCGTCGAGGAGCTTCTTTCGGGAAGCGAGGACCTCAAGCGGCTCATCGAAAGCCCGGTATTTTCCAGCGAGGACCAGTTCCGCGCCATCTCCGCCATCGCCGACAGGGTGAAGATCGGCGGATTGGTCGGGAATTTCCTTCGTGTCGTCGCCCGGAACCGGCGGCTTTTCGCCCTTCCTGGAATGATCCGCGCCTTTCGCGCCATTGCCGCTGAGCGCCGGGGCGAGGTGGCGGCGGAAGTCGTCTCTGCGCATGCCCTGACGGCGGCGCAGCAATCGGAACTCAAGGCGGCGCTGAAAGGTGTCGCGGGCAAGAGCGTGTCGATCAGCCTTTCTGTCGATCCGTCGCTGCTCGGCGGCCTGATCGTCAAGATGGGATCGCGTCAGATCGACACATCCCTTAAAACCAAACTCAATTCGCTCAAGCTTGCACTGAAAGAGGTCGGCTGATGGATATCCGCGCGGCGGAAATTTCCGCAATCCTTAAGGACCAGATCAAGAATTTCGGCCGCGAGGCGGAAGTCACGGAAGTCGGCCAGGTGCTGTCGGTCGGCGACGGCATCGCCCGCGTTTACGGCCTCGACAATGTCCAGGCCGGCGAGATGGTCGAGTTCCCCGGCGGCATCCGCGGCATGGCGCTCAATCTGGAAGCTGATAATGTCGGCGTCGTCATCTTCGGCAACGACCGCGACATCAAGGAAGGCGACACTGTCAAGCGCACAGGCTCGATCGTGGACGTACCGGTCGGCGAGGGGCTGCTTGGCCGCGTCGTCGACGCGCTCGGCAACCCGATCGACGGCAAGGGGCCGATCAAGGCGACGGAGCGCCGCCGCGTCGACGTGAAGGCGCCGGGCATCATTCCCCGCAAGTCGGTGCATGAGCCGATGTCGACCGGCCTCAAGGCCATCGATGCGCTGATCCCGATCGGGCGCGGCCAGCGCGAGCTTGTCATCGGCGATCGCCAGACCGGCAAGACCGCCATCATCCTCGATACGATCCTGAACCAGAAGGCCATTCACGACAGCGGACCGGAGTCCGAAAAGCTCTATTGCGTCTATGTCGCCGTCGGCCAGAAGCGCTCCACCGTCGCGCAATTCGTGAAGGTGCTCGAAGAGCGCGGCGCGCTCGACTATTCCATCATTGTCGCCGCGACCGCTTCCGATCCGGCGCCGATGCAGTTCCTGGCGCCGTTCGCCGGCTGCGCCATGGGCGAATATTTCCGCGACAATTCCAAGCATGCCGTGATCGCCTATGACGATCTTTCCAAGCAGGCCGTCGCCTATCGCCAGATGTCGCTTCTGCTCCGCCGCCCGCCGGGCCGCGAAGCCTATCCCGGCGACGTTTTCTACCTCCATTCCCGCTTGCTCGAACGCGCGGCGAAGATGAGCGACGAAAAGGGCGCCGGCTCGCTGACCGCCCTGCCAATCATCGAGACGCAGGCGAACGACGTGTCGGCCTATATTCCGACCAATGTGATCTCGATCACCGACGGCCAGATCTTCCTCGAGACCAACCTGTTCTTCCAGGGCATCCGGCCGGCCGTGAATGTCGGTCTTTCGGTGTCGCGCGTCGGTTCCTCGGCGCAGATCAAGGCGATGAAGCAGGTGGCCGGCTCGATCAAGGGCGAGCTTGCGCAATACCGCGAAATGGCGGCCTTCGCACAGTTCGGCTCCGACCTTGATGCCGCGACCCAGCGTCTTCTCAATCGCGGCGCCCGTCTGACCGAACTCCTGAAGCAGCCGCAGTTCTCGCCGCTGAAGACGGAGGAGCAGGTCGCGGTCATCTTCGCCGGCACGCAGGGCTATCTCGACAAGCTGGCGCTCAACCAGGTGACGCGCTTCGAGCAGGGGCTGCTTGCCTGGATGCGTTCCGAAGGCAAGGACGTGCTCGACGCGATCCGCAACGAGAAGGCTCTTTCGGACGAGCTTCGCGGTAAGCTCAAGGCGCAGATCGACGCTTTTGCGAAGAATTTCGCCTGATCGCGCCGGGAGAGGGAGACGGGCCTAGTCCATGCCTTCGTTAAAAGACCTTCGCAACCGCATCGCCTCGGTCAAGGCGACGCAGAAGATCACCAAGGCGATGCAGATGGTCGCCGCGGCGAAGCTGCGCCGTGCGCAGGAGGCTGCGGAAGCAGCGCGGCCTTATTCGCAGCGTATGGCGGCAGTGCTTGCGAACATCACGCAGACCATCAATCCGGGTGACGATGCTCCGGCCCTCATGACGGGAACCGGCAAGGATGACACGCATCTCATCGTCGTGTGCACCGCCGACCGTGGCCTTTGCGGCGGCTTCAATGCGCAGATCGCACGTCTCGCCCGCGAGCATGTCCGCAAGCTTCTCGCGGCGGGCAAGCAGGTCAAGATCATCACCGTCGGCAAGAAGGGCAACGATATCCTGCGCCGCGATTTCGGTTCGCTGATCATCGACCGGGTCAGCCTGCGCGAGGTGAAGCAGATCGGTTTTGCCAATGCCGACGAGATCGCGCGCAAGATCATCACGCTCTTCAGGGAAGGGCAGTTCGACGTCTGCACGCTCCTCTATTCGGAATTCAAGTCGGTGATCAGCCAGGTGCCGACGGCACAGCAGATCATTCCCGCGTCGGCCGGTCCGGTCGAGGATACCGGCGATGCGGCGGGCGCGGTCTATGATTACGAGCCTGACGCCAATCTCATCCTGGACGATCTCATCCCGCGCAACATCGCGGTGCAGATCTTCCGGGCGCTGCTCGAGAACGCGGCGGGCGAGATGGGCGCGAAGATGACGGCGATGGATAACGCCACGCGCAATGCGGGCGACATGATCAACAGGCTTTCGATCACCTACAACCGCCAGAGACAGGCGCAGATCACCAAGGAACTGATCGAAATCATTTCGGGCGCCGAGGCGCTCTGACCGCCGGAACCGGCGGAGAGAACGGATCGAAGAGGTAAGGACGATGGCGAAAGCAGCGACCCCAAAGAAGGCTCAGGCCGCCAAGGCCGCCACAGCGACGGTTAAGACGGCGGCCAAAGCGCCCGCAGCGGCGGCCAAGGCTGCGGCTGTGAAAAAGCCTGCCGCGGCAAAGGCGGCTCCGGCAAGGGCGGCTGCCGCAAAGGCATCCTCGCCCGTGCAGGCCGCTTCCGGCGGCGCCGTCGGCAAGGTTCACCAGATCATCGGCGCCGTCGTCGACGTCGCCTTCGAAGAGGGCCATCTTCCGGCCATCCTGAACGCGCTCGAGACGGACAATCACGGCAACCGCCTGGTGCTGGAAGTGGCGCAGCACCTCGGCGAAAATACCGTTCGCACGATCGCGATGGACACCACGGAAGGCCTGACGCGCGGCCAGCCCGTCACCGATACCGGCGCGCCGATCGAGGTGCCGGTCGGTCCCGGCATGCTCGGCCGCATCATCAATGTCATTGGCGAGCCCGTCGATGAAGCAGGCCCTGTGCATGCCGCGGAATTGCGCCCGATCCATGCGCCCGCGCCGGCCTATGTCGAGCAATCGACGGAGGCCGAGATTCTCGTTACGGGCATCAAGGTGGTCGATCTCCTGGCGCCATACGCGAAGGGCGGCAAGATCGGCCTGTTCGGCGGCGCCGGCGTCGGCAAGACGGTGCTCATCCAGGAACTGATCAACAATATCGCCAAGGCGCATGGCGGCTATTCCGTTTTCGCCGGTGTCGGCGAGCGCACCCGTGAAGGCAACGACCTGTATCACGAATTCATCGAATCGGGCGTCAACAAGAAGGGCGGCGGCGAAGGCTCGAAGGCTGCACTCGTCTACGGCCAGATGAACGAGCCGCCCGGCGCGCGTGCCCGCGTGGCATTGACCGGCCTGACCGTCGCAGAATATTTCCGCGACCAGGGGCAGGACGTGCTTTTCTTCGTCGACAACATCTTCCGCTTCACCCAGGCGGGCTCGGAAGTGTCGGCTCTGCTTGGCCGTATTCCCTCGGCAGTGGGCTACCAGCCGACGCTCGCCACCGATATGGGCGCACTGCAGGAGCGCATCACCACGACGACCAAGGGATCGATCACCTCGGTGCAGGCGATCTACGTGCCCGCCGACGATTTGACCGACCCGGCGCCGGCGACCTCCTTCGCTCACCTCGACGCGACGACGACGCTTTCCCGTTCGATCGCCGAGAAGGGCATCTATCCGGCCGTCGATCCGCTCGATTCCACTTCACGCATGCTCGATCCGCTGATCGTGGGCGAGGAGCACTACGAGGTGGCGCGTCTGGTTCAGTCCACATTGCAGCGTTACAAGTCGCTGCAGGACATCATCGCCATCCTGGGCATGGACGAGCTTTCCGAAGAGGATAAGCTGACGGTCGCCCGCGCCCGCAAGGTCGAGCGTTTCCTGTCGCAGCCCTTCTTCGTCGCCGAGGTCTTCACCGGCGCGCCGGGCAAGTTGGTTGACCTCGCCGACACGATCAAGGGCTTCAAGGGCCTCTGCAACGGCGAATACGATCATCTGCCGGAGGCCGCCTTCTATATGGTCGGCACGATCGAAGAAGCTGTTGAGAAGGCGCAGAAGCTGGCTGCGGAAGCGGCGTGATTGCGGCAATCGGCAGTAGGCAATCGGCAATAGGGAGTAGGCAGCAGGGTCAAGCAGGAAACTGACGGCATTTTTGCCGACTGCCTACTGCCGACTGCCTGGTAAGAAATGGCTGACAGCTTCAAATTCGAACTCGTCTCTCCGGAGCGGCTTCTCCTCTCCGAAGACGTCCAATCGGTCGTCGTTCCCGGGACGGAAGGCGAGATGACCGTCATGGCGCATCATGCTCCGGTCATGACGACGCTGAAACCCGGTATCGTCACCGTCAACACCGCTTCCGGCAAGGTCGATCGCTATATCGTCTTCGGCGGTTTCGCCGATATCCTGCCGGACAGCCTGACGCTTCTGGCGGAATCCTCGTCGCATGTCGATGACATTTCCCACGCGGACATTGCCGAGCGGATCGAGCAGGTGCGCAAGGATCTGACCGAGACGACGGACGGCCATCACCGCACGGTGTTGGAAGAATTGCTCCATCAACTGACGACATTGGGACAAATCGTCGTTCCCGCCTGAGGCTTTTCTCGGGAACCGGTGCGCTCTACTGTAATTATGCAGGTCAGCCGTTGCGGTTGATGGCGAACAGGAGAGGGTGCAATGCCGATGGACAGCTTCAAGTTCGAACTTGTTTCACCCGAGCGCCTTCTCGTTTCGGAGGAGGTGCACTCCGTCGTCGTCCCCGGAACCGAAGGCGAGATGACGGTGATGGCGAGGCATGCGCCAGTCATGACGACGATGCGCCCCGGCATCGTCACCGTCGAAACGTCCGGCGGCGAAACCAATCGTTATGTCGTCTATGGCGGGTTCGCGGACATATCGCCCGAAGGCTGTATCCTTCTCGCTGAATTTTCTGTCCATGAGCGCGATTTCGACCGTGGCGATCTGGAGCGCCGCATGGAGGAAACAAGGCAGGCGATAAGTGCGGCGACAGAGGCCACTCACCGCACCAAGCTCGAAGAATTTCTTCATCAG
Source organism: Rhizobiaceae bacterium (assembly GCA_035547755.1). GTDB lineage: Bacteria > Pseudomonadota > Alphaproteobacteria > Rhizobiales > Rhizobiaceae > Mesorhizobium_L. The sequence continues at coordinate 97,005 of DASZUG010000057.1, forward strand.
CTTACGACGCTGGGTCAGGTGGTCGTTCCAGCTTGACGTGACTAGGCCAGTGTCTGGCCTTACATCTCCTCCTTCCATCCTGCCTTTATCAGCCACCAGTTAACCGGATAACTGGTGACGAAGCCGCAAAGCATGGCAATCTGCATCATGAACCAGAATTCCGGCGTTACGACCTCAAGTCTCGCGCCGAGCAGGTCGCGGAATATCCCGAAGACTGCGATCGCCATAAAGCCGTACATGCCGACCTGCCAAGCGGTAAGGGACAGCGTGTCGGCCTTCACGGCGGCCCAGATGCCATCCCGGAGGCCGAGATTCCGCATCGGCGCTATGGAAAAATACTGGAAGAAAATGCCGAAGAGGTAGGCGAAGATAAAATCGAGCACCCACACGGCGAACATCTTTTCGGAGAAGATCGTGTGCCATCCGAGCCAGATGGTGATGGCGGGAAAGGCGAAAGCCAGCCATTCGGCGAGAATGTCTCCCAACGTACAGCCCGCGCCGCAATGCGAGGTCGCCTTCGCGACGATGACGGAAAAGGCTGAACGATCCATATCGTGCCCATGCCCGTGGTGATGAGAGGCGTCCGCCTTCCTTTTCGCCGTGCGTCCATAGTGGAAATAAAACCATAGCCAGAGGATCGAACCGAACAGTGCGCAAATTGGCCAGACGAGATTCATGATCCACATCTGTTGAGGGCGTCTCCACTCATCGGCGATGATGATGACGGCGGCAAGGAAGCCAATCAGAAGAAAAAAGATCGAAGCGATATGAAGCCAGACAGGAATCATGGTTTGCCAACAGGATTGGGGACGTTTCTCCTGTCAAAACCGCAAGCGAAGCATTGGTTCCTCCTGCTTTCCCTCCGTTGTCAATGTTGTTCAAGGGTAACGATTCGTCTATCTCGGACCGGGACGAAGGGCTCCCTTTGCGTCGGATGAAAAGCTTTGCTAGAGCGACCGCATCCTTCTCGGATAGCTGGATCGGATTTTTCCATGACGATTGAAGAGCGCCCGGAGCCGCGCCCCGGAATTATGGACATTGCAGCCTATGTTCCCGGCGGCCATAGCGTTCCGGGGGCCGTTAAGGTCCATAAGCTTTCGTCGAACGAGACGCCGCTCGGCGCCAGTCCTGCGGCGATCGAGGCGGTGCGGGAATTGAGCAACCATCTCGAACTTTATCCGGACGGCTCGGCAAAGGCACTACGTGAGGCGATCGCCGCCGTCCATGGCCTCAATCCCGCGAACATCGTTTGCGGCAACGGTTCGGACGATTTGCTGGCGCTCCTGACGCGCAGCTATCTCCAGCCGGGCGACGAAGGGATTTTCAGCGAACACGGCTTTCTCGTCTACAAGATCCAGATACTGGCGGCGGGCGCCACGCCGGTCGTCGCGCCGGAAAAGGACGAGCGCGCCGATGTCGATGCTCTCCTGGCGGCCGTGACCGACAGGACGAGGATGGTTTTCATCGCCAATCCCAACAATCCAACCGGCACTTACCTGCCGTTCGAGGAGGTGCGGCGGCTGCATGCAGGGCTGCCGAAGCATGTCCTCCTCGTGCTCGACGCAGCCTATGCCGAATATGTGCGGAAGAACGATTACGAGGCGGGGATCGAACTCGTATCGTCAGCGCAGAATGTCGTCATGACCCGCACATTCTCCAAGATATATGGGCTGGCCGGACTGCGTCTGGGCTGGATGTATGCGCCGGCCCCGATCGTCGATGTCATAAACCGTGTCCGCGATCCGTTCAATGTCAGCGCCGCGGCCATCGCGGCGGGCGCCGCCGCGATGCGTGATCGTGCCCATGTCGAGCGCGCGGTGGCTCATAATGAGGTCTGGTTGAACTGGCTTGTGAAGGAACTCACCGCGCTCGGCCTCCGCGTCACACCGAGCGTCGGCAATTTCCTTCTCATCCACTTCCCTGGCGGAAAGCATTCCGCTGAAGCGGCCGATAAATATCTGCTCGATCGTGGCTATATCTTGCGGCGCGTTGCGGCCTATGGCTTTCCGAATGCACTGCGCATGACCGTGGGCTCCGAAGAAGCCAATCGCGGCGTCGTCGCGGTACTCGCCGCTTTCCTGAAAGCTTGAGCAATGGCAGAGCCTCTCTTCGATAAAATAGCCCTGGTGGGCATTGGTTTGATCGGGTCGTCGCTGGCGCGCGTCATCCGCGGTAAAAACCTCGCCCGCACAATTTCGATATCCACCCGCAGCACCGAAACGCTTGAGCGCGCGCGTGAATTGGAACTCGGCGATTCCTATTCGACGGAGGCCGCCGAAACAGTGGCCGATGCCGATCTCGTCATCGTCTCCGTTCCCGTCGGCTCGTCGGGCGCGGTCGCGGAAAGCATTGCCGGCGCGTTGAAACCCGGCGCGATCGTCACCGATGTCGGCTCGACCAAGCGCTCGGTCATCGCGCAAATGCAGCCGGTGTTGCCGAAGACTGTGCATTTCATTCCCGGCCATCCGCTTGCCGGAACGGAAAAGTCGGGGCCGGACGCGGGCTTTGCCGATCTGTTCGAGAATCGCTGGTGTATTTTCACGCCCTTGCCGGGGACCGATCCGGCCGCGCTCGAGAAACTTTCGGAATTCTGGCGGCGCTGCGGATCGAATGTCGATACGATGGACCCGGTGCACCACGATATGGTGCTGGCGATCGTTTCGCACCTGCCCCACATCATCGCCTATAATATTGTCGGTACCGCCGACGACCTCGAGACTGTCACCAAGTCCGAGGTCATCAAATATTCCGCCTCCGGTTTCCGTGATTTCACCCGCCTTGCAGCCTCGGACCCCACGATGTGGCGCGATGTCTGCCTGCACAACAAGGACGCGATCCTCGAAATGCTGGCGCGCTTCTCCGAGGATCTGGCGTCGCTGCAAAGGGCGATTCGCTGGGGCGACGGCGAAAAGCTCTTCGATCTCTTCACGCGCACCCGTGCCATCCGACGCTCGATCATCGAGGCGGGGCAGGAAATAGACGCGCCAGATTTCGGACGTCATGGGGCGGAGCCGATGGATGGCCACAAGGGGTGATGCAGACTTATTCGCGCGCTTCAATTAACCGGCGGAAGCCTGCCGATCTTGAAGAAGCCGAGCGTGATCTTGCCCCTGCGGATTTCCACTGGCAGGGTCTGATCGTTGCCGAGGGCGCCCAGCATCGCGAATGCCGGTTCGATTTTCTGCGCTTCTTGCGGGAATGCCTTTACGAGGATCGCCGAAAGCGCCTTCAAATTGCGCAGCGTCACGCGCAATCTTCCGTCCGCGAGGCCTTCGCTATCGAACGAGATATTGCCGGAAACGGCGGCGCTGCTATCGGAGCCCGGATCGATGTTCAGCCCATTGATCTCGAACTGCTGGTTGCGCAGGCTTTGAAGTCCTGTCTGCAAGATACCTGCTCCATCGAAAACACGGATATTACCTGTTTCACTGATTGGTGGCAGAGCTTGCAGGTCGGGAAGCGCCGCACCGAAGGTCACATCGGCAACGCTTGCGAAAATGTCGAGGTCGCCGCCGCTCGGCTCGATCGTGACTTTGGTTGCGCCGAGCTTGAAAAGCACCGGTTGAGCGGCGGGAGCAGCTGCATTCTTCACCTCGACCGACTTGCCCTCGACTAAAATGCCAGTCACGTCGTTCATGCCGAGCGAGAGATAGGCGTTCAGTTTCTCCCAATCGAGAGCCAGAGGCACGCTGCTCGGCGCCTCGATCGATGCCGGGCCGTGCAGGAGCACGTTCATCCGAAAGGGATTGTAAAGCGGCATCGCCGCCCTGGCTGCGCCGGACGTCAAGGAAAATCCGCCTTTTTCGTCCTTGTAGCCGACCGCCTTGCAGGAGACGCCGAAGCTGATCGGGAAGCCGATGACGCTGGCGGCTCGGCAATCCACCGTCTTTCCCGCTGCGTTCAGCTGAGCGATGATCGCCCGGCTTCTGGTTCGCGCCAGATGGGCGGCGACATACCAGCCGGCGATGAACAGTACGGTGACAACCGTAAGCGTCACGACAAGCCAGATGAGGGCGCCCCGGCCGCGGGTCTTGCCGTCCCTTGACGTCATGGGGCCTGCCTCGCTACCCGGTGTTGATAAATTTTTCGAAGCATCGGGCAGGCGATATGGGCGATTTTTGGGTCTTTGGCTATGGGTCGCTCATCTGGAAGCCGGGTTTCGCACATGTTGCGACACGACGCGCGCATCTGCACGGCTTTCGCCGTTCGCTTTGCGTCTATTCCTGGGTTCACCGGGGCACGGAAGCGCATCCCGGCCTCGTTCTGGGACTCGATCGCGGCGGCTCCTGCGTCGGGCTCGCCTTCCGCGTTCCGGGCGACTTGCGAAACGAGGTGGTCGCCTATCTGCGCGAACGGGAACTCGTCACCAATGTCTATTCCGAGCGCTGGCTGAAAATCCGTTTCGAGGACGGCACCGCCGATGAGGCGCTGTGCTATATCGTCGATCGTGGCCACCGCCAATATGCCGGCCATCTCGCGGTCGACCAGGCGGCTAAGGTTGTCAGGGGGGCCGTCGGCGAGTCCGGTCCGAACGAGGAATATGTAATCAATACGATCCGTCATCTGGAGGCGCTCGGCATCCGCGATCACTGGCTGGAAGGGGTCAGCGCAAAGCTGAATGCCGCCGAAAGTTAATCACGGATTTCCACATCGCCGGCAGGTGTTCTTGTCAGCCCTTTTTCGATCGCGGCGAGCCGCGCGACGGCGGTAGGCGGTAATGGCGGCGGGTTCGGCGCGTTGGCGGCATCGACGAGAAGAAGGTCGCATGCCGCTTCGGTTTCGGCGATCAGGCGCGAGAGGAATTCCGCCTTTGGCAGGCCGGGCGGGATCGGCGGGAGGAAACGCGCCTTGATGACGCCGGGATAGCGCAGGAATTTCCGGCGGGGCCAGAAGAGGCCGGCGACATGGGCGACAGGAACGACGGGGACCCCGAGCCGTGTATAGATCTCGACGATGCCCTGCTGATAGGCGGGGTCGGCGCCTGGCGGCCGCCGCGTTCCTTCGGGATAGATGACGAGTTGCCGCTTCTCCTTCATCCGGTCCCGGGCGCCGGCCAGCGCGGAACGCAACGCCCTGACGCGGCTGCCTCGGTCGATGGGGATCATGTTCATCTTCGCCATGTACCAGCCGAAGAAGGGGATCCACATCAACTCGCGTTTCAGGATGTAGGTAGCGTCCGCGATATAAGGGACAAAGGCGAAGGTGTCCCAGAACGACTGATGCTTCGGCGCGAGGATATAGGCTCCGTCGGGGAGATTCTCCATGCCGGTGATCTCGCAATCCGTTCCGGCGATCACCTTCTGCAGCCAGAGCATGCTGCGGGACCAGAATTTGGGGACGAACCAGGCCCTGCGCCGCGAAACCAGAAAATAATAGGGAGCGAAGACGATCATCTCGATGATCGTGACCAGATAAAATGCCAGGTTGAAGGTCAGGGACCGCAGGAAAATCATGTCTCTAGCCGCAAAATCGCCGGGCTTCCGACCCCGGATTGAACGGGCTGGATACACGATGCGCCTGAAAAGGCAAACCGATCAAGCGGGAGGCCATCCGCCGTTCGGCGGATTGCCGCGTCAGTAGCCGGTCTTGGCATAGGCGCTGTGGCTGTATGAAGCATCGATCACGACGCTTCGGGCCAGCGCCGCAATATATTTTGTGTATTCGGTAAGAAGGACCCGTACCGCTTCCGGCTTGGTCATCCATGTGCCGTCATCAAGGCGGGAATTGACCACCGGGTAGGGGATCAGTTCGGTCTCGCCGATGAGGCGGTGCATTTCAAGTAGGCTGCGCGGCATATGGTAGTTGTTCGTTACGACGATGACGCTGCTGTAGTTGTGTTCATGCACCCATTTGGCGCTTTCCTCGGCATTGCCCTCGGTGTTGAGCGCCGCATGGTCGATATCGATGCAGCAGGAGAACAGCTTTTCGTCGATGCCGGTCACTTCACTCAGGGCTCTCGGCCCCGCATGCGGATTGACGCCGCTGATGAAGAGACGCCGCCCCTTGCCGAGTTGGAGAAGATCCATGGCGGCGTCCAGACGCGCCCTGCCGCCGGTCAGCACGATGATCGCGTCCGCCGCCTTGATCGCTTTGGGCGGTTCGAGTTCGCTTATGTGACTGGCAAAAAGGAAGAACCCTCCAAAGAACAATAGCGCGACGCCAGCAACGACAGAAAGCGCCGCGTAAGACGTACGCCATCGCCGGGCCCTTGACGCAAACGATTCCGCCGGGGCGGATGCCCCGGAAGCGGCAGCGCCGGTCGAATCGTCCCTTCCGTCCATCATGCAACCATTACAATGCAATTGTGGCAGGAAGAGAAGAAAACTCTTGCCACCAAAGGCCGCGCCGGATGATGCCATGCGCAGGGCTTGTTCATGAGTTTCCGTCCGGCTGGTGCTTCTCGAGATCCGTCAGGTAGTTCACGACCGTGTAGTGGGAGGTCGCGGCGGTGAGGCCGGCAATCAGCAGGATGATGAGAATGACGCCGACATAGCCGCCTGTGCCGATTGCGAAATTGCCGAACAGCGCGTTGGCCTGCGCGGCCTCAGGGGTCGCCATGTTGCGCGCCGATAACCAGGAAAACAGGATGAAGACGATGATGGCGCCCGCGCCTCCTGCCGCCGCGCCTTTCATCCCGGTAATGAGGAAATGACGACGGAATTCCGAGGCGATGAATTTCGCCTCCGCGCCGACGAAATGCAGCACTTCGATGATATGGCCGTTGCCGGCCATCGCTCCCCTTGTGGCGAAGACGACCGACAGAACAGTGGCGGAGAGCATGAGGGCGAGAATGGCAAGGCCGATGGTCACGGTCGTGTGCGCCATGGCGACCAGGCGATTGACCCAGTTGCGGTGATCGTCGAGCGTGGCGTTCGGAACCATGGAGGAGATCAGGTTCTCCAAAGCCTTGAAGTCGGGCGGGTTCCTTTCGTCGATCGTCACGACGATCAGTCGCGGCACCGGCAATTCATCGATGTTCAAGCCCTTGCCGAGCCATGGTTCGAGGAGGCGCGCGGTCGCCGCGCGATCGACGATCGTCGCGCTTCGGACGCCCTTGAAGCCTGCGGCGATCGATTGCGCCTTTTCGAGCGCCGCTTCCATGTCGAAGCCGTCAGCCGGCTTGATCTCTATTGTCGCTTCCCGCGAGATCTGACCCTCCCAGGAGGAAGCGGCATCCCTGACCAGCGTGACGGCGCCGAGGGTCAGGCAGGACAGGAATGTCATGATGGCGATGACGCAGACCAACGCCCGGCCGGCGACATTGCTGCCGGGAATGATGGGGGCCATGCGGCGCTGGACGGTCCTCTCGGAGGGCTGCGACTGGATTCGTGGCAATTGCGCCCTTGGAGCCGATTCATCCTTTTGTCGCGGCGGCAGAAGGCTAGTCATAGATTTCCAGCCTTCCATTGGTGAGGATCATGCGGCGCGCATCGACCTGCTCCATCAGATTGAGGTCGTGCGTCGCGATCACGACCGCGGTGCCGAGCCTGTTAAGCTCGATGAAAAGCCGCAGAAGCCGCCTCGCAAGCGGGGGATCGACATTGCCGGTCGGCTCATCCGCGAGCAGGATTTCCGGCTGCTCGATGAGAGCACGCGCAATTGCCGCGCGCTGCTTCTCTCCACCGGAAAGGACCGGCGGCAGGACGTGCATGCGCTCGCCCAGCCCGACCCATTTCAAAAGTTCATTGACGTCGTTGCGATAGCTCGCCTCCTCGCGTCCGCGCACCCTGAGCGGCAGCGCGACGTTCTCATAGGTCGTCATGTGGTCAAGGAGGCGGAAATCCTGAAACACCACGCCGATCCTCCGGCGCAGCAGAGGCAGCTCGCGCCGCGTGATCAGTGCCCGGTCCTTGCCGAAGATCGTTATCAGGCCGCGCGTCGGCTTGAGGGAAAGGAAGAGAAGGCGCATGAGCGTCGTCTTCCCGGCGCCGGACGGGCCGCTGAGGAACTGGAATGACCGCTCGGGAATATGGAGGGAGATATCGCGAAGGATCTCCGGCCCCATACCGTAGCGCAAACCCACATTTTCAAAGCGAAACACAGTCCTCTAGTCCTCGCACCCTCATGGCCGTGGCGCAATATGGTTTCCTCCTGGGACCATGGTTCGGCATGGTTAACCGCTCGTTAAATTATGCTTCGTTCGGTTGTCAAAAAGCAGGCCGCGCGAAGCATTAACCATTTTTCCGTTAAGATCGCGCCTAACGAGAAATCCACGTTTCGGCAGTTGCGGGACCAGTCCCCAACGCGCTCCCATGCGCCGCAAATCGCCGCTGTCATTGAAGGGATCGGAAAAAACGGCCGCTCATGCACGATTCCTTCAAGGCACGCCCGGTTTCCGGCGAAATCATGACGGATGATATCGCGAATGCGGGCATTCCGGTCAGTATGGAGCGGGACGACCGCCGGGATATTTTGGAAGCCGAATTCGAAACCATTCGTCCCAAGAGGGAGCCTGGTTTTCGCAAGGCGCCAGTAAATGCGCCTGAGGGGATCGAACTGTTGAGGGATGGCTCTCGGCTAGCACCCGCGCGAAGCGAACACGGAGGCTTCGCCTTCTGGGCGGTTGGCGTTATTCTCGTTGTCATGGCGTTCCTTGCCTCCGGCGGCTATGTCCTTATGAGTGGCGGCGGGTCCGGATCGCCCGCGAGAGGTGAGCGGAACGAGAGTTTTCATGCGGCAAGCACACGGCTTCGGGATATCGACGCGAAACGGTATGACGGTCCGGCGGAATCTCATTTCCTGGGGACAAGCGGGGGTGGCGTGAAATCGCTGGGAAGCTTTGTCTTTTCCGATAGTCTGGAGGCCCCTAAAGACGGGGGGAAGTCGGTTTCAACCTCTTTCGACGAGGAAAATTAGAGATCATGCCGGTTGTTCGCGGCAAGGACATCGAGGTGCTCTACAGCGCATCAACGATCGCGCGGCGCAATCTCGAACTTGCGAAAGAAATCGCGGATCGGCATTTCGACAATCTTCTGGTTGTTTCGGTTCTCAAGGGATCGTTTGTCTTCGCCGCCGACCTGATAAGGGCGATGCACGATGTCGGCATATCGCCAGAGGTCGAATTCATCTTCATTTCGAGCTACGGCGCCGGGACGGAAAGCACCGAAGTCAGGCTGTTGCGCGACATCGATAATGACGTGACGGGCAGGGATCTCCTCGTCGTCGACGACATCCTGGAATCCGGCAAGACGTTGAAATTCATCCGCGACCTGATGCTGTCGCGGGGCGCAAAGAGCGTCTCGATCGCCGCGCTGCTCGACAAGCGCATGCGCCGCAAGGCGGATATCGAGGCGGATTTCGTCGGTTTCGATTGCCCGGATCATTTCGTCGTCGGCTATGGCATGGACGTCGCCCATGCCTTCCGCGAGCTGCCCTTCGTCGGCATCGTCAAAGGCGACGCCTGAGGGCTTCCGCCCCCGCTCTCAATTCATGTTCAGAAGCCGTTCCAGATAGCTCTTTTCGAGTTCGGGGCTGAGCGCATTGCCGAGCCGCTTGCGAATGGCGTCGAGGATTTGCCTTGCGCGCTGGACATCGATTTCGTCGGGGATCTTGACGGAATCGCCGAATTCGGGGCCGTTCGTGGCTCTCGGACGTCCGAGCGGGTCGCGATCGGCATTCTGTTCGCGACCACCCTGACCGGAGCCGCCCTGCTGGCCCTGCATGGCCTGTTGCATCTGGCGCATCATGTCCTGTGCGCCGCGGCGAAGGGCCTGAAGCGCGTTGCCCTGTTCGCCCGCGGCATTGTCTCCCTCCGCCTGGCCAAGCGCCTTCCCTGCACGGCCCATGGCGTCGTCGGCTTCGCCGAAGCCCTGTCCGGGCTTGATACCCATGTTGTTCAGGCCCTTCATCAGGTCCTGAAGATCCTTCTGCAGCTTGCCTTGACCCTGCTGCAATTTGCGCAAGGCTTCGGACAACTGATCGGGGGTCATGGCCTGACCCTGCTGTCCATTTTCTCCCTGCTGTCCTTCCTCGCCGTTCTGCTGCTGGCCGAGATTGAAGGTCTTGTTCATCATCTCCTGCTGGCGGCGCATGAGATCGCCCAGCTGGTCCATCTTCTTACGCATTTGGCCCTGTTCGCCATTCTGCTGCTGCCCTCCGCGACCGGCCTGGAGATTGTTCATCATGTTCTGCAACTGCGAGAGCAATTGCTGCGCCTTGTCGCGCGAGCCGGACTTGGCGAGGTTCTGGATTTCATCGAGCAGGCGCTTGAGATCGCCCGGCCGGATGATTCGGGCGTTGGGCGGCATTTGCTGCGACAGATTGGGATTCTTCTCGGCCCGCTCGGCGAATTCCCTGAGATAATTCTGCATCGCCTGCCTGAGTTCGTTCATCAAGCGGTCGATTTCCTGGTCGCTGGCGCCCCTGTCGAGAGCCTGCTGGAGCGCCTGCTCGGCCTGCCTGAGTTTCTTTTCAGCATCGGATAGATTGCCGTTCTCGATGCCGAGCGCGATCTGCCAGAGATAGGCGACGACATCGCGATAGGCATCGTCCGCATGCGCCATCTGCAATCGCGAGCGGGCGCTCATGATGGCGAGATACTGTCCCATATTGGGGAACGTATCCTCCGGCCGCAGCGTGACAGCATCCATCATGTCGAGGACGCGCGGTTTTCCGTTCGCGTCGAGCGCCAGTATACGGCGCTGTTCGACAAGCGCACGGGCGAGCGGATTGGTGAAGGGGCGCTCGGGCAAGATCATCGTCTTGGTTTCGCTGCGCGCCTCATGGCCTGCGGCGTCCTTCGCCGTCAGGGTGATATGCACCAGCGTGCCCGCCCATGGGTGATCCGTCAGGTCCTTGGACGTCCTGGCGGCATGATTCTTCGCATCCCTCGATGGCAGTACGAGAGGCAGGTCGGGCGCCGCGTAAAGCGGGTGCGCGCCCGGAGCGGGCTTTTTTGCCTCCACGATCTCGGCCTTGGCGGAGGTCGCGCCGTAATCGTCATCGATCGTGTAGGCGAGTTCCAGCGTCCCATTGGCGGCCTGTTTCGGATCGCCAGAAAAGTGAATGACCGGCGGCCTGTCGGGAATGATGGTGACGGCCCAATAGTTGAGTTCTCGCCCGTCGGAAACAAGACTAAGTGCGCCATTTGCCGTTAACGTATCCGCAAATTCCGTAACCGGCGTCTTTGTCGAAGCTGCCGCCTTGTCCTTCCTGGCCTTGATCGCGCGGCTCTTGCCGTCACGGCCTTTGAAATCGAGTTTCTCGTCGCCGGCGCCGCCCGTTATCCTGAGCGTCAGGCGGCTGTTTTCCGGTACGGAAAAACTCTGATCCGCCGGCGCATTCTCGGCCGTCAGAAAGATCGGCGCTCTGCCCGTATAGGCCGGCGGCGTGATCCATGCATCGATGCGCGGCGGAACCGCGTCGCGCGCGATATGGATATGGAAAGCGTCGCTTAGCCGCCCCGAGATCGGACTCCAGGAGAAAGCGAAGGCGACAACGAGGAGAAGCGCGGCGATGGACCTCAGACCCCAAGGATCGCGTTCCGGCACGCGGGCGCGGGGCAAATCGCCGCCGATGTTTTCCAGCCGCGCCGCCATGCGCCTCTGGTGCTCGCGCCACAGCGCGTCGGCAAAGGCGCTTTCGCCGCCCGCTGGCTCTTCCGTCTGCGCAAGGAGTGGCGTGTGCTCCAGCCGGTTCGCGCTTTCGATGCGCCGATCGACCTCGCCTGCGGAGGGCATCCGGAAGCCTCTCAACGGCACGAGAGCCGCAATGGCTGCGAGAGCGAAAAGAATGGCGAGAGCAAGCCGCGGCCAATCCGGCAAGAGGCGGAAAACGCCGAGCCATGAGAAACTTACAAACAGGCTGGCGACAACGAGAAACGGCAGGATTTTCGGCCACAGGCGCTCGAAGACCATCATCCATTGCGTCGCGAGCCGCGTATGCCGCACACGCAGGGGCGTCTGTCCCGTTCCGTTTTTGCTCGGCGTTTCTGCCATCATTCTGTCGGTGCTGCTTCGCGCAGGGACCATCTCCTGCTGCGCCAGCTCTCAAAAATAGCAGCAATCGCGGCAAAGGCGAGGCATGCGCTCAAAAACGTGATCAGAGCCAGTCGGGCATGGAATCGTGCCCGATCAGTTCCTCGTAGGAGCCGCGTGGACGCACGACGCAGAAGCGGTCGCCGTTTACCAGCACCTCCGGCACGAGAAGCCGCGTATTGTAGGTGCCTGCCTGGACCGCGCCATACGCGCCCGCCGTGTCGATTGCGATCAGGTCGCCCGGCTGCATTTCCGGTATTTCTCGCTGGTGGCCGAGATAGTCGCCCGTTTCGCAGACGGGCCCGACGACATCGACTTTGATGAGGGGCGCATCCGGACGTGGCTGTATCACGGGCCTGATCCGATGATAGGCCTCATAGAGCGTCGGGCGAATCAGATCGTTCATGGCGGCGTCGACGATAAGGAAATTGCGGGCATCGCCGCGCTTCAGATAGATCACCCCCGCAACCAGAATGCCGGCATTGCCAACGATGAGGCGTCCCGGCTCAAGGATGATTCTCGCGTCGAGCCCCGCAAGGCGCTTGCGGACGACCGCCGCATAAGCATCGGGATCGGGCGGCGGCGCATTATCCGCCTTGTAAGGGATGCCGAGGCCGCCGCCGACATCGACGTGGCGTATGTCGTGTCCATCCGAGCGGAGCGCGACCGTCAGTTCCGCCAGGAGGGCAAAGGCGTCATCGTAAGGCTGGAGATCGGTGATCTGGCTGCCGATATGCATGTCGACGCCAACAATTTTCAGGCCGGGAAGCGCGGCCGCGCGGGCATAGACGCGCCGCGCCTCGCGCCAGGGGATGCCGAATTTGTTCTCCGCCTTTCCCGTCGCGATCTTGCTGTGGGTCCTGGCATCGACATCGGGATTGATGCGAAGCGATACGGAAGCGGTCCGGCCGGCGGCCACGGCGCGCGCCGAAAGCAGTTCGAGTTCGGGCTCGGATTCGACGTTGAAGCAATGAATGCCGCTGGCGAGCGCGAAATCCATCTCACGTGCCGTCTTGCCGACACCGGAAAAGACGATTTTTTCAGGCGCGATGCCGGCCGCCAGCGCGCGGCGGAGTTCGCCTTCCGACACGACGTCGGCTCCGGCTCCGAGCTTCGCCAGTGTGCGGATGACCGCCTGGTTGGAATTCGCCTTCATCGCATAGCAGACGAGCGCGTCCAGCCCGGCGAAAGCGTCAGCGAAGACGTTGTAATGCCGGGTGAGAGTAGCTGTGGAATAACAGTAGAAAGGTGTGCCGACCGCCGCCGCGATCTCCGGCACCGCCACGTCTTCGGCATGGAGAACGCCGCCGCGATAATGGAAATGGTTCACGTCTTTACGCCAGAACGAAGAGCTAGGCTCGGTTACTTGATGAGCTTGTCGAGGATGAACGGCCGGTCTGTCGGCGGTTTCGTCGGCTCGGGCGGCAGGGGTGTTTTCTTCGCCTGCTGCGCTTCCTTGCGCGCGGCGACGTCAGCCTGATAGGGCGTATCCGGATCCGCGCGCCTGCCGCAGGCCGATATCGTCATCGCCACCGCTATGAGCGCGGCTATCCCCCAAAACCTGCCCAGCTTCATGAACCGATTCATCCTCGCATGGTATGATCGCCTGTTTAGCGAAGTTTCCTGTGCTGTGCACCCTGTTTCAGGCGCTTCTTCCAATAGCGGATCTGGCGCCGCACCTCTGCCGGCGCTGTGCCGCCGAAAGAGGACCGGCTCTTGACGGAGTTGTTGACCGACAGCACGGAAAACACGTCGGCCGTGATGGCGCTGTTGATGGATTGGAGTTCTTCGAGGGAAAGGCGCTCCAGGGAACAGCCCTTCTCTTCGGCAAGCGCCACGGCGCGGCCGGTCGCGTGGTGAGCCTCGCGGAAGGGGATCCCGGCCTCTCGGACCAGCCAGTCGGCAAGATCGGTGGCTGTCGAATAGCCGCTTCCCGCCGCTTTCTTCATCGTGGCTTCATTGACGGTCAGGTCCGTGACCATGCCGGTCATTGCGGCAAGCGTCAGTTCGATCGTTTCGGCGGCGTCGAACACCGCTTCCTTGTCCTCCTGCATGTCCTTCGAATAGGCGAGCGGCAGGCCCTTCATCACCGTCAGAAGCGCAAGAAGGTCGCCATTGACGCGGCCGGCCTTGGCGCGGATCAGCTCGGCGGCGTCCGGATTCTTCTTCTGCGGCATGATCGAGGAGCCGGTGGAGAAGGAATCGGACAGTTTGACGAAGCCGAATTGCGGCGTCGACCAGATGACGATCTCCTCCGCCATACGCGACAAATGGACGGATATGATCGCGGCCGTTGCGAGAAATTCGAGAGCGAAATCACGATCTGAAACCGAATCGATGGAATTGCGGGTCGGCTCGCGGAAGCCGAGTGCGGCGGCCGTCTTGTGACGGTCGATCGGGAAGCCCGTGCCGGCAAGCGCCGCTGCGCCGAGCGGGCTTTCGTCCATACGCTGGATTGCATCCCTGATGCGTGAGAGATCACGGCCGAACATCTCGACATAGGCCATGAGATGATGGCCGAAGGTGACGGGCTGCGCCGACTGGAGATGCGTGAATCCCGGCATGACGGTCGCCGCGTGTTCTCCTGCCCGGAGGAGAAGGGCCGCTATCAGCTTCTCCAGCGCCTCGGCGGTCTTCCTCGATTCGTCCTTGACCCAAAGGCGGAAATCGACGGCGACCTGGTCGTTGCGCGAGCGCGCGGTGTGGAGACGCCCGGCAGCTGGTCCGATCAGTTCGGCCAACCGCGCCTCGACATTCATATGGATGTCTTCCAGTCTTGTCGAAAAGGTGAATTTGCCGGATTCGATCTCTGACAAAATCGTGTTCAGACCGGCGACGATCTTTTCGCTATCTTCCGCGGAAATGATGCCGGTTTCGGCGAGCATGGCCGCATGCGCGAGCGATCCCCGGATATCCTGGGCGTAAAGTTTTCTGTCGAAGCCGATCGATGCGTTGATGGCTTCCATGATCGCGGCGGGACCCGAGGCAAATCGTCCGCCCCACATCTCGTTGCTGGCCTTTTTGTCGCTCATGATGTTTACCGGCGTCGAGGAGAAAAGTTTAAATGGCAGAAGGTAAGAAAAGCCCGCCGGCGGCGCGTCTGACCGCAGCAATCGTTGCGGTCGTCCTCATAGCCGGCGGAATTGCCCTATACGTGACGGAACGGGGCTCTGGCAACAATGCCGCCACCACCGCTTCGGTCGGGGATACGGGGCAATGCTCTGGCGACGTCGCCAAGGCGAAGGCCGTCGGCGCGGCGGCGACCGGCCAGGTGGCGGCGATGTCGCCCGCCGATCCGCCCATGCTGCTCTCCGGGCTTGCCTTCACTGGGCCCGACGGCAAGCCGACAACGCTCGCGGCGTTCAAGGGAAAGACGGTGCTGCTCAATGTCTGGGCGACATGGTGCGCGCCCTGCCGCGCCGAAATGCCGGAACTCGACAAGCTGCAAGCCGAAAAGGGCAATCCCGGTTTCCAGGTCGTCGCCGTCAATGTGGATACTGGAAGTGACGAGAAGCCGAAGAAGTTCTTTTCCGAAACCGGCGTCAAATCGCTCAAGCTCTATCGCGACGACACACTGGAAGTTTTCAATAATCTTAAAAAGCAGGGACTGGCGCTTGGACTGCCGGTCTCGCTTATCGTTGGCAAGGATGGTTGCCTGCTTGCCCATATGAACGGCCCGGCCGCTTGGGCCAGCGACGATGCGCGGCATCTGATCGCAGTTGCCGGGAGCTGAAAGCTTTCCAGGGGCCGCGCCAATGCGACAATCGATCATCTTTCGGCCGCCCCGTAAGGAAAAGTGATCCGTCTTCTCGCGCGAGACCGGAACTCCATGGGATTCCATCCGTTTGCCGCCCGTCGTCGAATGCAGGCCGGGAAGTTCGACCTTCCTTGCGCCACAAAGCATATGCAGAAGCGAATCGGCGTCGGGCATTGCGAGCGGAGAAAAGCGGATAATGCGAAAGTCGCCTCGGGAGTTGTGGGAAGATATCAGGGAATTCGACGCGTGCATGCTTGTCACGCGCTCGCAGGATCGATTGCGGTCACGGCCAATGCGGCCGTTTTTTGAAGGCCGCAAGGAAACGATCCTTTTCCTGACATCCATCGAAACCGACAAGATCGCCGAGATAAAGTCCTGCTCGCAGGCGAATGTCGTGTTCTCCTCGATGCGGGAGGGCTTGTGGATCTCACTTACGGGGAAAGTCCGGCTCTCCAATCATGCCCAGGCGGTCGATGCCTGCTGGACGGAAGAATTCGACGCCTGGATCGATGACAGGGAGCAGGCCATCGCTATCGTCTTCACGCCGGAAAGCGCCGAGTATTGGGATTGCTCGGAGAAAAGGGCGGTTGCAAGTTGGGACATGCTTGAGAGCATTGCCAATTGCAGCAAACCCGACCCCGGCGAGAACCAGAAGCTCGCACTGTGAAGCGTGAAGACCCGCAGGTTTTAGCGCAATTCCAGCAAAAGCGCACAGCGGTTTTGCGTTCGGAATTGCGTAAAAACAAAGAGATAGAGCATTTTCGCGATTCGGAGAAAAGCGGAAATGCTCTAGCGGGTAGGCACTGGTGTTTCCCCGCGGTAATCGTAGAAGCCACGCTGCGTCTTACGCCCGAGCCAGCCGGCTTCGACATATTTCACCAGAAGCGGGCAGGGCCGGTATTTGGTGTCTGACAGCCCATCGTGCAGGACCTGCATGATGGAAAGGCAGGTATCGAGGCCGATGAAATCGGCGAGCTGGAGCGGTCCCATCGGATGATTGGCGCCGAGGCGCATGGCCGTATCGATCGCCTCCACCGTGCCGACGCCCTCATAAAGCGTGTAGATTGCCTCGTTGATCATCGGCAGGAGAATGCGGTTGACGATGAAGGCCGGAAAATCCTCCGCTACCGTGATCGTCTTGTCGAGGCTGGTGACGAAGGCTTTGGAAGCTTCGAACGTCTTATCAACGGTGGCGATGCCGCGTACAAGCTCGACGAGCTTCATCAGCGGTACAGGATTCATGAAATGGATGCCGATAAAGCGTTCGGGACGATCCGTCTGCGAGGCAAGGCGTGTAATGGAGATAGAGGACGTATTCGTGGCGAGGATGGCCTCGGGATTGAGCACCGGACAGATCTGCGCATAAATCTTGCGCTTGATCGTCTCATCTTCGGTAGCCGCCTCGATCACCAGATCGGCCGCTGCGAGCTTGGCCATGTCCGCCGCTTCGGCAATATGCGCCATCGCCGACTGACGCGCCTTCTCTTCAAGCTTACCGGAGGCGACCTGCCGCGCCATGTTGCCGTTCACGGTGGCAATGCCGTGCTCGATCCGCTCGCTGGAGATGTCGTAGAGGAGAACGTCGTATCCGGCCAGTGCAGTCACGTGAGCGATGCCGGAACCCATCTGGCCCGCGCCGATCACTCCGATGGTCTTGATAGAACTCATTCCTAGCCTGCCTCATCGCGGCCGAATGTGCCGCACAAACTTATCGCAGTGCAACTTAACGCTATTGCAGCGCAAATTAAAAGAGGCGGGGCGACTTCGTCCACCCCGCCTCAAGATTTTGCAGCCGGCCTATTGGAAAGTCAAAGCGCCTTTTGCAATTCCGGCAGGACAACGAAGAGGTCGCCGACAATACCGTAATCCGCAACCTGGAAGATCGGTGCTTCCTCATCCTTGTTGATGGCGACGATGACCTTCGAATCCTTCATGCCGGCAAGATGCTGGATGGCGCCGGAAATGCCGCAGGCGATGTAGAGGTCGGGCGCCACGACCTTTCCTGTCTGGCCGACCTGCCAATCGTTCGGCGCATAGCCGGCATCGACGGCCGCGCGGCTTGCGCCGACGGCGGCGCCGAGCTTGTCGGCGACCGGCAGGATGACCTCCTGGAACTTTTCCGCGGAGCCGAGCGCGCGGCCACCGGAGATGATGATCTTCGCCGATGTCAGTTCCGGACGGTCGCTCTCCGACAGGCGGTTCCCGATGAAGGTGGAGAGGCCGGGATCTGCGGCGGCGTTGACCGTTTCGACAGGAGCCGAACCGCCTTCGGGAGTGGAGGGAAAGGATGCGGTCCTGACGGTCACGACCTTCTTCGGGTCGGTGGATTGGACCGTCTGGATGGCGTTGCCGGCATAGATCGGCCGCTTGAACGTGTCTGCCGACACAACCTCGATGATCTCCGACACCTGCATGACGTCGAGCAGCGCGGCGATGCGCGGCATGACGTTCTTCGCCATGGTCGTCGCCGGGGCGATGATGGTGTCGTAGTTGCCGGCCAAGCTGACGACGAGCGCCGCGAGCGGTTCGGCAAGGCGCTCCGCAAGCCCGTCAGCCTCGGCGAGAAGCACCTTGCGCGCGCCCGAAAGCTTCGCCGCCGCGTCGGCGGCCGGCTTTGCGTTCTTGCCGGCGACAAGAATATCGACGTCGGAGCCGATCTTCAGCGCGGCGGAAAGCGCCTTCGCGGTCTGGTCGGAGAGGTGGTCGTTGCTGTGCTCGGCGATCAAAAGAATGGCCATTTCCGTTTCCTTCTCTAGCGCCTGGGTGCGTCCTTCGAGGCTCGCCCGCCGAGGCTGTATTCCCGATCTTCTGGTCTCTGCGGGTTCGCACCTCAGGATGAGGGAGGGCAGCGCAGTTCGAGCCCCGTAGTCTGGACCGCTGCGCGGTCAGAGCATTCCTGCGGTCCTCATCTTGACGTGCGAGCCCGCAGGGCAGTGCCCTGAAACCCTACAAAACGCCCGCCTCGTTACGCAGCTTGTCCACCAACTCCGCCGCGTCCTTGACCTTGACGCCCGCCTTGCGGCCGCCGGGCTCCTCGGTCTTCAGCACTTTCAGACGCGGGGAGACATCGACGCCGTAATCGGCCGGGCTCTTCTCATCAAGCGGCTTCTTCTTTGCCTTCATGATGTTGGGAAGCGAGGCATAGCGCGGCTGGTTCAAGCGCAGATCCGTCGTCACGATCACCGGCATCTTCAGTTCAACCGTCTGCAGGCCGCCATCGACCTCGCGCGTGACCTTGGCCTTGCCGCCATCGATCTCGATCTTGGAAGCGAAGGTGCCCTGCGCCCAGCCAAGCAGCGCCGCCAGCATCTGGCCGGTCTGGTTTGCGTCGTCATCGATCGCCTGTTTGCCGAGGATGACCAGTTCCGGTTTCTCCGCCTCGACAACGCCTTTCAGGATCTTGGCTACCGCCAAAGGCTCGACCAGATCATCCACCTTGACGAGGATGCCGCGGTCCGCGCCCATGGCGAGCGCGGTACGGATCGTCTCCTGCGCCTGCGCCGGGCCGATCGAGACGGCGATCACCTCTTCCGCCTTGCCGGCTTCCCTCAGCCGAAGCGCCTCCTCGATGCCGATCTCATCGAACGGGTTCATCGACATCTTCACATTCTGAAGCTCGACGCCGGAACCATCCGACTTCACCCTGATCTTCACGTTGTAATCAACAACGCGCTTCACCGGGACAAGTACCTTCATCAGCCAGAACCTCCGGATATTTTCATTGCAGCGCAACTAACATGGGATTTGGGTCATCGCTAGTCCGGAGCCGACATTCGCTCCAAAAAACGAGACTTCGCGGGGTCATATGAGGGATATCGATTGGCCTGAATTCCCTCGAAATCCGATCGCGTCAGCGGTTCTTGCCGGGCACCCAGAGAACATCCTTCTCGCCGTTGTCGTTGACCGCGCGCGCGGCGACGAAGAGGAAATCGGAGACGCGGTTGATATATTTCAATGCTTCTGAACCGACCTCTTCACCGTCAAGCGATGCAAGCTCGACCATCAGCCTTTCCGCCCGCCTGGCGACGGTGCGCGCAAGGTGCAGTGCGGCGGCGGCGGGCGATCCTCCCGGCAGGATAAACGAGCGGAGGGGGCTGAGCTTTTCGTTGAGGCGGTCGATATCCGCCTCGACGCGCGCCACCTGGGAGGCAACGATCCTGAGCGGCTCATGCCCGGCCTTGCCTTGCAAGCCCGGCGTCGCGAGATCGGCGCCGAGATCGAAGAGATCATTCTGGATATTGGCGAGCATGGCGTCGATTGCCGCATGTTCCGGTCCGGTGTGGAGGCGCGCCATGCCGATACAGGCATTGGCCTCGTCCACGGTGCCATAGGCGCTGACCCTCGGATCATATTTCGGGCGTCTTTCGCCATTGCCGAGGGCGGTGCTGCCGCTATCGCCCGTTTTCGTATAGATCTTGTTGAGGACGACCATGCCTCGCACCTCGCTCTTGGCTTATTTTCCAGTGAAGTAAACGACGAGCAGCACCAGAACGATGGCGATGAACTGGAGCAGGACACGAGCCTGCATCAACTGGTTCGAACGGCTCGGCGCGCCTCCCTGCGCCATGTTGAACAGGCCACGCACCAGCACGATCACGACCGCCGCGATGGCGACGATGGCCAGGATTTCGAGTGCAATCGACATTCTCTCTCCTCAACGCGCCAATCCCGTTGGCGATTTCGCCGGAGCACGATGCTGGATCGCCTTGTGCTCTCATCAGCCGCGCGACGCGAGGATACGATAGAGAATCGCAGCCGGTAGCACACGCTTCATTATTGCACCGATTTTTGCCGGCAGCGTCACCACATAATGCGGTCTTGGCCGGGGACTTTCCAACGCGTGGAGCAATACCTTGAATATTGCCGGCGGCTTGACACCGAACCGCGCTTGCCTCCGCCCGGTTTTCAGCTGTTCGATCTCGGCATGATAGGCGCGACTGTGCGGCGAATGCTCGATGTCGATATAGCGGTCGAACCAAGCGAGGCTGTTTCTGGTGATTCCCGTCTCGACCGAGCCCGGCTCGATCAGCGAGACATGGATGCCGCTTCCCTCGAGTTCCATGCGCAGACACAAGGTCAGCCCTTCGAGCGCATATTTCGACGACGCATAGGCGCCCCGGAATTTCGCGGGAACGAGGCCGAGGATCGAGGAGCAATTGACGATTCGTCCATGTCCCTGCGCCCGCATCGCGGGAATGAAGCGGCGCGTCAATTCGTGCCAGCCGAAAAGATTGGTTTCGAATTGCCGCCGCAGCGCTTCGGTCGGCAGGTCCTCCACCGCGCCGGCCTGGGCATAGGCGCCATTATTGTAGAGGGCGTCGAGCCGTCCTCCTGTCCGTGCGAGAACGGCGTCAGCCAGAGCCGCTATCGAGCCGGGATCACTGTAGTCCAGCGAAAAAGCCTCGATGCCGTCCGCTTCGAGCGCCGCGATGTCTTCCGGTTTCCGCGCCGTTGCGAAGACGCGCCAGCCTTTGGCCTTGAGAGCACGGGCGCAATAAGCGCCGATGCCTGAAGAGGCGCCAGTCACGAGAATCGTCTGCTGTCGATCCATGAAAGCTTCCGAGGCTTTGCCGCCATCCGTCCCCCATGGCAGGTTCCAGAGTTGCAATCCGCCGGAATTCCTTCCCATATTCGAAGGCGACAGACAATCGGATGACGGTTTGAGCAGCGCAGGACATTCAGGAATCGGCGCCATGCGGCGTGTCATCGCCGTCAAGCGCGTGCTTTTCGACGCAATCGGGCATTTCACTTCGGACGATGGCTGGTCGATGGCCAGTCATCTGGCCATCAGCGCGCTCATGGCGCTCTTTCCGTTCCTGATCTTCGCGACCTCGCTTGCCAGTTTCGTGGGTGCGCAGGCCTTTTCGGACACGGCGGTCCATCTTGTCTTCGATACATGGCCGGAGCAGATCGCCGAACCGATCGCGCGCCAGGTGGTGAGCGTGCTGACGGTCAAGCGCGGCGGCTTCCTGACCTTCAGCGTCATCGCCGCGGCATTCTTCGCCTCGAACGGCATCGAGGCGCTCAGGGCCGCCCTCAATCGCGCCTATCGCGTATCGGAAACGCGGTCCTTCCTGTTCAGACGGATGCAGAGCCTCGTCTTCGTGCTCATCGCCACGCTCGGTTTCCTCGCCATCAGTCTTCTGCTCGTCGCGGCGCCGATCGTCGCGCACATCGCCGAAAGGCGGCTCGACTGGATAAAGCCCTATATCGGCACGATCACGGTTTGGCGCTATATCATCGCGTCCACGGTGATCATCCTCGGACTGATCGCCGTCCATTTCTGGCTTCCGGGCGGGACGAGGCGTTTCCTCGACATTGTGCCGGGAATCCTGTTCACGCTGATCGGCTGGATCATCGGATCGGCCATTTTCGCGGCTTATCTGGAGCGATTCTCGTCCTACGTGACGACCTATGCGGGGCTCGCCTCGATCATGATCGCCATCGTTTTCCTCTACATTATCTCCGTGATCTTCATCATGGGCGGAGAACTCAATGCCGCCATCGCACGCTTTCTCGGCGCGCGGGCCGGGGTTGGTGGGAAC
Organism: Rhizobiaceae bacterium; assembly: GCA_035547755.1. Taxonomy (GTDB): domain Bacteria; phylum Pseudomonadota; class Alphaproteobacteria; order Rhizobiales; family Rhizobiaceae; genus Mesorhizobium_L. The sequence goes on from DASZUG010000057.1 coordinate 119,282, forward strand.
AAAGACTAGGCGGGTGTAGTCGCCCTTTTCGCTGCCTTCACCTTCAGGGTCGAAAGCGCGACGCTGCCGCTTGCCAGGAGCATGCCGAGAATTTGCAGCGGGGACAGTTTCTCGCCGAACAGCGCCCACGCCATCAATGCCGTGACCACGGGGACGAGATAGAACAGCGAGGCGACGCGCGCGACCTCGCCCTCCCGGATCATATGCATCAGAAGGAAGATCGCGCCGACGGAGAGCACCAGGACCAGCCAGGCCAAAGCGAAGACCAACTCGCCATTGAAGGTCACGCGGCCATGTTCGAACAGGCCCGCGGCGAGGATCATCAGCACCGCCGCCCCGAGATATTGCCATGCGGTTCCGGTGAGGAGATCGATGCCGGCGCCGAAACGCTTCTGCCACAGCGTGCCGAGTGTGATGCCGAGCACGCTGAGAAGCGATGCCGTCAGGGTTGACGCGTTGACCCCGCTTCCAAAGGAACCGACTGTCGGAGCAACGACAATGAGGATGCCGGCGAAACCGAGCGCTAGGCCGGCCCAATGCTTCGGCTCGATCTTGTCTCCGATAGTGAAACCGGCAAGAAGCGCGGTCAGGAGAGGCTGCAACGCGGCGATCAGGGCGGCAAGACCGGCGGGCATGCCCTGGTGAACCGCCCAGAAAACACCACCGAGATAAATGCCGTGGATCAGGATGCCGGCAATCATGGAACAACCGGCCAGCCGCGGCGACGCAGCCCTGCTTCCGCTCAACCACGCAAGGCTCGCCATGATGATGCAGGCGAGCGTGAAACGCATGCCAAGAAAGGTGAACGGCTCCGCCCAGGGCATGGCATAGCGGGCGCCGATGAAGCCGGTCGCCCACAGGACAACAAACAGGCCGGGGAAAAAGCGGGAAGGGAGGGACATCGCGGGCTCGTCTACTACCGGTGGCCGCGATAAGCAAAATGAAAGAATTGAAAGGTAGATTCAGGGTTTATTGATCATTTGGGGCAAAGCGGGCGCGTTCGAGCACTCCGGATCGAAAGGACCGGGAATGCTGGCAAACCTTGACGTCACCTGGCTTTTCATGGCGATCGTAGTGGTCGCGATATTCTCCTTTATCTTTGGCATGGCGCTCGACAGCCTGATGGCCGGCGATGGCTTCGGGCCGTTCGGCAATATGATCGTGGTGACGGCAGGCTTTTTCCTCGGGATTTTCCTCGCCAATCTCTATGGCATCCGTTTCTACGACCTGAAGACCGCCGTAGGGACAGGGTTGCTCGGCGCGTTCGTCTGCCTTGGCGTACTATCTTTCCTGAAAGCGCAACTCGGCCGTATGTGAAGCCGCGGTATCTTCTCACAAACCGAAACCGAACATTTCCCTGATATCCTCCGGCGTTTTGCCAGCCCGGCGCAGTTCATCGAGTGCGGTATCGTGGCTCGATTTGGACAATTTCCGTCCATCTGGGCCAAACACAAGGTCGTGGTGGAAATAGCTGGGTTCGGGCAAGCCGAGAATCTGCTGGAGCAGGCGGTGAACGGAGGTGGCATGGAAGAGATCGCGACCGCGCACGACGTCGGTGACGCCTTGCAACGCGTCATCGACGACGACGGAAAGATGATAGCTCGTCGGGACCTCGCGTCGGGCCAGGATCACATCGCCCCATGCAGCGGGATCGGCTCGTATCACGTCCGTCCCCCCTTCGGGACCTGCACCGTTTTTCTTCCATTCCAGTTGTCGTGGAATACGGGATAATGCTTCCTCCATGTCGAGCCGCCAGGCGAAGGGAGCGCCGCTTTCCATAAGACGCTTGCGCTTGCGGCTGGACATGCCGCGTTCGATTCCTGGATAAAGCGGTGTGCCGTCGGGATCGCGGGGCCAGCGCCTGCCGCTTTCTTCAGCATCGGCGATATAAGCGCGGATTTCGCCGCGGCTCATGAAGGCGGGATAGACGAGACCGTCCGAAACGAGTTCCCGAAGCGCCTTTTCATAATCGGCGAAATGATCGGATTGGCGTCTTACCGGACGCTCCCATTCGATCTGCAGCCAATCCAGGTCTCGGAGTATGCCGGCTTCGAATTCCGGAGTGCAGCGGGTCGAATCGATGTCCTCGATCCGCAGCAGCAGGCGACCGTTGGTTTCTCGCGCCATTCGTTGGTTGAGCAGGGCCGAATAGGCGTGGCCGAGATGAAGCCTGCCATTGGGGCTCGGGGCAAAACGGAAGATCCGGGTTTGCATCTGTCAGGAGCGATAGGCCCGGAGCCGAAAGCGGATTGAAGCTCTCATCCACCGATTGGTAGTTTGCGGAACCATCGTTCGCAAGGGGGCCGAATGCGCCGCATCGAAACGCTTGAGCATGTCGCAGAGGGGCTGGACGCCCTCTGTCTGGCCGACCAACGCCTCGACAAGGTCCGGAAGATCGCCGGCGATGTGCCGCTCCGACTGGTGAAGCCGGGCTTCGGCAGCCTCGTCTCGATCATCGTGTCGCAGCAGGTTTCTCGTGCGAGCGCCGATGCCATTCTCGGGCGCTTCCTCAAGATCGTCGATCCCCTGACGCCGGCTAACCTGCTGGCCTCGGGCGAAGTGGTCTTCCGTGAGGCGGGATTCTCCAGGCCGAAGCAGAAGGCGGTCCTCGCGGCGGCCGCAGCAGTAGCCCATGACGGCCTCGATCTCGAGGCGCTATGCCTGCTCGATGCCAAAGAAGCGATGGCGCGGCTGATCGCCGTCCATGGCATCGGGCGCTGGACGGCGGAAGTCTATCTCCTTTTCGCCGCCGGCCATCCTGACATCTTTCCCGCGCGCGACGTCGCACTGCAGACCGCCGTCGGCCACGCACTCGAAATGGAAGCCCGCCCGAATGAGAAGACATTGATCGGGGTGGCCGAATCATGGGCGCCGTGGCGCGGCGTCGCCGCAAGGCTTTTCTGGTCCTATTATCGCGCCATGCGCGGCCGGGAGGCGGTCCCCCTCGGCTAAAGCGGCCAAAAGGCATGTAAAAACACGCAATTTTGACACAGTGGCACGCCTTTTTCTTGCTTCACAACGGCGTCATCTCCCGCATACACTATTCCGCCGATCGATTTTGGCGATGAGGAGAAAGGTTCGTGACGGTCGCCGTCTCTCCCGACAGCTTGCCGGCTCTGGTGCTGAACGCGGACTACCGCCCGCTCAGCTACTATCCGCTGTCGCTATGGTCCTGGCAGGATGCGATCAAGGCGGTATTCCTCGACCGCGTCAACATCGTCGCGGAGTATGAGCACGCCGTTTCCTCGCCCTCCTTTTCGATGAGGGTGCCGAGCGTGGTCAGCCTCAAAAGCTACGTCAAGCCATCGCGCTTTCCCGCGTTTACTCGCTTCAACGTATTCCTTCGCGATAAATTCCAATGCCAATATTGCGGGACACGGGAGGAACTGACCTTCGACCATGTCGTGCCCCGCCGCTGCGGCGGGGCAACCACGTGGGAGAACGTCGTTGCCGCGTGCTCCCCGTGCAACCTCAGGAAGGGCGGCATGATGCCGGCACAGGCGAAGATGTGGCCGAAACAGTCGCCCTACCAGCCGACGGTGCACGATCTCCATAATAACGGACGGCTCTTCCCACCCAATTTTCTGCATGAAAGCTGGATGGACTATCTCTACTGGGACGTCGAACTGGAGCCCTGATCCCGACGCTACGGGGGACTTCGGGCCCGCACTGCCTTCCGGCAATCGATCAGCTCTTCTTGCGAAACGCGGCGATATAGGCGACGACGGCCAGGATGATACTTGCAACCGCGTTCCAGCCGGCGAAGGAGAGGCCGAGGAAACGCCCGGCGGCCTTGTCGCAGGATGGCGGTATGAACGTATTCAGCGCATCGAGAATGCCCTTGCCGCCGGTATCTGGGGAAGCAACAGCCCCGCAATCGGTCGGGCCAGGCCACCAATGCCATTCGACACCGGAATGATAGACGGCGAGGTAAAGGCTGTAGGTCATCAACAGTCCGCCGATCAGGAGAAGCAGGCGTGTCAGGAGCGGCGGCATCCGGAAAAAGGAGGAGAGGGCGGCGAGCGCCATCAGAGGCACGCCGACATAATAGGGAATGCGCTCTTTCAGGCACAATTTGCAGGGGATGAAGCCCCCGACATATTGGAAGGCGAGCGCGCCGCCGACGACGGCGGCCATGGCGACGAGAAGGAAGAGTGCCGCCCGCGTCTGGGTCCGTCCGGTCGGAGAGGCGATAGCTGTCATGGGATTGTCCGCCGAAAAACTACGTAATGGATGCCGCGCGCATCAATGCAGATATTTGAAGGCGATATAGAGCAGGATGAGGGCAGCCGCCGCAACGGAGACGATGAGGCCGAGGCGTTTCTCGATGAATTCACGGATCGGTTCTCCATAACGCCTTAGAAGCCAGGCCAGGACATAGAATCGCGCGCCCCGCGCCACGATCGCCGAGACGATGAAAAGCCACAGATTGACATGAACCGCACCTGACAAAATCGTGACCACCTTGATCGGCGGCAGATGCGCCAGACCGGAGGTGATGAGCAGCAGCAGGACGACATTGACATCGGCGGAATGCCGGAGCGCCTCGAAAGCGTCAAGCTTACCGTAGAATTCCAGGATCGGCTTCGCGACCGTCTCGAAAGCGAAATAACCGAGGAACCAGCCGGCAATGCCACCGAGAACGGAAGCGACGGTCGCGACCAGGGCATAGCGCCAGGCGCGCTTCGGTCGCGACAGGACCATCGGGATGAAAAGCACATCGGCGGGCACGAGAAAGATCGAGCTTTCGATGAAGGAGATCAGCGCCAGCCACGCTTCCGCCGCGGGACGAGCGGCAAGCGACATGGTCCAGTCGTATAATCTGCGCAGCATCGGGTTCCTCGTCGACGGGAGGTCTCTAGAGACAAACGGGAGCATGCGCAACGCGCGATCCGGCAAATCGTCGCCGACCCTGTTGACGGAGAGGGCGGCAACCGTATAGTCCCTCGCGCTCGGCGCTTCGGGCGACGGCAAGCGGGTGTGGCGGAACTGGTAGACGCGCTGGACTCAAAATCCAGTTCTGGTGACAGAGTGTCGGTTCGATTCCGACCACCCGCACCATCCTCAGCGAAATTCGGTTTGTTCGACGAAACGGATGGGCGAATGGCCTATCCGGGCGGCAAGTCGCGTCCTTTCCACTGGCTGCGCGGGATCGGCTTGCCGATGCGGAAGGCGAAGGAGACGACTTTCGTCCCCTTCTCGTCGACTTCGCAACGGAAACTCAGATCATACCATTCGCCGCCTGCCTGGAAGGCCGACTCGGGAACGTCCATGACCGTTCCGGCTTTCAGCCGGAAGTAAGGCAGCATCTCGGGAAGATAGGGAGGCGAGGCGTTGAGCAGTTGATCGCGCAGTTCCGTGGCGCAAAGCCGGCCGATGCGCGCATCCCTTGGAACATTCCGCATTGCTGTCGTCGCAACCGGATCAGCGTCCGCGGTGTGCGAGAACAAGGTCTTCGCTTCCTTGAGTTTTGGGGCGGCTTGCTCCCCCGCGACACCCGGTTCGTCGATTTTGCGCGGAGCCGGTCTCGATTCCGAGCCCTCCTTTGCGCTTGTGCCGTTGGGAGATTTCCGCGGACCGGCGTCCTTGTCGCCGAACTGGACAACGGGCCGCAGGACGGGAATCGGAGCGCGAGGCGGGGCGGTCCGTTCCGCGGCGGGGAGCTTCCTGGGCTTCTCGGCCTGCTTCTCGGGCTCCGGTTTCTTCGCCGGCGGCGGCGGTTCTTTCCCGGCTTTTTCGGCGGGTTTCGGCGGTGTCACCAAATCCACCTTGACGGCCTTTTCCTCATCCGGCGGGTGATGCCATGCGGGCAACCCGAAGATCAGAAGCGCGCCGCCGAGGAGATGCACGACGAGAGAGGCGGGCAAGGCCCACCTCGACACAGCCCGATTTTCGTCCGTGTCATCCCTCATCGTTCCTGATGTGGAATGAAATGTCGGCGGCATCAACCTTTCGTGCTCTCCAGCGGCCCGGCGAGGAAGGTATGATCGTGGCAGAAGCCGTGCCTCTCGGGAAGGCCGCCACCGCCGCGATTGGGTCGGATCGCATCATGTTCCTGGTTTTTGAGCATGATCTTTTCGGAAAACCGGTATCCGCCTTTCCGGGTCACACTTCCAGGCGGAAAGCTTCGGGGCTTGGCGGGCGAACGCCGCTGTCGTTCATCATCGGCGTCGCAGAATTTCCACTTGCGCGGCGCGGAAAGGCAATTATGTTCACCGCGAAGAGGGCAATATTTCAGGAATGTAAAAAATTCCGCGCCAGCTCGAGGTAACTTGCACAGATTGCTTGCGCATCGCATGTCCGTACTTTGGATATGGAGTTTCCTTTTCGCCAGCATCTTCCCGGGGAACAAATCAATAAAGAGGGGATATCATGAAAAACAGGAAAACGTTCGTCGCCCAGGTTTTCGCCGGCGCGATGATTTTCGGTTCGGCGGCGCTGCAGCCGGCTATCGCGAAGGAATGGAAATCGGTCACGATCGGGACCGAAGGCGCCTATGCCCCCTGGAACCTGACCAAATCCGACGGCAAGCTCGATGGCTTCGAGGTCGAGCTGGTCAAGGATCTGTGCGGCCGTATGAAGATCGAATGCAAGATCATCACGCAGGACTGGGACAGCGCCATCCCCTCGCTCAATGCCGGCAAGTACGACGTCCTGATGGACGCCGTATCGATCACGCCAGAGCGTCAGAAGGTGATCGATTTCTCCGTTCCCTATGCTTCGACGCCGGCGACCTTCGCGGCCGTAAAGGGCAGCGATGCCGCCAAGCTTCCGGGAACCGGCACGGAACTCACGCTGACGGGCGATGCCGCGCATGACAAGCCGCTCGTCGAAAAGCTGCGCGCCGCGCTCAAAGGCAAGTCGATCGGCATCCAGACCGCTACCGTCTATACCAAATTCATCACGGACAATTTCAGCGATATTGCCGACATCCGCGACTACAAGACGGCGGCCGAGCACGATCTCGACCTCGCTGCGGGCCGCATCGATTATGCTTTCGACGACGCGACCTATTTCCTCACGGCTTTCCAGAACAAGGGCAACGAGAACCTGACGCTTGCAGGGCCGCAGATCGGCGGTTCGATCTGGGGACCGGGCGAAGGATTCGGCTTTCGCAAATCGGATACCGATCTGAGGGATATGTTCTCGAAGGCGATCAAGAGCGCCATCGCCGACGGCACGGTGAAGAAGCTCTCGCTCCAATGGTTCAAGGTGAACGTCACGCCGCATTGAGAAATGATCGCGATGGCGGACGACGCTTACCGGTTTCGACGCTTCGCCGCGCTGTGGGGCCTTGATGAACGGCCGGCGTTCGGGTTGGGCAATTCTCCTGCATGACCAATGCGCTCGCCTATCTCGGATTCGGCGCCACGGGCTGGGCGCCGGCCCTGCTGCTCGCGGCTTTGCTGACGCTTGCGGTAACGCTTGCGGCGCTTGTGATCGGCGCCGTCTTCGGTGCGGCGGTGGCGGCGGCAAAGCTTTCGCCCCGCCTGCCTTTCCGCGTCATCGGCGACGCCTATACGACGATCTTCCGCGGCGTTCCCGAGCTTCTCGTCATCTATCTCGTCTATTTCGGCGGTTCTTCGGCGGTGACGGCGCTTGGCCATCTGCTCGGAGGACAGGGGTTCATGGCGGTGCCCGCCTTCGCGGCGGGCGCCCTAGCCGTCGGCGTCATTTCGGGTTCCTATCAGGCCGAGGTCTATCGCGGCGCCTACCTGGCGGTGTCGCGGGGCGAGATCGAGGCTGCCCGCTCGATCGGAATGGGACCGGCGCTGCGCTTCCGCCGCATCATCATGCCGCAGGTCATGCGCTTCGCAGTGCCCGGCCTCGGCAATGTCTGGCAATTGAGCCTGAAAGATTCGGCGCTGATTTCGGTGACGGGATTGGCCGAATTGATGCGCACCGCGGAGGTGGGCGCGGGCTCCACGCGGCAATATTTCCTGTTTTATCTGGCGGGCGGCGTCCTCTATCTGGTGCTGACTGGCTTCTCCAACCGCATCTTCGACGCCAGCGAGCGGCGAGTGAACCGCAGCTTCCGCGGCGCCATCGGGCGGAATTGAGGACGGCCGCGTGGATTTTCCCTTCCTCATCGACACGACAAGGCAGCTTCTCGCCGCCGTGCCGACGACCCTCCTGCTCTTCATCGAATCGATCGCCATCGGCGGGGTCATCGCGCTTTTCGTCACCTGGATGCGGGTCAGTGGCGTGTTCGTGCTCGACCGGATCGCGCGCGCCTACATCCTCATCTTCCGCGGGTCGCCGCTCCTCATCCAGATGTTCATGATCTATTACGGGCTCGGCCAGTTCCACGCGATCCGCAGCAGCATCTTCTGGGTGGCCCTCAAGCACCCCTTCGCGTGCGCTGTCCTGTCGCTGGCGCTCTGCACCGGAGCCTATACCGCGGAAATCTTCCGCTCCGGATTGATCGCGGTTCCCGAACGTGAAGTCGAGGCGGCGCGTTCGATCGGCATGTCGGGTTTCCTGCTCTTCCGCCGCATTATCGCGCCGGTGGCGCTACGCTATGCTCTGCCGGCCTATTCGACAGAGCTTGTTCTGATGGTGAAGTCGACCTCGCTCGCAAGCCTCGTCACCGTCTGGGAGATTACCGGCGTGGCGCAGCGGATCATGACGCAAACCTACCGCACGACCGAGGTCTTTCTTTGCGCGGCGGTCATTTATCTCGTCATCAATTTCATCCTGGTGCGACTGCTTGCCCTGCTTGAATGGCGGCTTTCCGGCCACCAGCGCAGACGTCGCGACAGCCTGCCGACCGATGCCGTCCTCGAGGGAACGCCGACATGAACGATACACCGTCCCCTATCGCGCTCGATGTGACGAACATCCATAAATCCTTCGGCAGTACCGAGGTGCTGAAGGGCATATCGCTGACCGCTTGTGAGGGCGATGTCGTTTCGATCCTGGGCGCCAGCGGGTCGGGCAAGAGCACTCTGCTCCGCTGCATCAATCTGCTCGAAATCCCCGATAAGGGCGATGTCGTCGTTGCTGGGGAAAAGATAAGAATGCGCGAGGGGCGGCATGGCCGCCAGCCGGAAGACCGCAAGCAGGTCGACCGCATCCGCTCGGAACTGGCGATGGTCTTCCAGAGTTTCAATCTCTGGTCGCACATGACGGTACTGCAGAATTTAATCGAAGGGCCGGTGCATGTTCTGAAGCGTGACCGCAGGGAAGCCATCGCCGAGGCCGAGATGCTGCTCGACAAGGTCGGCCTTTCCGACCGTAAGGACTATTATCCGGCGCACCTTTCCGGCGGCCAGCAGCAGCGCGCCGCGATCGCGCGCGCGCTCGCCATGAACCCGAAGGCGATGCTGTTCGATGAGCCGACCTCGGCGCTTGATCCCGAACTCGTCGGCGAGGTGCTCCGGGTTATGCGTGCGCTCGCCGAGGAGGGCCGCACCATGCTGGTCGTCACGCATGAGATGGGTTTCGCGCGCGGCGTCTCGAACAGGGTTATGTTCCTGCACCGGGGCATGGTCGAGGCGGAAGGACCGCCGAAGGAACTGTTCGCCAATCCTCCGACCGAGCGCTTCCGCCAATTCCTTGCCGGACAGGAGGATTGAGCGAGCTGTCGTGGGGCGCAGGTGTAACGTTCCGGTGTTCGGCATGGCGAACCGTCCGATGCCGGCCTAAAGCACGTCGCGTTGAGACGGATTCACGTGGCGCGCTTTAATGCGCATGTCGTTGCCCCGAAACCGGTTCCCACTTTCGGGCGACATGCTTTAAGGCGCGCCACTCTTATGGAATGGAATCGGACGGAAGAATGCGTTTGCTTGTGGTGGGCGCCGGCTCGACCGGCGGTTATTTCGGTGGCCGCCTGGCCAAGGCCGGACGTGATGTCACCTTTCTCGTCCGTAGAAACCGGGCGGAAAATCTCCGCAAGAACGGGCTCAGCGTCATCAGCCCGCATGGCGACTTCTCGATCGCGCCAAAACTGATATTGGCCGAGGAACTGGATTCCGTCTTCGATGCCGTCCTCCTGACGGTGAAGGCATTTTCCCTCACCGCCGCGCTCGACGATGTCGCGCCGGCGATCGGGCCCGAGACGATGATCATTCCCGTCCTCAACGGGATGCGGCATATGGATGTGCTTGCCGAACGATTCGGAAAGAAGGCGGTGTTGGGAGGGGTTTGCAAAATCCCGGCGACGCTCGACGGTGAGGGGCGCGTCGTGCAACTGGGGAATTTCCACGATCTGATCTATGGCGAGTTGGATGGCTCCCTGTCGTCACGGATCCGTGTCCTTGACGATTTCATGCAGGACGCCGGTTTCGACGCACGGCTTTCCCAGGCGATTACTCGCGAGATGTGGGAAAAATGGATCATGCTCGCGTCCCTCGGAGCGATCACCTGCCTGATGCGCGGCAATGTCGGGCAGATCGAAGCGGCGCCGGGCGGTCTCGGTTTCGTTCATGGCCTGTTGGGCGAGGTTGTCGCCATCGTCAAAGCCGTCGGCGAGCCGCCGAGCGAAGCCGTCCTTGCCAATGCCAGAGCCATGTTGACGGCCAAAGGATTTTCCCTGACGGCATCCATGTATCGCGACATGCAGCAGGGCGGGGCAACCGAGGCCGACCAGATTTTGGGCGATCTCGTGGCACGTGGCCAGAGAGCCGGTCTTTCGACGCCGCTTCTTTCCGCCGCCTATACGAATCTTTGCGTCTATCAGCAGCAGGTCCGATAGAAAGAGGGTGCTGAAAAGGCGATGTTCATCGCTTTCCGATCAGTCCCTTCATCCTTTGGCGGACGATACGCGCGATGTTGCGGCTTTCCCTGTAGAGATGTAGCTGCCTCGCCGCTTGGCGCGCCGCGCGATCCGCCTGCGGTGTCGTCGCCATGATCATGGTGCCGAAAGGCCTCCGGTCGGTCCAGATGCGACCCATCACCGGATGGTCGGGGACAGCGCAGGAATCGGTCCTGTCGATGTTGGGGTCTTCGAGATGCGTACGGGTGACGTCCATCATCAGGAGAACGCCCGGCGAATAGGCCGCCAGGGCCTCGTCATAAGCCGTTTTCCACGTGTAGGCGATGCCAGCTTCGACAAAGACGATAAGGCAGGCGATGGTGCGTCCGTCGAGCGTCAGGGAGTGGATGCGACAGAGATCGCGCTCCGCCAGGCCATGGATCGCCTCGCGCGCGAAAGCCGCGCGAAAGCGGTCGATCACCATGGCGGTTTCCTCCCGCCCTTTCCATCCCGACGCTTCCAGTGTGAGGAACGTCTCGACATCAGCGCGGATCTCGTCGGGATGGCGCGAAACCTTGTAAGCCAGCGTTCCCTGTTCGGCGAGGCGTCGCCTCAACCGGTTGAAACCACGATAATGATGCGCGCTCAGGGCCTGGCGCAGATAGGCTTCCGGCTCGTTTCCGCCCTTGAGAAAAGGTCTCTCCTTAGCGTCGGTTGTGATCAGGGCGAGATCGCGGCTTGTCGCGAAAACCCGCAGGAGATTGGCGAGAGCGCCGTCGAGAGGAAGGTCTGGCAGGACGACGACCTTCGGCAATTGCAGGTGCGGCCGCGCCAGCATAGTGAAAACGTCCTCGATCACACCGAGAGGATCGTCGCGGTCGACCAAGGGAGCGCCAAGCGGCCCGAAGGGACTTGACCATATCCGCATCACGGCCGTGCCGATACCCATTGCCGGCCTTTCGATCGAGAAAGGGGCGAGGAAACGCAGTCGGCTTCGACTCTGGTCATCGCCGTCCCGTATCACGGCAAGGCGCACCTCGCGGTCCTCGAGCCGCGGCATCGCCGGAGCCAGGAAGCGAGGATTGAAGAAGACATTCGGCTCGACCGTTCGCGCGCAGAGGTGATCGAGTTCCTCGACGAGGTCGAAGCCGGCCGAGGCGGGATAGATCGCAAGCTTGCGCGGCGGACGGCGGTTGCCCAGCAATTCGACACGCGCCGGATCGACCGGACCGGTATAGAGGCCGGCCAGATCGCTGATCATGGCGCCGGCCGGGCTGCCGCTCATCTCTTCCAGTATCGGTACCGCAACCATCAATATGCCTCTTTGGCCGGAGCAGCCGGCAGGAAGATCGCCATGACGATGCCGAGCCTGCGCCAGACCGTGAAAGATAGCGCCGCCGCTTCGAAAACCATTGCCGCGGCCGTGGCGATGGCCGCGCCCCAGAGGCCCAGCATCGGGATGAAGAGCACGTTCAGCCCGATATTGAAGGCGAGGGTGAGCGCATAGACGACAGCGCAGATGTTCTGGTTGCCACTCATGGTCAGCAGGCTTTCAGCCGGGCCGACTGCCGCCCGCGCCACGACGCCCGTGACAAGCAGGAAGAGAAGCGGATAGCCGGCGGAGAAACCCGGCCCGAAAAGCACCAGCATGGGTTCGCCGAGCGCCAGCACGGCCAGCGCCATCGCGAGCGACGGCCAGAACGTCCAGGAGACGGTCTCGCGCGCGAATGTTTCGAGTTGCTCACGGCTGCCGCCATGGGTGAATTGCGCATAGCGCTGCGCAACGCCCGCCTTTACCGCGAAATAGACGAAATGGACCAGCGCCAGCGTCTTTACCGTGGCGTAGTAGACGGCCACGTCGTCAGGCGCCATGAATCTGCCGACCATCAGCACGTCGGCATTGGTCAGGATAAAAAAGAAGCTCTCCACCAGAAAGATCGGCAGCGAAACCATGAACCAGCCGCGCAGAAGGATCGTCCTCGGCCCGCGCGGCAGCTTGGCGTCGATGCGCGCGGTCACGCCGATCAGTTGCGTGATGGTCGTCGTGTAGGTGGCCAATATAGCGGCGACGAGCGCCATTTCGGCGCAGGGGCGATAACCGAGAAGAAGCGCCAGGCCGAGAAAAACCAGTATAAGGATCGGGCGCGTGATGTAGGTCGGCATCAACGCCGAAATGGCCCATGAATAGGCTCGCGCAATGCCCTGGAGCACGTCCGCGAGCGCGATCATCGGCATGCAGATGAGGCCGAGGATGAAGGGCTTCACGTAGTAGCTTTCCATATGCACGGAGAGAAGCAGGATGCCGGCGACGCCGATAGCGGCGAAAAGCGAAGCCGACAGGAAAGCGAAAAGGCGGCTGGTCAGGAGAATGCCACGCAGTTCCGCAAGCAGGCCCTTCTCGCGGTATTCGGGCACGAAGCGGATGACGGAAGTGTGAAAGCCGACACAGACCAGATTACCGATGATCACCATCGAGACCCAGACAAGCACGAAAATGCCGTATTCGAAGCTGCCCATCCACCGCGCCATCAAGACCTGGCTGGCAAAGGCGATGACGGCGCTGACGATGCGGATGGCGAAGGCGATGAGGGACATGCGTCCGGCTTCGCCGCGTTCGTCCTTGGCGAAAAGAAGGGCATCCAGCCGGGCAAAGAAAGGGCGACCGAGCCGCGCAACGCGCCCGGGCAAAACACGTTCGGCCGTCGTCGCAACGGAAAAACGCAATTTCAGCACCCTGCTTCCGGTATTTCTGTTCTTCTCAACCATCCGAAGAGTTCGCCCTTTCGGATGGGCTCCGGCGTGCTCCTCATATATCCAATCCTTTAAGAAACGGTTGGAAGCGCCTGGTCGAGTCGGGACGCCAGCTTGCTATCCTGGTGCTGACTATGACAATGCTGGCGCAAGGATGGCGCCGTGAGAGACGTGCGTAAGGCGACCAGGAATAGGAAAGAGGCGGACGATTTGGTTGCGTTTTCCCATGCCTGATAGCAGCGGCGGGTTCGTATGACGCTTGAGCAATTGCGCATCTTTGTGGCGGTCGCGGAGCGGGAGCATGTGACGCAGGCTGCACGCGATCTCAATCTCACCCAATCGGCGACAAGCGCCGCGGTCGCCGCGCTCGAAGCGCGCTATCAGACGAAGCTTTTCGATCGCGTTGGACGCCGTATCCTCCTAACCGAGGCCGGGCGGCTTTTCCTCACCGAGGCGAAGGCGGTGCTGGCGCGCGCCGCTTCGGCGGAAACGATGCTCGCCGATCTCGCCGGCATGAAGCGTGGTTCGCTCGGCATCGGCGCGAGCCAGACGGTTGGCAATTATTGGCTTCCAGCCCCTCTCCAGCTTTTCCGCTCCCGTTATCCCGGTATCGACCTCCGCCTGACAATGGGCAATTCCGAAACCGTGGCGGCGCTCGTCCATAACGGTGAAGCGGATTTGGGCTTCATAGAAGGCGAGGTCGACGATCCCGCGCTGTCGGTGACGGCGGTGGCGGAGGATGAAATGGTCCTTGTCGCCGCGCCGGGCCATCCATGGCATGACAATCCGCCCGCTTCCGTCGGCGCCGCCATAGATGCCAGGTGGGTGCTGCGCGAGCCCGGATCCGGAACGCGATCCATCCTCTACGCGGCGCTGGCGGCCGAAAACATCGACGCGAAACGCCTCTCCATTTGGTTGGAACTCCCATCGAACGAAGCCGTTCGGGCCGCAGTCGAGGCGGGCGCGGGGGTTTCCGTCCTGTCGAGGCTGGTGGCGGGGAGTTCGCTCAAGGCCGGCACGCTTGCCGCCATCGATATCAAGCTTCCAATGCGGCGGTTTTTCCTTCTGCGGCACAAGGAACGCTATGTGACGCGCGCCCAGAAGGCCTTCATGGATCTCGTCGCGCCGAAAAAGGCCAATGGTCACCCCACGGCTCTGAACTCGGGTTAATTTTTGCTTTTCTACCCCCTCTCCGTCCGCTTCGCGGACACCTCTCCCCCACTTCGTGAGGGAGAGGATGGGCCCGGGCCGCCGGCTCGGCGCCCATCCGCCACCCGCGAAGCGGGGGGAGGTGGCTCGAGCGGAGCCCGAGACGGAGGGGGGATAATGTCTGTTAACCCGAATTCACAGCCGTGATGGTCATCCGAAATGGGTTGACCCTTCTTCCACGGTGCAATAAAGACCCGCGCCAGCAGAGAGGTTCTCTCCGTAAGCGTTAACGTCACTCAACGCGCCATCTTCAAGCCGCAACCAGTGGCTTCCAGAAAGAGCGTGTACCATGACTGACGCAATACTTCCCTCCATTGCGCCATCCGAACGCAGCGCCGTTACCGGCCTTGCACCGATGGTGGCGATCGTCTTCTTCGGTTTCCTGGCCATTGCCGCGCCGCTGCCTGCTCTGTCGCTTTATGTGCACGATACGCTCGGCTTCAGTGGCTTCGTGGTCGGCTGGGTGGTCGGAATCCAGTCCTTTGTCACGATCGTCTCGCGTCACCGGGCGGGAACGCTGGCCGATCACCGTGGCCCGAAGACAGCTGTTCTCCTGGGCCTGCCTCTCGCATCGCTGGGCGGGATCTTCTATCTCGCTTCCGCCCTTATGCCCGATATGCCTGTCTCCAGGCTGGTGATCCTGTTTGCAGGGCGCCTCCTGCTCGGCCTTGCCGAGAGCATGTTCATCACGGGGACGATGAGTTGGGGCATCGGGCGCATCGGCGCGGCCCGGACCGGCAAGGTCATGTCGTGGCAGGGGATCGCCATGTATGCGGCGCTCGGGGCAGGGGGACCGCTCGGCCTTTTCATCCATCATGTCTTCGGTTTCGCCGGCATCTCCGTGTTAACCATCGCGACGCCGCTGATCGCGCTTGCCGTCGCCGTCTCGGTTTCCGGCGTCGAGCCGCTGGGCGGCGCGCGGGTGCCTTTCCACCATGTCCTGCGCCTGATCTGGCAGCCCGGCCTCGTGCTGATGCTCGCGACCGTTCCCTTTGCCGGCATGGCGGCTTTCCTGCCTCTCGACTATGCCGAGAAAGGCTGGATGGGTGCGGGGGCAGCGATCGCGTTTTTCGGAGCCGCCTATATCCTGGTCAGGTTGATCGGGTCTCACTGGACGGATCGGTTTGGAGCCGGTCGCGTCGTCGTCGCCTCGCTCGTGATCGAAATGGCTGGACAGTTCCTGTTGTGGACAGCATCAAGCGTTGCGGTCGCCAATCTCGGTGCGACGCTGACCGGGCTCGGATTTTCGTTGATTTTTCCCGCCATGGGAGTCGCTGCAACGAAGCGTGTTCCCGCCGCGCAGAGAGGCCGCGCGGTGGGCAACTTCATCGCCTTCTTCGATGTTGCGCTTGGCCTGACAGGACCGCTGGTCGGGTTGACGACGGGGACGTTCGGCTATTCCTCGGCCTTTTTCATCGGATGCCTTGCGGTGATCGCATCATTGGCGCTTCTGCCATTGGTCGGGAGGACCGCGGCACGACCCGGCTGAGGAGCAATAGCGCGCAGGTTGCGGCTAGAGCCTTTCATGATTAGATGGAATCGTTCTGCCGGAGGCAATTCGGTCCAAGGCCAAGGCGAGCGTCGCCGGTCGTACCGGTGGTACGGCCAAGACGGTCACCGCGGGAATTGGGCCCCGAATTGACCCGGCCCGTAGGGGTTTCCCGCTGGCGGCCGCCCGCTTTGTCGGACGGATTTGGTCGTACCACCGGTATGACCTGCACCGCCCTCCGCGCGGATCGCCGCGCCATCGAGGAAACAGAACCGTTTCCAGCTAACCATGAAAGGCTCTAGAGCATGATGATGCGATGAGATTGGATCGCATCATGCTGCGGACGGCTCTTGCCGCCGATCAATTACACGGGACGCCATTGGTCGGCGTACAGGTCGAACGGTAAACGGGAACGTTCTGCTGCTGCGGCCGCTGCATGTTGTTCTGACGATCCTGCTCGCGATCGATCTTCTGTTGCAGCCGATAGGTCTGGGTCTGGATCTGATTGCGTTCCACCTGCATCTGCAGGGCATTGTTGTTCACCCTCGGCTGCGAAATGCCGCCGCTGCCGTTCTGGGCGAAGGCTGCTCCGCCCCCCAGGACAGTAAGTGCAAGCGCAGCCAGAAGCCCCTTCGTTTTGCTCTTGCCGAACCTGGTGATCATGACTTGCTCGCTCCATGCCACCCTACCGAGATAGGAAGAATCGAAGCGGACCACCAGTGTGCCAGCACGGGAAAGTGATCCTGCCTCGTTGTTCGAGCACGACCTCTTGCGAAATGGCATCCGTTCGGGAGCTCGCCCGGGTCAGGCGAAGGCGCCGTGGCAATGCTTGTATTTCTTTCCCGACCCGCAAGGGCAGGGCTCATTGCGGCCGACCTTGCCCCATGTCGCGGGATTTTTCGGGTCGCGTGCTTCGGCGGGAATGGCGCGCTGAGTCTCGCGCGTCAACGTCATGACCTGTTCATCGAAATCATCCTCGCCGGTCGACGCATCGAGGTGATGGGCAAATCCCCGAGGCGCCTCGAGCGGCTCAGGCTCGGATTCCTGCACGAGTTCGACCCGCATCAACTGCGAGGTGACGATTTGACGGAGATTGCCGAGCATGGCCTGGAAAAGCTCGAAGGCTTCGGACTTGTACTCGTTCAGCGGATCGAGCTGAGCATAACCACGGAAGCCGATGACGGAACGGAGATGTTCGAGATTGACGAGATGTTCGCGCCATAGATGGTCGAGCGTTTGCAGCACGATCGATTTCTCGACATAGGCCATGATGTCGGGACCGAAACGTTCCGCGCGATCCTTCGCCGCGGCGTTCGTCGCCTCGGTGATGCGCTCATGGATCTGTTCCTCGGCGATACCCTCCTCCTTGACCCACTCATCGATAGGCAGGTCGAGATTAAGATACTGCTCCACCTCCTCCTTTAGTCCGACGGCATTCCACTGCTCGGCATAGGCGCTTTCGGGAATATGCTTGGCGACCAGATCGTCGATGACATCCTCGCGCATCTCCGCCACCATCTCGCCGACATTCTTGCCGTCCATCAGTTCGATACGCTGCGAGAACACGACCTTGCGCTGGTCATTCATGACGTCGTCATATTTCAGCAGGTTCTTGCGGATATCGAAATTGCGCGCCTCGACCTTCTTCTGCGCCTTTTCGAGCGCCTTGTTGATCCAGGGATGAATGATCGCCTCGCCCTCCTTGAGGCCGAGCTTCCTCAGCATGCCGTCCATGCGCTCCGATCCGAAAATGCGCATCAGATCGTCCTGCAGGGAGAGGTAGAATTTCGACCGGCCCGGATCGCCCTGACGGCCCGAGCGGCCGCGCAGTTGGTTGTCGATGCGGCGCGACTCGTGCCGCTCCGTGGCAAGGACGTAAAGGCCGCCGGCGGCAAGCGCCTGTTCCTTCAACTTCCTGATGTCGGCGCGGATCGCCTCCTCGCGCGCCGCGCGCTCCGGTCCTTCGGGCATGTCGCCCAGCTCTTCCTCGATGCGCATCTCGGCATTGCCGCCGAGCTGGATGTCGGTGCCGCGACCGGCCATGTTGGTGGCGATAGTGACGGCGCCAGGCCTGCCGGCCTGCGCGACGATCGAGGCTTCGCGCTCGTGATGGCGGGCATTCAGAACTTCGAAGCCGCTGATGCCCTCCTTGCGCAACAGATTGGCGAGAAGCTCCGATTTCTCGATCGAGGTGGTGCCTACCAGGATCGGCTGGCCCTTCTTCTGCGTCTCGCGGATCTCCTGAACGATCGCACGGTATTTTTCCTCGAAGGTGCGGTAGACCTCGTCGTCCTCGTCCTTACGCTGGACGGGCAGGTTGGTCGGGATCTCGACAACGTCGAGTTCATAGATGTTGCCGAATTCTTCCGCCTCCGTCGAAGCCGTTCCGGTCATGCCGGCGAGCTTTTCGTACATGCGAAAATAGTTCTGGAAGGTGATCGAGGCGAGCGTCTGGTTTTCGGGCTGGATCTGGACGTGTTCCTTGGCCTCGAGCGCCTGGTGCAGACCTTCGGAATAGCGGCGGCCGGGCATCATGCGGCCGGTGAATTCGTCGATGATGACGATCTCGCCATTGCGGACGATATAGTCCTTGTCCTTCTGGAAGAGCCGGTGCGCCTTCAGCGCGTTGTTGACGTGGTGGACCATCGCCACGTTCTCCACGTCATAGAGCGAGGCGCCCTTGAGCAGGTCGGCGCTTTCAAGAAGATTCTCTATCTTCTCCGTGCCCTCTTCGGTGAACGTCGCGGTCTTTTGCTTTTCATCGACCTCGTAATCGTCCTTGCCGAGCTGCAGGATGAGCGCATCGACGCTGTTATAGGTATCCGAGCGGTCGTCGAGCGGGCCGGAAATGATGAGCGGCGTGCGCGCCTCGTCGATCAGGATGGAATCGACCTCGTCGACGATGGCGTAGTGGTGGCCGCGCTGGACCATCTGGGCGCGGTCATATTTCATGTTGTCGCGCAGATAGTCGAAGCCGAGTTCGTTGTTGGTGCCGTAGGTGACGTCGCAGGCATAGGCTTCGTGCCGCTCGTCGTCCTCCATTCCATGGACGATGACGCCAACGGAAAGCCCGAGGAATTTATAGATGCGGCCCATCCAGTCGGAGTCGCGTTTGGCGAGGTAGTCGTTGACCGTGACGACATGGACACCCTTGCCAGCGAGCGCGTTCAGGTAAACCGGCGCGGTTGCGACCAGCGTCTTGCCCTCGCCGGTCCGCATCTCAGCGATAGCGCCCTGATGCAGCACCATTCCGCCGATCATCTGGACATCGAAGGGTCGCATGCCGAGAACACGCTTGGCCGCCTCGCGCACGGTCGCGAAGGCGGGAACAATCAGGTCGTCAAGCTTGGTTCCTTCGGCCAATTGCTTGCGGAACATATCAGTGCGCGCGCGCAACTCGTCGTCGGAAAGCGCCTGCATCTCGCCTTCCATCGCATTGATGGCTGCCACCATCGGGCGCAGCGATTTGACGCGCCTTTCGTTGGATGAACCGAGTATCGTGCGGGCTAATCCGCCAAGCGTGACCATCAACGGTCCTTTCAATCCGATGGGCACCGGCGCGTCCGCCGGCCAATTCCGCCGAAGCTTTAAAAGCGGAGGGTCAGTCAAAACGTCCGGAAATCGGTTCTAGACGCAGAGGTTAAGGACAGATAAGAGGGGCCATAACTGATGTCAACGCCACAGTGACGCAGGCTGCCACGCCGAATTTTGCCACATTCGGCCCGGCTTGGAAGGCTATCAACCCCTTACCGGAGAAAACGTCCCGATGCCCCGCTCCATCCGCAGCTTGCTGCTTGCTCCGCTCGGCCTCGCAATCGCCCTTTCCGCGGCTGCCCTATTGCCTGCCTCCGCGCAGGATACGAAGGCTCCAGCCGCAGCGCCCGCGGCGGCGCCGGAGGCGGCGAAGCCCGCGCCCAAGCCGGCCCCCGACACGGTTCTCGCGACTGTCAACGGGGACAAGATCACCGAGGCGGATGTGGATTTGGCCTCGACCGACCTCGATCCCCAATTTGCCCAGCTGCCGCCGGACCAGCGCCGCGCGGCGGCACTCTCGGCGCTGATCGAAATCCACCTGATGGCCGACAAGGCCAAGGCCGAAGGGCTCGACAAGGATCCCGAGATCGAGCGCCGCATCAAGCTTCTCGACCTGCGGGCGCTCCACAGCGCCTATATCGACCACGACATCGCCTCGAAGATCACCGACGACGAACTGCAGCAGCGCTACAAGCAGGAAATCGCCAAGGCGCCGCCGGTGGAGGAGGTTCATGCGCGGCATATTCTCGTGAAGACCAAGGCGGAAGCCGAGGCGATCATCAAGCAATTGGACAAGGGCGCCGACTTCGCGAAGCTCGCCAAGGAAAAATCGACCGACGGTGCGGCGCCCCAGGGCGGCGATCTCGGTTGGTTCAGCCAGGGCCAGATGGTGCCGGAATTCGACAAAGCCGTCTTCGCGCTGAAGCCTGGCCAATATACCGAACAGCCCGTTCAAACCCAGTTCGGCTGGCATGTCATCAAGCTCGAGGGCAAGCGCGCGAAGCAGCCGCCGGCCTTCGACCAGGTGAAGAACCAGATCAAGCAGGTCGTCCTGCGCGACAAATATTTCGCCGCCGTGAACGCAGCTCGCGCCGCCGCGAAGGTGGATATTTCCGATCCGGCGCTGAAAAAGCAGGTCGACGAGATGGACAAGGCGCAATAGCGCGACAACGCCGTCTGCGCCGACTTTCCCAGGGACCTCGTCGCCATGTCTGCTTCCGTTTCCCCGCTCGCGCCGCGCCGCCTTGCTGCCCTGCCGCCGCTGGATGGCGTCAGGATCGCCGCCGCGGAGGCCGGGATCAAATATAAGGGCCGCACCGATCTGATGGTGATGGCCTTCGATCCCGGCACGACCGTCGCCGGTGTCTTCACGCGCTCGAAATGTCCGTCGGCTCCCGTCGATCACTGCCGCCAGAGCCTGCCGGGCGGCAAGGCGCGAATGCTGGTCGTCAATTCGGGCAACGCGAACGCCTTCACAGGCAGAAAAGGCCGTGAAACGACGCGGATGACGGCGGAAGCGGCGGCGAAGGCCGCGGGATGCCGTCCGGACGAGGTGTTCCTCGCTTCGACGGGCGTGATCGGCGAGCCGCTCGATGCCGCCCGTTTCTCGCATCTGCTGGCGGGTCTGGCCGAAAGCGCCGTTCCCGACAATTGGGCGGAAGCCGGCAAGGCTATCATGACCACGGATACCTATCCGAAATACGCGACGGCGACCGTCCCGTTCGGGAACATCTCCGTCACGATCAATGGCATCGCCAAGGGCGCCGGCATGATCGCGCCGGACATGGCGACGATGCTCTCCTTCGTCGTCACCGATGCGCCGATCGCCGCGCCGGTGCTGCAGGACCTTCTCGCCAAGGGAGTCGGCAAGAGCTTCAACGCAGTGACGGTGGACAGTGATACTTCGACGAGCGACACTTTGCTCCTGTTCGCCACCGGCGCGGCGGCGCAGCGCGGCGCCTCGGTCATATCCGATCCGAAGGACGCCCGGCTTCCGGCTTTCAAACGCGCCCTCAACCGCCTGCTCAAGGATCTCGCGCTCCAGGTTGTGCGGGATGGCGAAGGCGCGCGCAAGGAGATCCAGATCGATGTCGCCGGCGCGAAATCGGCGCGCTCAGCCAAGCGTGTCGCCATGGCAATCGCCAATTCGCCATTGGTGAAGACCGCCGTCGCCGGAGAGGACGCCAATTGGGGGCGTGTCGTCATGGCGGTGGGCAAGGCCGGCGAGCCTGCCGACCGCGACCGGCTGTCGATTTTCTTCGGCAAGTTCCGCGTTGCGCATGAGGGCGAACGCGATCCCGCCTATTCCGAGGAAGCCGTCTCGAATTACATGCGGGGCGACAGGATCCGAATCGGCGTCGATCTCGGCATCGGCCGGGGCAAGGCGACGGTCTGGACCTGCGACCTGACAAAGGAATATGTCGCGATCAATGGCGACTACCGAAGTTAGCCGGGCATTTCGCGGAGGAACCAGGCATTTCCGAGAAGGCCACAAAGCCGGAACTTCCAATCGTCAGGCGCTTCGAAGCCGCGGGCTTCCGCGCCTGGCCGGCGGCATCGGTGCATTATGACGGCACCTGGGCGATCCGGCTGAACGCCGGCCATCCGGCAAAGCGCCTCAACTCGGTCAATCCCCTCGATCCAGGCGATACAGGCGACCTCGCCGGGCGCGTGGAGCGGGCGAGGCGGCGTTTCGAGGCCTATGGTAGGCCGATGACCTTTCGTCTTTCGCCTCTTTCAGGCTCCGTCATCCCCGATCATCTCGACAAGAATGGATGGTCGTTTTTCGGCGAATCCGCGGTCATGCAGATGCCGCTCCTCGGTTGCGGCGTAGAGGAAGCCATTCACCAGATTCCCTTGCGGGATGTCGGACGTTTCATCAGCGCCGCGATGCATATCAAGGCGATCGCGCCCGCGCTGCGGCCGGGCCTTTCCGAGATCATCGGGTCCATTCAGCCGGAAGCCGGTCTTTTCGTCCTGGAGAAGAAGGGCGAGCCGGTTGCGACGACGATCTGCGTGCATGATGGCGACCTCGCGGGACTTTTCGAAGTGGCCACCGTCGAGGCGGAGCGCGGGAAAGGGCATGGACGCCGGATCGTGCGTTCTGCCCTCAAATGGGCGCTGTCGCGCGGCGCACGCAAGGCTTGGCTGCAGGTCGAGGCCGATAATGAACCGGCGCTCGGCCTTTATTCCTCCCTCGGATTTTCCGAGGCTTACCGTTACCGCTATGCGCGGCCCGCTGCCGATGCCGGATGATCGCTTCATGGATGCGGACGGAAAGGTTCCCGTGCTGCTGGTCGCCGCCTGTGCGTTGGTGGATCGGGACGGCAGGGTGCTGATCGCACAGCGTCCTGCGGGAAAGGCACTTGCAGGCCTCTGGGAATTTCCCGGCGGTAAGGTGGAAGCGGGGGAAACGCCCGAGGACGCGCTTATCCGGGAACTCGAGGAAGAGCTCGGCATCGTCACCAAGAAGGCGTGTCTTGCGCCATTCACTTTCGCCAGCCATCGCTACGAAACGTTTCACCTGTTGATGCCTCTCTATATATGCCGACAATTTTCGGGCACGCCAGCGGCGCGCGAAGGACAGGCGCTTAAATGGGTCAGACCGAAAGACATGCGCTCCTATCCGATGCCGCCGGCCGACGAACCGCTGGTTTCCTTCCTGATCGATCTCCTCTGATCTTCCTGGAAATTTGCCGACAGGTAAGAGAGTCGCCTCCCCGGATTCACGAAAGCGTTAATCGATCCTTTAAGGAAACACGATAATTTGACGCGATCGCCAATGGCTGCGGCCCGGGCCTGCAATGACGGGCTGACCCGTGACAAGGATGAGGGATAACGCATGGACAGGGGAGTTCGGCTTGACCGGGTGGGGACAGGCATCCTGCGCATGACCCTCCTTTTCGGAACGGCGACGATCGCAATGGCGCTCCTTGCCGTGCCCATGCTGGAACGGCGTACCGAGGTCGCCCGGAACGACGGGATCGGGCTCGACATGACCAGTACCGGCTCGATCAGTCGCCACCAAGTCTATACCGTCGAAAAGAGCGTTCTCCAAGCGCCCGGCAATGTCTGCATCATCCATCAGGATGGATCGCGACAGGGCGATTGCTGACCGAGAAGTATTGTTCGCCTATATTGCCGAAGATACTGAGATTTCGCATTCGAGCGATTGTTTTAATGCACGATTAAATCAGCGTCGTTAACGTTTTTTAACGGCCTGTCGGTATGGTTAAATAGAGGGTTGAACCAGGGGTATTCGGTTTCTTTGAATTACCGATCCTCTGGCCCTTTGTTTAATGCAGTTGCCGAGGGGGAAATCGTAACGCGTTCTTCCCGAACTGCTCTTGCGAGGCGGGGCATGCTCAGGCGGTTTATCCAGGACGAGAGCGGCGCGACCGCCATCGAATACGGCCTGATTGTCGCCGTCCTTTCCCTCGCGATCGTCAGTGGGGTCTCCAGATACGCTGATAAGCTTGAGTTCCTGTTCGGCAATAATTCAAGCGAAGTACAAAAGGCCCTCAAATAGACCGGCCGCTTTTATCGTCCTTTTCGGAGAGGACGGAGGCCAGCGATATTTTCGCCGATCCGCGTGCAAGGGGTTTTGGTTGCGAGGAAGCCGGCGCCCAGCCCGAAAGCCAGATGAGATCGAAGGTGGCGCGGATGCGGCCGTCTGCGTCCGAGAAGCGTTCGGCATAGATTTCGGCGGCGCGCAGGAAAAAACGTTTGGAGACCGGCTGTCGCGATCGCGCGGTGAGGACATTGGTGGCGCCCATGGACCGCAGGTCGCGCATCAGATCGAAAAGCGAATCATAGCGAACGTTGACGGGGTCGGAATCGGCGACCGGCAATGCGAAGCCGGCGCGCTGCAAAAGGCCACCCGCGTCGCGCACGTCGACGAAAGGTGCTACGCGCGGGCTGACCCCTCCGTAAATTTCGCTTTCAGCGGCGAGCAGACACTCGCGAAGTTCGGAAAGCGTTCCCGTCCCCAAGAGCGTACCCAGGAAAAGGCCGTCGGGTTTCAGAGCACGACATATCTGGACCAGCATGCCGGGCACGTCGTTCATCTCCTGGAGGGATAGAAGCGATATGGCGAGATCGATGCTCGCCGGCGGAAGAGGGACCCTTTCCGGCACGGCGATCATTCCGTTTGTGCCGGCAAGAAATCGCTCGTCGGCTTCAACCCGCACGATTTCAGCGGCCTTGCCGGATTGTTCGACGACATCGGCGGCTGAACCGGTGACGCAGAAGAGCGTCCCCGCCCTTCCAAACCGCCTATTGACGGTCGCAAGCCGTTCGCCGAGATCCTCGGCCGCCCTCCGCATGAGGAAATCGGCGCCGTCATTGGCGGTCCGCAACGCTCTGATCCTGCGGGCCAGGAGGAGTTCGGTATCGAAAACGGTTTCCACCGCGCCTTTCCTTCGGGCTTTCGGGTGCCGATTTAGGGCGGTTGCCGCTGGAATGCAAAACGAATGAAAGACGATTTCCTTTTTTCATTGGGAGCGTATCATCCCCCTGACTTTCAGAAGCTTGGGCGTGGGGCATGGGGGCAATCGCGGAACGGGTCCGCGCGCTGGCCGGTTGGCCGGCGCAGATTCTCTTCCCGCCGGTATGCGCCGGATGCCGAAGGCTCGTCAGCGCGCCGGGAACGCTTTGCGGCGAATGCTGGCCGAAGCTCAGACTTCTGGAAAGGCCCTGGTGCGAGGTGATGGGAACGCCCTTCTCGCATGATATGGGCGAAGGCTTCCTTTCCGCCGAGGCGATCGCGAATCCGCCGCCCTTCCGCCGGGCGAGGGCCGCGGTGTCCTATGAAGGGGTGGCGCAGAAGATCGTGCTCGGGCTGAAATATGCGGATCGGACCGAACTTGCGCCATGGATGGCATGCTGGATGGCGCGCGCCGGGGCGGAACTCATCGCCGATGCCGACATCATCGTGCCTGTCCCGCTTCACCGCCGCCGTTTCTTGACGCGACGATTCAACCAGTCGGCGGAACTAGCGCGTGCGCTCGGCCATCTGTCCGGTCTCCCCTTCGCGCCGGAGGCGGTTCGCCGCGTCAAGAAAACGCGCCAGCAGGTCGGGCTCGGCGCACGCGAGAGGGAAGATAATGTGCGCGGCGCATTCCACGTGCCGCCCGAAGCCGAGATCAAGGTGAGGGGGCGACAAGTCCTTCTCGTCGACGATGTCTATACCACGGGTGCAACCGTTTCAGCCGCCGCGCGCGCGCTCAAGCGTAGCGGAGCCGAGGCCGTCGATGTCCTGACCTTCGCGCGGGTCCTCATGGGGGACTTCCGGGCGGAAGAGCCAGCGACTATATAGAAGCCGATAAAGGCAGGACCGATGGCTGACGTAACGATCTATACACGTATGATGTGCGGCTATTGCATGGCGGCCAAGAGGCTGCTCGACAAGAAGGGGGTTGCCTATGAGGAACATGACGCCAGTTTCTCGCCCGAGCTTCGCCGTGAAATGATCGAACGCGCGAACGGCAGCTCGACCTTTCCGCAAATCTTCATCGGCAACGTTCATGTTGGTGGGTCGGATGACCTTCACGCTCTGGAAGCCGCCGGTAAGCTCGACGCGCTCCTGGCCACCGGAAAGGCTGCATAGGAGGGACAAATGGCTACATTCAAGGCAGCGGCGGTACAGATGCGTTCAGGCACGTCCGTGGAGCGCAACGCCGTTGATTTCGAGAAACTCGTTCGTCAAGCGGCAGCCCATGGCGCGAACTATGTCCAGTCGCCGGAAGTGACGGGCGCGGTGCAGCGGGATAGGGAAACCTTCCACGCCAATCTGAAATCGGGAGAGTCGGACCTGATCGCGCAGACCGCCCGCCGACTTGCGGTCGAACTCGGCATCTATGTCCATGTCGGCTCCACGGCCATCGCGAGGTCGGACGGCAAAGTCGCCAATCGCGCCTTCCTTTTCGGCCCGGATGGCGGGCTGATTACCACCTACGACAAGATCCACATGTTCGACGTCGATCTCGACAATGGCGAGAGCTGGCGGGAATCGGCTACCTATGAGCCCGGGAGAGAGGCGATCGTGGCCGACCTGCCGATCGGGCGCCTCGGACTCGCGGTCTGTTACGACCTCCGGTTCCCGCAACTTTTCCAGGCCGAAGCTCTCGCCGGCGCCGACGTTCTTACCGTTCCCGCCGCCTTTACCCGGCAGACGGGCGAGGCGCATTGGCATGCCTTGTTGCGCGCCCGCGCCATCGAGAACGGCGCCTTCGTCATAGCGGCCGCGCAAGGCGGACGGCATGAGGACGGTCGCGAGACCTATGGCCATTCGCTGATTGTCGATCCCTGGGGGCGTATCCTTGCCGAAGCGGCAAACGACGAGCCGGGCGTGGTCATCGCCGAGATCGATACCGCTCAATCGGCAGCCGCGCGGGCGAAAATCCCCAATCTCAGGAACGCACGGGAATTCACCGTCCGCGAGGTCGTTGCCGAGCAGGCGGTCCGCAGGAAGGCATCATGATCCATCTTGCCCTTCGCTGCGAGCACGATCACGCATTCGACGGCTGGTTCCGCAATTCCGAGGATTTCGAGAAGCAGAAGAAAAAGGGACTCGTAGCTTGTCCCTCCTGCGGCTCGTCGTCCGTCGACAAGGCGCTGATGGCGCCGTCGGTTTCGACCGGCCGCAAGAAGGAAAAGATGGCGCTTGCGATGAATGCCGCGCAGAAAAAGGCGATGGCCGAACTCAAGGCCCTGACCGAGAAGATGCGCGAGAACGCGGACTATGTCGGCGACAAATTCGCCGAGGAGGCGCGCAAAATCCATTTCGGCGAAGCCGATCAGCGCGGCATTTATGGCGAGGCGACCGCTGAAGAGGCGAAAAGTCTGGCCGAGGACGGCGTCGAGTTCATGCCGCTTCCGATTTTCCCCGACGATCAGAATTGAGATTGTATTTTTCCAGGTGCTCGCTGCTCAAGCGGGCGTCCTCTCCGCCAGGACCATATAATTGACGTCCATGTCGCGCGAGCGATGCCAGCGGTCGGAGAGGGGGCTGTAGACGACGCCGGTCTTGTCGGCGATGCGCAGGCCGGCATTCGCGAGCGCCCGCTCGAGTTCCTCGGGGCGCACCAGCTTCCCGAACTGATGCGTGCCGCGCGGCAGCCATCTGAGCACATATTCCGCGCCGATAATGGCCAGGCCGAGCGCCTTCAGTGTCCGGTTTATGGTGGCGACGAACATGATGCCATCAGGTTTCAGCATTTCCGCGCATTTGTTGATGAAGAAGCCGATGTCGGCGACATGCTCGACCACCTCCATGTTGAGGATGACGTCGAATTTCTCGCCTTCGTCGGCGAGACTTTCCGCCGTGGTGGCGCGATAATCGATCCTCACCCGGCTTTCGTCGGCGTGAAGCTTGGCAATTTCGATATTGGTCTCCGACGCATCGGCCCCCACGATATCCGCGCCGAGACGCGCCATCGGCTCGCACAGGAGGCCGCCCCCGCAGCCAATATCCAGAAAGCGCAGATCCTTCAGCGGATGAACCGCGCGCGGATCACGGCCGAAGCGCTGGGCGACCTGGTCGCGGATATAGGCGAGGCGCACTGGATTGAATTTGTGCAGGGGACGGAACTTGCCGTTCGGATTCCACCATTCAGCCGCAAGAGCGGAGAAACGCTCCACCTCGGCGTTGTCGATGCTTGTTTGTCGGGATTCGGCCATGCCGCTCTCCTCATGGACTCCGGGGAAAGGAAGTCGGGCCTGGAGCACCGAAAGTCAAGGACGCCGGTGCAGGATCGATGGCGATGCGGCTTCTCGCCTGCTTTGCCGGCTGAAAGCCAACCGAAAGCTTACCAGCGTATAGCAATTTTCGGCGGCCAAGTCCGCGGGCCGGCTTCGTTCTCAGGCGGAGGCCGGAGGGAGAAATCAGGGCGCATCTTAACGCGCCGTCTAAGTGGAGGAAATCCCAGTGAAAAAAACGAAATTGCTCTCACATGCGCTTGCGCTCGCCCTCATTGTCGGCGCGCCGCTTCTGGCCGCCACGGTCGCTTCGGCAGCCGACAAGGTGACGATCATCATCGGCGGCATGGAGAAGCAGATCTATCTGCCGGCCGTGCTCACCCAGCAGCTCGGTTATTTCAAGGATGAGGGGCTGGATGTGACGCTCCTCAACACCCGCGCGGGCGTCGAAGCCGAAAACGAGCTTCTCGCGGGCGCCGTGCAGGGCGTCGTCGGCTTCTACGATCATACGATCGACCTTCAGTCGAAGGGGAAATACATCGAATCGGTCGTGCAGTTCAGCCAGGCGCCAGGCGAGGTGGAACTGGTTTCCGCCAAGCATCCCGAGATCAAGTCGCCGGCCGACTTCAAGGGCAAGACGCTCGGCGTCACGGGGCTCGGCTCCTCGACGGATTTCCTGACGCAATATCTCGCAGTTCGCGCCGGCCTCAAGCCGGGCGAGTATTCGCTCCTGCCGGTCGGCGCCGGCAACACCTTCATTGCCGCCATCAAGCAGGACCAGATTCAGGCGGGCATGACCACCGAGCCGACCATCAGCAGGTTGCTCAAGACCGGCGAGGCCAAGGTGTTGGTCGACATGCGCACGCCTGACAAGACGGAAGCGGCGCTTGGCGGCCTCTACCCTGCCGCCTCCTTCTATGTCGAGTCGAATTGGGCGGAGGCCCACAAGGACACCGTCCAGAAGCTTGCCAATGCCATGGTCAAGACCATGCATTACATCGCGACGCATTCGGCTGAGGATATCGCCAGCAAGATGCCGAAGGACTATTATGCAGGCGACAAGGCGCTTTACGTGCAGGGTCTTGCCGGCGGCAAGGCGATGTTCACGCCCGATGGCCGCATGCCCGCGAACGGGCCGGAGACGGTATTGAAGGTCCAGGCGACCTTCAACAAGACCGTCAAGGGCAAGCAGATCGATCTTTCGAAGACCTACACCACGGCCTTCGTGGACGCCGCGAACAAGAAGCTCGGCTCCAACTAAGGAACCGGCTCAAGGGATTCCGGCAGAACCTGCCGGGATCCGCTTTTAACGCCCGCTCTTGAAGGGCGCGTGGTTTCAGCGACCGTTTGCGCGGTCGCCGGCCGGAGGCTTTGTCGCTGGCAGAGGCCCCGCCAAACATGGGCCAAATATCGGGAGAATTCCATGAACGTACAGACCGTGGCGACGCGGAAAGTGTCGCCGGATGTCTCCGCAAAGGACGCGGCGATCGCGATCGACGATGTGACGCTCCGCTTCACCACGCCGGACGGCAACATGATGACGGCGCTGCGCGACTTCACCATGACGGTGGCGCAAGGGGAATTCGCCTGCGTCGTCGGGCCGACCGGCTGCGGCAAGTCGACGACGCTCAATCTCGTAACGGGGCTCCTGAAGCCGACGACCGGCCAGGTGCGCGTCATGGACCGCCCCGTCACGAGCATCAGCCGCGACATCGGTTTCGTCTTCCAGGCCGATGCCCTATTCCCCTGGCGCAGCGTCATCGACAATGTCGCCGCCGGCCCGCTCTATCGCGGCGAACCGAAGAAAGACGCGTATGATCGCGCCCGCGACTGGATCGCCCGTGTCGGCCTCGCGCGCTTCGAGAAGCATTATCCGCACCAGCTCTCCGGCGGCATGCGAAAGCGCGTGGCGCTCGCCCAGACCTTCATCAACCAGCCGAAAATCCTGTTGATGGACGAGCCGTTCAGCGCGCTCGACATCCAGACGCGTACGTTGATGCAGGACGAATTGCTGACGCTCTGGTCGGAACTCAAATCGTCGGTCGTCTTCGTCACGCACGATCTCGAAGAGGCGATCGCGCTTGCCGACAAGGTCTATGTGCTGACCGCCGGCCCCGGCACCGTCAAGAGCGTCTACCAGATCGACCTGCCGCGCCCGCGCGTCATGGCCGACATCCGCTACGACACGAAATTCGTCGAGATCGCGCGGGTGATCTGGGACGATTTGCGCCAGGAAGTTCAACTCGGCCAGCGCCGCACGCTCGAAACGGGTCAATGAGGAGGCATGTGATGGCTGCTTTATCTCCTTCCGATAGTTCCAGGCCGTCGCGCGACGCGGCGATTGCTTCCGCCGAAATGAGCGCCAAGGTTCGCGCGCGTCGGCGCTATGCGCTGATCATCACGCTGCGTCTTCTTCTGCTCGTCGTTTTCCTCGGATTATGGGAACTCGGCACGGATACGAAGGTGATCGACGCGTTTTTCTTCTCCAGCCCCTCGGGAATCGGCGACCAGATCTGGACATGGATCACCGAAGGCACGTCGCAAGGGCCGCTCTGGCAGCAGATCTATGTGACGCTGGAGGAAACCTTCATCGGTTTCTTCATCGGCGCGGTGGGCGGCATCATCGCCGGCATCATTCTCGGGCGGAACCGGCTGCTCGCCGACGTTTTCTCGATCTACATCAAGATCGCCAATTCGGTGCCGCGCGTCGTGCTGGGCTCCGTTTTCATCATCGCGCTCGGTCTCGGTATGGCCTCGAAAGTGGCGCTTGCCGTGGTGATGGTGTTTTTCGTCGTCTTCGCCAATGCCTTCCAGGGCGTGCGCGAGGCTGACCGCGCCATGATCGCCAATGCGCAAATCCTCGGCGCCTCGCCTTTCCAGATCACCCGCACGGTCATCATCCCCTCGGCGATGAGCTGGATCCTGGCGAGCCTGCATGTCAGCTTCGGCTTCGCGCTGGTCGGCGCGGTGGTTGGCGAGTTCCTGGGCGCCAAGCAGGGCATGGGGTTGCTGATCTCGACGGCGCAAGGCGCGTTCAACGCCAATGGCGTGTTCGCCGCGATGATCATCCTCGCGGTCATGGCGCTGGTCATCGAATTCATCATCACGCAGATCGAGAATCGGGTTCTGAAATGGCGGCCGGCGCCGTTCAGCGGCCAGGGAACCTGATTGTGTGAAAGCCGCTCGCTTCGCTCACGAGCGGGCGAGCGGCAGGCTGACCTCGACCGTCAATCCTCCGCCGGGCGTGTCCGAAAGCGTGACGCGCCCGCGGGTATTGTCCGCGACCTCTCGGACAATGGCGAGGCCGAGGCCGGAGCCGTGTTCCTCCGAGCCTGCGATGCGATAGAAGCGCTCGAAGACGTGCTCCCGCTCCGCTGCTGGAATTCCCGGCCCGTTATCGGAGACGGAAAGTAGCGCCATCCCGCCTTCCTCGGCGACACGGACCGTCACGCTCCCGCCTTCCGGCGTGTAGCGGAGCGCGTTGTCCACGAGATTGACGATCATCTCGCGCAACATGGTGGCATCGCCGCCGACGATCACCGTCCCGCTGCCGTCAAGCCCAAGATCGATGCGATGCTTGACGGCGATTGGGGCATGATCCTCCAGCACCTGCCGCGCCTCCGCCATGAGATCGATGCGGTCGGCGCGGGGACGCCGGCTGCCCGGCTCGGCGCGCGACAACGTCAGAAGCTGTTCGGCAAGCCGCGCCAAGCGTCTTGTGCTTGTCTGCAGCGCGAGAAGCGCCTCCTCGCGTGCCTCGGAGCCCTTTTCGCGAAGGGCATAGCTCGCCTGCGTTGAGAGGAGAGCGAGAGGCGTCCGTAACTGATGCGCGGCGTTGGCGACGAAGCGCCTTTGCGCCGCCATCTGCGCCTGCACACGTCCCATATAGGCGTTCAGCGCGTCGACGAGCGGCAATATCTCGCTTTGCACCTCGGGGACCGAGAAGGGCGACAAGTCGGTTTTTTTGCGCGAGCGTACCGCATCCCTCAGCTTCAGGAGCGGCGCCAGGCCGCGCCGAAGGCCGAGGAGAACGAAAACGCCGGCGATCACCACGAGCATGAGTTGCTGCAGGAAGGCGTTGAGCCAGAGGCGGCGCACCATCGCGTCATGGCCGGCAAGGGTGATGCCGACAGTAACGCGGACGGGCGAATCCTCGCCCGCGCCGATGATCGGGTGCCGGTAGGCGCGCAGCCGCAAAAGTTGGCCGCGATAGGCGGCTTCGATGCTGCGGCTCGATTTCGGCGGCGGAATCGGCAGGTCGGGATAGCCGGTCAGCAAGCGCCCTTCCGCCGTCTCGACGCGATAATAGACGCTGTCGCGGTCGCCGGTGTCGAACAATTCGATCGCCGCCGGGGGCACCGTCGCGTCGAGAACGCCGTCCGTCATCGACACCTGTTCGGCAATCGCCTTGGCGGAGCCGAGCAGCATGCGGTCCGTCACGAGATCGGCGGTCGCGATGGCGCTGTTGCGGCTCGTCCAGAGATTGACGGCGAGCAGTCCCGCCAAGGGCAGGACCACCCATGCGAGGAGTTGCAGACGCAGGCTCCGCACCGGGATGAGGCGGACGCTTCCGGGGCGGCTGGCCGAAAGGAAGGGGCTACGCTTCATGCCGGATGAGATAACCGAGGCCGCGGAGCGTGACGATCTCGACGCGCGAGCCTTCGAGCTTCTTGCGCAGGCGGTGGACATAGATTTCGATCGCGCTCGGGTCGGCGTCGGTGTCGAAATCATAGATCGCGCCGGAAAGGGCGCCCTTGCTGACGGCACGGCCTGCCTTCAGTACGAGCTGTTCGAGAACGGCATGCTCGCGCGGCGTCAGCCCCAATGTTTCGCCAGCAAGCGTGAACATGCGGGTGTTGGTGTCGAAGACGAGATCGCCGCAGGCGATGACGGTCTCGGCGCGGTTGCTGGCGCGGCGCAGATGAGCACGGATGCGGGCCTCCAATTCCTCGATCTCGAACGGCTTGGCGAGATAGTCGTCGGCTCCCTGGTCCAGCCCGCGGACCCGCCCGTCCAGACTCGCATTGGCGGTCAGGACGATGACGGGCACGGCGTTGCCGCGGGCGCGTAACTCCCTGAGAACGTCAAGGCCGCTCCGTTTCGGAAGCGACAGGTCGAGAATGACAAGAGCGTGTTCGCCCACGGCCAGAGCATGTTCGGCCTCCTCGCCGTCATGCACGACATCGACGGTGTACTGCGCTTGCCGGAGCGTCCTGGCGAGCCAGGATGCCAGTTCCTGGTTGTCTTCCACCAACAGCAGCCGCATTTCTTCTCCCGCCAGCCTCCCTCAGAGCGCAACGATGTCAGCATTTTCGCTATTATGCCTGAATTTGCGTTTCCAGAGAATTCGCCGGCGAGCCAACATTGGCGAAGACTCGCCAAGCGGCGCATACGTTGAAAGGTCTTACGCTACAGCTTGCCTCGACGTGCCGTTTTGTCTAAGGAACGCCGATTCCGCCTCGGCCGGACCCTTACCGCCGGGGCGATTTCGTTTGCATGATGACCGTAATGCCCGGCCTGCCGGGCCTGACAAGGAAGCAGCTTTCCCGCCATGGCGCGCATCGTGATGAAGTTCGGCGGAACCTCCGTCGCCGATCTCGACCGCATCTATAATGTGGCGCGTCACGTCAAACGCGAGATCGATGCAGGCCATGAGGTCGCCGTCGTCGTCTCCGCCATGTCGGGCAAGACCAACGAACTGGTCGGCTGGGTTCAGGGCATGCCGAAGGCGACGGGCGCCAACAGTCCCTTCTTCGATGCGCGCGAATATGACGCCGTCGTCGCCTCCGGCGAGCAGGTCACGTCGGGCCTTCTGGCTATCGCGCTCCAGTCGATGGGCGTCAACGCCCGATCATGGCAGGGCTGGCAGATACCGATCAGGACGGACAATGCCCACGGCGCGGCACGGATCACCGATATTGACGGTTCGTTTCTCGTCAAGCGATTCGAGGAAGGGCAGGTAGCCGTCATCGCGGGCTTCCAGGGCATCGCCCCGGACAACCGCATCGCGACGCTCGGACGCGGCGGCTCCGATACGAGCGCGGTGGCGATTGCCGCGGCGGTGAAGGCGGACCGCTGCGATATCTACACAGACGTCGACGGCGTTTACACGACTGATCCCCGCATCGAACCGAAAGCACGGCGCCTGTCGAAAATTTCCTTCGAGGAAATGCTTGAAATGGCCTCGCTCGGCGCCAAGGTCCTGCAGGTACGCTCCGTCGAACTCGCCATGGTGCACAAGGTCCGTACCTTCGTGCGCTCCTCCTTCGAGGATCCGGACGCGCCCGGAATGGGCGATCTCGTGAACCCGCCGGGCACACTCATTTGCGATGAGGATGAAATCGTGGAACAGCAGGTCGTTACCGGTATCGCCTATGCCAAGGACGAGGCGCAAATCTCGCTGCGCCGCGTCGCGGATCGCCCCGGCGTAGCCGCCGGGATTTTCGGCCCGCTCGCCGAAGCCAACATCAATGTCGATATGATCGTCCAGAACATCTCCGAGGACGGCAAATCGACCGACATGACTTTCACCGTTCCCAATGGTGACGTCGCCAAGGCGCTTTCGGTCCTGGAAAAGACCAAGGCGGCGATGGGCTTCGACACGCTCCAGCATGATGACGGCATGTCGAAAATTTCAGTCATCGGCATCGGCATGAGAAGTCATGCCGGTGTCGCCGCGACGGCCTTCAAGGCCTTGGCGGAAAAGGGAATCAACATCCGAGCGATCACGACTTCGGAGATCAAGATCTCCATCCTGATCGATGGTCCCTATACCGAACTCGCGGTTCGCACTTTGCATTCCGTCTACGGTCTGGATAAGCATTAGACTGCAGATCGTCACTGCGATTCCGACGGCACCTGCCGAAAGCGGCAGATGCCGGCAAAAGTCGTTGGAGAAACCGCCGATGCGAGAGATGGCCGCCGGTCCGCGCGTGCTCTTGAGACGGCTCCGTGAAATCATGGCGGAGCCGCTCGATCCGCAGGCGCGCCTTGACCGCATCGTCAAGGAAATCGCCTCTAACATGGTGGCGGAGGTCTGCTCGCTTTATGTGCTACGCTCGGATTCGGTGCTCGAACTTTACGCCACCGAAGGCCTGAACCCCGGCTCCGTCCACCTTGCTCAATTGAAGCTCGGAGAGGGCCTTGTCGGCACGATCGCGGCGAGCGCGCGCGCCCTCAATCTCTCCGACGCGCAGAAGCACCCCGCTTTTGCGTATCTGCCCGAGACGGGGGAAGAGATCTATCATTCCTTCCTCGGCGTTCCAGTGCTGCGCGCGGGGCTGACGCTCGGTGTACTGACGGTGCAGAACAAGACCAAGCGCATCTATCGCGAAGACGAGGTCGAGGCGCTGGAAACGACGGCGATGGTGATCGCCGAAATGATCGCGACGGGCGATCTTTCGCGACTTTCCAGGCCCGGCATAGAACTCGATCTGCGCCGCCCGGCGCGATTCGACGGCCAGGCCTTCAATGAGGGAATCGGTCTCGGCCATGTGGTGCTGCATGAGCCGCGTATCGTCGTCACCAATCTCTTCAACGAGGACAGCGAGGAAGAGATCAGGCGTCTCAATACGGCGCTCGGCTCGCTCAGACTGTCGATCGACGACATGCTATCGCGGCGGGAAGTGGCCTTCGAAGGCGAGCATCGCGCCGTGCTCGAAGCGTTCCGTATGTTCGCCCATGACCAGGGTTGGGTGCGCCGGATCGAGGAGGCTGTCCGCAACGGCCTGACCGCCGAGGCCGCCGTCGAGAAAGTCCAGAGCGACATGCGGGCACGCATGATGCACATGACCGATCCCTACATGCGCGAGCGGATGAGCGATTTCGACGACCTCGCCAACAGGCTGTTGCGTCAGTTGATGGGGCGCGGACCGGAAGCGCTGGCCGAATCCCTGCCGCGCGACGCGATCGTGCTCGCACGGTCGATGGGTGCGGCGGAACTTCTCGACTATCCGCGCGAGAGGCTGCGCGGCCTCGTGCTCGAAGACGGCGCCGCGACCAGCCATATCGTCATCGTGGCGCGCGCTCTCGGTATCCCGGTCGTCGGCCAGGTGAAGGGGGCGGTCTCGCTTGCCGAAAACGGCGATCCTGTCATCATCGACGGTGACGATGGACGCATTCACTTGAGGCCGCAATCCGATCTCGAGGCGGCCTATGCGGAAAAGGTCCGCTTCCGGGCGCGTCGGCAGGAGCTCTATCGAGAATTGCGCTCCAAGCCTTCCGTCACCAAGGATGGCGTCAAGGTCGACCTGATGATGAATGCCGGTCTCGCCGTCGATCTGCCGCAACTCGCGGATTCCGGGGCAGCCGGAATCGGGCTTTTCCGCACCGAATTGCAATTCATGGTGGCGGCGACCTTCCCGCGCGCCGAGGCGCAGGAGCGTCTTTATCGCGATGTGCTCGACGCTGCGGGAGGCAAGCCGGTAACGTTCCGCACAATTGATATCGGCGGCGACAAGGTGCTTCCCTATTTCCAGGGTGCGGTGCAGCAGGAGGAGAATCCGGCGCTCGGATGGCGCGCCATAAGACTGACGCTTGACCGCCCGGCGCTGCTCCGGACGCAGGTCCGCGCGCTTTTGAGGGCAGCAGGCGGCCGCGAATTGCGCGTCATGCTGCCGATGGTGACGGAGATCGGCGAAATCAAGCAGGCGCGCGAGATCATCGACCGCGAGGTCCGTCATCTGTCGCGCTTCGCGCATCATCTGCCGACCAGCCTCAAACTTGGGGCCATGGTCGAAGTGCCGTCGCTCTTGTGGCAACTGGACGAGTTGATGGCCGCCGTGGATTTCGTTTCCGTCGGTTCGAACGATCTTTTCCAGTTCGTCATGGCGGTGGATCGTGGCAATGCGCAGCTGGCGGACAGGTTCGACCCGCTTTCCGTCCCATTCCTGAGGGCGCTCAGACAGGTTGCCCAGGCAGGTGAAAAGGCGGGGACGCCCGTGACGCTTTGCGGCGAACTCGCCGGGCGCACCATTTCGGCGCTGGCGCTGGTCGGCATCGGCTACCGCTCGATCTCCATGTCGGCCGCGGCGATCGGCCCGGTCAAGGCGATGCTGGCGGAACTGCCGCTCGCTGCCCTTCGCGACATGCTTGACGAAATGCTCGCAAAGCACGATAGCCGAGCGGATGTCCGCGGTGCCTTGAAGGCTTTCGCCGAGAAACACGATATTCCGTTGTGACCACAGGGCGCGGCGATTCGCGCCCGCCAATTCCGAAAAGATCCGATGATCGAACTGCCCGCAGACCGGATGGACCAGGTGCTGAAGCGCTTCGACCTGATCGAAGCGCAGATGGCGGCCGGCCCGGATTCGGAAACCTACGTGAAACTCGCCTCTGAATATGCCGAAATCCAGGAGATGGCGGCGAAGATCAAGGCGTTGCGCGCTGCTGAGCGCGAATTTGCAGATCTGCAAGCGATGCGCGACGACAAGGGGTCGGATGCCGAGATGCGCGATCTTGCGGAGGCTGAAATGCCGGCCGTCGAGGAGAAGATCGATGGGCTGAAAGGCGACATCCGGATTCTTCTTCTGCCAAAGGATGCGGCCGATCAGAAAAGCGCTATCCTCGAAATACGCGCGGGGACCGGCGGCGACGAGGCCGCTCTCTTCGCAGGCGATCTCTTCCGCATGTATGAGCGTTATGCCGCCGGGCATGGCTGGAAGGTGGAAGTCGTCTCGGCGAGCGAAGGCGAGCTCGGCGGCTACAAGGAAATCATCGCCTCGGTTGCCGGCAAGGGAGTCTTCTCCAGGCTGAAATTCGAATCGGGCGTGCACCGGGTCCAGCGCGTGCCGGAGACGGAAGCGGGAGGACGCATCCACACCTCCGCCGCGACCGTCGCCGTGCTGCCTGAGGCGGAGGAGGTCGATATCGCCATCAAGCCGGAGGATATCCGCATCGACACGATGCGGGCGTCGGGCGCCGGCGGCCAGCATGTCAACACCACCGATTCGGCTGTCCGGATCACACACATCCCGAGCGGCATCGTGGTGGTGCAAGCGGAAAAATCGCAGCATCAGAACCGTGCCCGCGCCATGCAGATCCTGCGGGCGAGGCTCTTCGACATGGAGCGGACGAAGGCCGCCGAGGAGCGTTCCGAAGCGCGCCGCGTCCAGGTCGGCTCCGGCGACCGTTCCGAGCGCATCCGTACCTATAATTTCCCGCAGGGGCGCCTTACCGATCACCGGATCAATCTCACCCTTTACAAGCTCGACCGGGTGATGGAGGGAGAACTCGACGAGATCGTCGATGCGCTCACGGCCGACCACCAGTCGAAGCTGATGGCGGAAGTTTCGGGGGGATGATCTTGTCCCGCCGTGTTCCTGCGCAAAAGAGCGTCGTCATGACCACGCTCGCGGCCCTGCATCGTCATGCCCGCGCCCGCTTGCACGATGCGGGTATCGAAGATGCGGCCCTCGATGCTCGGCTGCTCGTCGAGCATTTCACGGGGACCGAAAGGATCGATGCGATCCGCGCGCCGGAAACGCCTGTGGCGGCTGACGCCGAGGACGAGATACGCGATGCGGTCGCCCGCCGGCTTGCTGGCGAACCCGTCCATCGGATCGTCGGCTGGCGGGAATTTTTCGGCCTGCGATTGAAGCTTTCGCCGGAGACGCTCGAGCCACGACCCGATACCGAAACGCTGGTGGAACTCGTTCTGCCGTATCTCCGCGAAAAGGTAGGACGGAGCGGGCGTGCGCGTATTCTCGATCTCGGTACCGGAACCGGCGCCGTCGCGCTTGCGCTTCTGTCCCAAATTCCGGAAATAACGGCGGTCGGAACCGATATTTCGGCTGAGGCTCTTGCAACTGCGGTCGGGAATGCCAATCTGAACGGTGTAGGCGAACGGTTCGAAGGACGACTATCGAACTGGTTGGGGAATGTGGAAGGCCGATACGATGTCATCCTCTCCAATCCGCCTTACATCGCATCCCCTGTGATCAAGACGCTTTCGCCCGAAGTCAGGCTTTTCGATCCACAAAGGGCGCTGGATGGCGGGGCGGACGGGCTTGATGCCTACAGGGCCATTGCCGCCTGCTCAGGCGCTCATTTGGGCCAAAATGGCTATGTTGCGGTGGAGATCGGCCATGACCAGAAGGGCGAGGTATCCGCTATTTTCGCCCGCGAAGGATTCCGATTGGAACGGGTGGCTAGAGATCTCGGCGGCCATCATCGGGCCTTGATTTTCAGCCATTAGAGGCGCTTTCTCGCGCCCGCGAAAAAGGGCTTGGCAATTCGGACGAATGTGGATAGGGTCCGGCTACCGGATAGGACGAAGCAGGCAGTGCTGTTGGCAATTCGGTTCCCATCGAAACATGCTGCCGTCACGCGTATGGAACGCCCGAGCTTCGTATGGGGTATGTCCGGCAGGTGACAGAACATATCGAATTTATTTGGCACGTGGCGGCTGTGCGGAGGCACGGCTGATGGCCAGGAACACTAGGCGAGACGGATAATAGGGATCCGCGTTCTCAAAATCCGCCGATATCTCAAAAAAGAGAATGGAATGAGGCCAGGACAGCAGAACAGGCGCATGCGTGGGCGCAACAATAACAACCGCAAAGGGCCCAACCCTCTTACGCGCAATTACGAGAGCAACGGACCTGACGTGAAGATTCGCGGTTCCGCCCAGCAGATCGCCGAGAAATATGCTTCGCTTGCCCGCGATGCACAAAGTTCCGGTGATCGCGTGATGGCGGAAAACTATCTGCAGCACGCTGAACATTACAACCGCATCATCCTTGCGGCGCAGGCTCAGATGCCGATCCAGCATATGCGCGATAACCGCGACAATTTCGACGACGAAAACGACGAGGAGCGTGAAGAGACCGAGAACGCCGCCGAAAGCGCCGAGGCGCAGCCGGAGCGGCGGTCCAGGCCGCATCCGAATGACGGCTCCGGCCCCCAACCCGTGATTGAGGGTGTGCCGGCTGAGGTTGCCATGCATCAGGCTCAGCCCAGTTCCTCCGGCTCGGAGCAGTCAGCGCAGCAGATGAACGGCCATTATGTGAATGGCAACGGCGCCGAGAAGACGGAAGAGACGACGGAAAACGCCGAAGCTTCGGCATCTCCCGCACGCCGTCCCCGCAGGCCGCGCCGTCCGCGGCGCGCAGAGGCCGAGGGCGCAGAGGCAGAAAGCGGATCGGACAGTGAGACCATCCCGCAGGGTGCTGAAAGCGGCGATATGGCGGCAGAATAGAAATTACCCGGATTTCCAGATAGATAGGGCGGCTGCGTTGTCAGTCGCCTTTTTTCATGGTGCAATGCATCTCCTGACCTTGAGAGCCATGAGGCAGATACCCATATCGCCGAAGGAAGGACCTGCCTCGATCCGGGTGCCTTTGGCCTGGATCATGCGAGGGGGTCCGTCACATTGAATCCGAACCGGTGCCGCGAAGCGGGCCGGCGAGGGGAATGGAGACAGACATGAATATAGAGAAATATTCCGAGCGCCTACAGGGTTTCATCCAGGCGGCGCAACAGCTTGCACTTTCCAGAAATCACCAGCAATTCACGCCCGAGCACCTGTTGAAGGCGCTCGTCGATGACAAGGAAGGCTTCGCCTCTTCCCTGATCGAGCGGGCGGGTGGGCGCCCTGCCGACGTTAAACTTGGCGTCGACGCCGCCTTGAAGGCGATGCCGCAGGTCGAGGGCGGCAATGGCCAACTCTATATGGCGCAACCGCTTGCCAAGGTTTTCACCACGGCCGAGGAACTGGCGGAGAAGGCAGGGGACAGTTTTGTCACCGTCGAACGCCTTTTGCAGGCGCTGGCAATGGAGAAATCGGCCAAGACAGCGGATATCCTCGCCAAAGCGGGCGTGACGCCGCAGGCGCTCAACCAGGCGATCAATGATATCCGCAAGGGCCGCACCGCCGACACGGCTTCGGCCGAGCAGGGCTACGATGCGCTGAAGAAATACGCACGCGACCTGACGGCCGATGCGCGCGCTGGCAAGCTCGACCCGGTCATCGGCCGCGACGACGAGATTCGCCGTACGATCCAGGTTCTTTCCCGGCGCACCAAGAACAACCCCGTCCTGATTGGCGAACCGGGCGTCGGCAAGACCGCGATCGCCGAAGGCCTGGCGCTCAGAATCGTCAATGGCGACGTGCCCGAATCGCTGAAGGACAAACGGCTGATGGCGCTTGACATGGGCGCGCTTATCGCCGGCGCGAAATATCGCGGCGAGTTCGAGGAGCGGCTGAAAGCCGTTCTTTCCGAAGTTACCTCCGCCAATGGCGAGATCATCCTCTTCATCGATGAGATGCACACGCTGGTCGGCGCCGGCAAGGCGGATGGCGCTATGGATGCGTCGAACCTGTTGAAGCCGGCATTGGCGCGCGGCGAACTGCATTGCGTCGGCGCGACGACGCTCGACGAGTACCGCAAATATATCGAGAAGGACGCGGCGCTGGCGCGGCGTTTCCAGCCTGTCTTCGTCGATGAACCGACGGTCGAGGACACGATCTCGATCCTGCGTGGCCTGAAGGAGAAGTACGAACAGCATCACAAGGTGCGCATCTCCGATTCGGCGCTGGTTTCCGCGGCGACGCTCTCCAACCGCTACATCACAGATCGCTTCCTGCCCGACAAGGCGATCGATCTCGTCGACGAATCGGCGTCGCGGCTGAGGATGCAGGTCGATTCGAAGCCCGAGGCTCTGGACGAGATCGACCGGCGCATCATGCAGCTCAAGATCGAGCGTGAGGCGCTTAAGGTCGAGAAGGATGAGGCCTCGAAGGACAGACTCGAAAGGCTCGACAAGGAATTGACGGGGCTGGAAGAGGAATCGTCAGCCCTGACTGCCAAATGGCAGGCCGAGAAG
The DNA here is from genome assembly GCA_035547755.1 of Rhizobiaceae bacterium. Taxonomy (GTDB): domain Bacteria; phylum Pseudomonadota; class Alphaproteobacteria; order Rhizobiales; family Rhizobiaceae; genus Mesorhizobium_L. The sequence continues at coordinate 161,482 of DASZUG010000057.1, forward strand.
GCCAAGCTCGGCGAGGCGGCCGATCTGAAGAAGGAACTTGACGCGGCACGCAACGAACTCGCCATCGCCCAGCGCAAGGGCGAATTCCAGCGTGCCGGCGAGCTTGCCTATGGCAAGATCCCGGAACTCGAGAAGAAGCTCCAGGAAGCCGAAGCGCATGATGGCGAGAAAGGCTCGATGGTCGAGGAAACCGTGACGCCCGATCATATCGCGCATGTCGTGTCGCGCTGGACCGGCATACCGGTTGACAAGATGCTGGAAGGCGAACGCGAGAAGCTGCTTCGCATGGAGGACGAGATCGCCAAGCGGGTCGTCGGCCAGGGCGAGGCGGTGCAGGCAGTGTCGAAGGCGGTCCGGCGCGCCCGTGCGGGCTTACAGGACCCGAACCGGCCGATCGGTTCGTTCATGTTCCTTGGTCCGACGGGCGTCGGCAAGACGGAACTCACCAAGGCGCTCGCCGCCTACCTCTTCGACGACGAGACGGCAATGGTGCGGCTCGACATGTCCGAATATATGGAAAAGCACTCGGTCGCGCGATTGATCGGCGCGCCGCCCGGCTATGTCGGTTATGAGGAAGGCGGCGCGCTGACCGAAGCCGTCCGCCGCAGGCCTTACCAGGTCATCCTCTTCGACGAGATCGAAAAAGCGCACCCTGATGTCTTCAACGTGCTCCTGCAGGTGCTCGATGACGGCCGCTTGACGGACGGGCAGGGCCGCACGGTCGACTTCCGCAACACGCTCATCATCATGACGTCGAATCTCGGCGCCGAATATCTCGTCAATCTCGGCGAGAACGACGATGTCGACAAGGTTCGCGACGAGGTGATGGCGGTGGTCCGCGCGTCTTTCCGGCCGGAATTCCTGAATCGAGTGGACGAGGTGATCCTGTTCCATCGGCTGCGGCGGAAGGATATGGGCCAGATCGTCGAAATCCAGCTGAAGCGGCTGGAGAAGCTTCTTTCAGACCGCAAGATCACGCTCGATCTGGACGAGAGCGCGATCAACTGGCTGGCCGACAAGGGCTATGATCCGGCCTATGGCGCGCGGCCCTTGAAGCGCGTCATGCAGAAGGAATTGCAGGATCCGCTGGCGGAAAAGATCCTTCTGGGCGAGATCAAGGACGGATCGACCGAGGTGATCACCGCCGGTTCGGACCGGCTCAACTTCCGTAACAGAGCCGGCGCGGCGAAAGCGGAAGAAGCCGAAACCGAAAAGGCCGCCTGAGCCGATCAAAGAGGGGCGCGGATGACGTTGGACGGGTATAACGGCTTCTGTGCCTCGCTTCCGGCTGCGACCCATGTGGTGCAATGGGGCGGTTCCCATGTCTGGAAAGTCGGCGGAAAAGTGTTCGCGATTGCCGGCTGGGACGGGAAGCGCCTCGGCGTCACCTTCAAATGTTCCGATGTCGCCTATGACATATTGAAGGAGCAGCCGGGCTGCCGCCCGGCGCCTTACCTCGCATCGCGCGGCATGAAATGGATCCAGCGCACCGGCGATGAAAGTTTGGATAGCGACGCACTCAAGGTCTATCTGCGCGAGAGCCACAGGCTTGTCGCGCTGAAGCTTTCAAGGAAAATCCGTCAAGAGCTTCGTCTCGATACGGCCTGACGATTCCGGAATCGATCGTATAGGAGCGGAGCGATCGTCCTTTCACGCGAAAGCGGCGTCGCCGTCATTTTCATGCCCGGTTCATGTTGCGAGATGTCCCTTCCGGAGATTTTTACTTTTCAGTTGGCAACCGCCGGGGCATTCGGGAGTTCCTTGGGCATGATCGGCAAAGCATTCATCTTGTCCTCCCTTCTGGGCTTAGCCGGCATGTTCACCGCACCGGCCCAGGCGGCACTGACGCATGATGCTGCCGCTATCTATCAGGCACGAGGCTCGGAGGCCCAATCGCAGGCTGCATTCGCCGAGATCCAACTGGCGCAGAGCCGGGAACTGGAAGTCTATTACGACCAATATGGCCGTCGCGTCCTGGTCGACCCGGATACAGGCCAGGTCGTGACGGTGCTTCCTGACCGCCGTAGGCAGGACAGCTACGCGCCGCGCTGGCGCGATCGTTATCCGGACGATAGCTACTACGGCCGGGATCGATATGACGATGGCTATAATGACGGCTATGCCACGCAGGATGACGATGGCTATTACCGTTACGAACGTCAGCAGAGAATGCGCGAAAGACGCGGTCAGGCTTTCCGGCAAAGAGAACGCGAACAGCAACGCGCCATTGATTCCGCCAATCAGGTTTCTCCCGATAACGGCAATCCTGCCTGGAACGAGGGAGGACAGCAGGGATCTGCAAACAACCCCTTCCAAGATGGCAATGTCCAGCCGAACAATGCGCAGCCGGCGATAACACAATCGCCGCTTCCACCGCCTGCAGGGCAGGGTAAGGAGGCCAGTCTCGGCGCGCCGCCGCCTCCATCTTCGAGCGTAACGCCGCCGCCCATGACGGCGCCGCAGCTCAATGGGAATCCCTTCGTCGAAGGCGCACCCGCACTTGGACCGATCGTGTCGAGCGCTGCCGTCGCCCAGTTGCAGGTGCTGCTGGACCGAGCCGGGGCGTCGCCAGGCGTCATAGACGGCCATTTCGGCGACAATGTCAGAAAGGCGCTCGCCGCCTATAAGGAGATTACAGGAAAAGCACTGCAAATCGATGATCCGCAGGCAATGAAAGCTGCGCTGGAAAAGACGGGCGGCCCGGCTTTCACCACCTACACCATCACCAATCAGGATGCCGCCGGTCCGTATGTAGCATCCATTCCGGCCGATTACGGCAAGAAGGCGAAGCTCGAGCGGTTGGGCTATTCCTCCGTCACGGAAATGCTGGCGGAGCGCTTCCATATGGACGAGGACTATCTGAAACAGCTCAATCCGGGAGCGAATTTCAACCGGCCGGGAACGGTGATCAAGGTCGCGGCCGTCGGCCAGCCCGTGACGACGAAAGTCGCCCGCATTGTCGCCGATAAGGGCAAGGAGGAGGTCTTTGCCTATGATGCCGACGGCAAGCTCGTCGCGGCTTATCCCGCCACCATCGGGTCGACCGATACGCCTTCACCTTCGGGGACCGTCAAGGTGGAGCGGGTCGCCTTCAACCCGACTTATACCTACAATCCGAAGATCAATTTCAAACAGGGTCACAACGATCACGTCCTGACCATCCCGCCTGGACCCAACAATCCTGTTGGAGATGTCTGGATCGCGCTCTCTAAGCCGACCTACGGCATCCATGGAACGCCCGATCCCTCAAAGATCGGCAAGACCAGTTCGCATGGCTGCGTGAGGCTGACGAATTGGGATGCGGAGGAATTGGCGAAACTGGTCAGCCCTGGGGTTTGGGTGCAATTCATCAACTGAGAACATGCGATGCCGCGGATGTCGCATTCCCTGCCTCTCATGTACATGTCGTGACATGGCCGCCCGGATGGCGGCGATACGATCGCGCCATGAAACCGGATTCCATCGCCGCTCTTCCACCAGTGAGTTTCTGCCCCGTCGAGCGGCGGCCGGCTGTGCTCGTCGCGGCGATCCTCGCCTCCAGCATGGGTTTCATCGACGGCTCCGTCGTCGCGCTTGCCATGCCCGCCATCAGGGCGGACATCGGCGGCTCCTTGATCGATGCGCAATGGATCACTAACGCCTATATGCTTTTTCTGTCGTCCCTGGTGCTGATCGGCGGCGCATCGGGGGATGTGTTCGGCGTGCGCAACATATTCGCCGGCGGCGTGGCCCTGTTCATGGCCGCGTCGCTGCTTTGCGCGCTTTCTCCCGACATTTCGACGCTGATTGCAATCCGGGCGTTGCAGGGCATCGGCGCGGCCTTCATGGTGCCGGGCAGTCTCGCCATCATCGCCAAGGCCTATCCCGCCGATAAGCGGGGAGCGGCGATTGGGATCTGGGCTGCCTTCTCGTCGCTGACGACCGCCATGGGTCCTGTCCTCGGCGGGCTCGTGCTTTCGCTCGGCCCGGCATGGATGTGGCGGACGATCTTCGCCATTAACGTGCCGGCCGCGCTCATCGTCCTGGCGCTGCTCTTTCTCAAGGTGCCGCTCGACCGGCCGTCGCAGGGCCGCCGGCTCGATATACCGGGCGCCATCCTCGCAACGCTCGGTCTCGGCCTGTTCTCCTGGGGGTTGACGGCTTTCGGCTTGCCGGGAGGCCAGCGGCAATTGCCGCCGCTTCTCTGGCTCCTTATCGGCGCGGCGGCATTCGCGGCCTTCATCTTGTGGGAGCGTTTCGCGCGTTCCCCCATGGTCAAGCTCGCGCTTTTTCGTTCCCGCCCGTTCAGCGGCGCCAATCTCTACACGCTGGTGCTGTTCTTCGGCTTCAATGCCGTCCTGTTTTTCCTGCCGATGACGGTGGTGAGCGGATGGCGAACCCCGGAATGGAAGGCAAGCCTTCTCTTCCTGCCAGTCTCCATCTCTATTGCCGCCCTTTCGCGCCTTACAGGAAGGGCGGCCGACAGGATCGGACCTCGCCTGTTCCTGACGGCCGGCGCGCTTCTCGTCGCCTTCGCCTATACCGGCCTTGCACTGACGATGCCGTTGATGCGGTTGTGGTCGGTGACGCTTCCGCTCATGACGCTCGCTGGACTCGGAATGGCGCTGCTGGTCTCGCCGCTTTCCTCGGCGGTCATGAGTGCTGTGCCCGATACGGATACGGGACTTGCTTCGGGCGTCAACAATGCCGTGGCTCGCGCGGCCGGCCTGATGGCGATCGCGGCTCTTGGCGCCGTCGCCGGCCTGATCTTCGAAGGTTTGATGGGGGCATCCGCCGCAAACGTGTCCTTCGGGGTCTCTCCCGACGCAACGCTGGACGTGGCGACGGAAGCGGTGCGTATCGCTGCGACGAACTCCGCCTTCGCGGCCGTCGCCATGGTCGCTTCATCCGCATGCGTGCTTGCGGCATTGATCGCCTGGTTCAGCCAGCCCTCCTGGAAAGCGAGCCGAATGGAGAAAGACGGGCCGCTATCCTGAGCCGGCCGCGAGCGCGGCCCCCCGCGCCATCGCACGCGGTTTCAGGATTGGCTGGCGAGTTTCAGCGCCTTGTTATCCTCTTCCTTGAGGAGGGCGTCGATGCGGTTACGTTCGCGTTTGAAGGCGACGAGATCAGGACCCTTCAATATATCCTCGACAGGGAGGCGGACCCTGAGCGGATCGACCGGCCGGTGATTGATGCGGATTTCGAAATGCACATGGGGGCCCGTCGACAGGCCGGTCGAGCCGACATAGCCGATCACCTGGCCCTGGCGGACATGGACACCCGGCTCGATACCTTTGGCGAAGCCGCTTTGGTGGGCGTAGACCGTTTCATAACCGTTCCCGTGCTTGAGCTCTGTTTCACGCCCGTAACCTGACGCCCACCCCGCCTTTTCGACGACGCCGTCGCCGGCCGCGAGGATGGGAGTCCCTCTCGATATGGCCCAATCTACGCCGGTATGCATTCTCATGATGCCGAGAATGGGGTGGCGTTCCATGCCGAAGCCGCGGCTCAGACGCGCGCCCGGAACCGGATTGCGGAACAGGAACTGCTTGGAACTGCGGCCATCCTTGTCGAAATAGTGAACCTTTCCGTCCTTCGTCTGGAATCGATAGAAAGTATGGGTGGTGTCGCCGAAAGTCGCGCTGACATAGAGAAGTTCGGATGCCTCGGAGGCCGAACCATCGCTTTCGGGCTGCGAAAAGAGCACTTCCATATGATCGGTAGGAGCGAGGCGCGACTGATAGTCGACGTCCGGCGCCAGGATTTTCACAAGTTGCCTGGTCATCGCCGGCGACATGCCATAGGAAAATGCCGTCCTGTAGATGCCGTCATAAATGCTCGGCAGGTCGCCGCGGCCGGCAGGCATTGGAGGCGGAGAATCGTCGAACGCGGATGCCACTTCAGGACTGGGCTCCGGCGCTTCCGCCGGAACGAACTGATGATGGTCGTCCACGGCTATGGTGAGCAGGTGACGGGTGTGGTCGTAGACGCTTGCGCGCACGATCCTGCTCTTGCCCTTTTCTGTTTCCACTCCCACACGAAGCACCGTTCCGGCCTTCAGCGTCGTCGTGTCGAGGAGCTTGGCGATCGCCTCGGCCATGCCGGTCGCATCCGGACCGACATAGCCGGAATCGGCAAGAGCCTCGGTGATATCCTCTTCTTTCGTGAAAGGAATGATCTCTTCGGCAAAGCCGGAAGCGGCGTCCTCGTCGCTGTCTTTCGGCGTCACCGAGAGGTTTTCGGGGACGATATGGACGCCAAGCGATGCCGCGAAGGTCGGAGAATCGACCGATTCGCCGAAGCGCTGGGGATCGACGTAATGAAGCGCCGCGACTTGTACGTCACCGTCGGTGAGGAGGGCGCCCGTATCGCGCACGACCTTCTCGACCTCCGCGGCGCTCAGAGTGCTCTTCTCATCATATTTCGCCGTGGCGAGAGGAAAGTCGACCGTCTTCAGGCTCACCTCGCTGTCTACTTTGGCGCCATAGATCTGACCGGTGTTGGTTTCATGCACCGCGCCGTTCTCGGCGAATATTTCCAGCGGATTGAAGGGAGGGTATTGGCGCGTCGTCGTATGATTGACGCCGAGCGCCATCTTGATCTCGATAAAAGGCATCATGCGCACGACGTCGCGGTCGCCGACCTTGGTGACTGTCGAGACCTCCAGCCGCCTCTTGTCACGCGCCTTGGCAATGATGCGGGGCGGGATAACACGATCGGTCTTGGCCGCTTCGCCGGCGTCGCCCTGATGCGCCATTTCGGCGATCTCCGCGATCTCTGGCGGTGTGGCGAGTTGCTCGCGCCCGTCGAGCGCCGCGAAGAGGGCCACTCCCATCAATATACTGGACGTCAGGCCCGTCAGCACAGTGCCGGAAAGCCATCTCGCCGAAATCTCGCGCCGATCAGGAGGGCCGCCGCGGCCGTCTCCGATCAAAGGCGGCTCGTTGCCCAGGGCGGCAATGGTGAGTTCGACGTCTTGCATCCCTGAGGCGATTGTCCCCGAGCCGCGAGCGCGGCGTTCTTCTGTCTGTTTTATCGACGAGACAATTGCCCGCCGAGCTCTTTGAAGTCAACGAAACCCGCGCCAAAACGCGTTCACGATTGAAGCTGTGGCCCGGTTCTCCACATGCTGTCGTCTCGCGACGGGCGTGGATTTGCGGAATTGCCGTTAGGATCGGATTGGGGCTCCAATGTGACTCCCTGGGTGAGCCTGGCTTCCCCGATCGTGGCTGAGGAAGGATCGCGTCAGCGTCTTTTCCAGCGTTCCGTTGGGGCATCAAGCGGGTGTCGCAAAATATTCAAAAAAGTTCCAAAACGCTGTTGACACCCAAGAGGGCTCCCGACTATATACGCCTCACCAACGACGGCGGCGACGCTGCTGGCGACAAAGAAGTTCGCTTCCGAGTTCAGCCAAAAGTTGGACGAAATCAAGAGAGCCGCGTGAGCGACACTCGATCGGGCCCCGAGCCAAAAGCGAAGCGGCCCATGACAGCGTGTCTGCGTTGTCCGATCTTTGACAATTGAATATGGAAGAAAGAGAAACGTGGGCGGCAGAGTGCTCGCGGAACCTTGATCCCGCGAGGGATATCCTGGTTCCATCAAGAGACTTTGGCGGATCACGTTTCGTGAGAATATACCTACCAGAACGCGAAAGCGTTCAGGTGTGAATGTTCTCGTCAATTCGATGCGTGACCAGATAAAGCCAAATCAAAATCTCTTAAACTTGAGAGTTTGATCCTGGCTCAGAACGAACGCTGGCGGCAGGCTTAACACATGCAAGTCGAGCGCCCCGCAAGGGGAGCGGCAGACGGGTGAGTAACGCGTGGGAATCTACCCAGCTCTACGGAATAGCTCCGGGAAACTGGAATTAATACCGTATACGTCCGAGAGGAGAAAGATTTATCGGAGTTGGATGAGCCCGCGTTGGATTAGCTAGTTGGTGGGGTAATGGCCTACCAAGGCGACGATCCATAGCTGGTCTGAGAGGATGATCAGCCACATTGGGACTGAGACACGGCCCAAACTCCTAC
>DASZUG010000058.1:0-17836 GCA_035547755.1 Rhizobiaceae bacterium
CTGGTTATCGCCGAAATGCTTTTCAGTTCCTATTCCACCGCGACGGAAGGTGAATTGTCCGTTCGCCTCAACGCGCTGGTCAACGCGGAAACGCTTGCGGATCTCGCCGAGGAGATCGGCTTGAGCGATCTCATACAGGCCGGGACCGACATAAGGTCGCCGAAAGGGCGCAAGCGGGTCAATTTGCGAGCCGATGTCATGGAATCGCTGATTGCCGCGCTTTATCTCGATGGCGGGCTCGACACGGCGCGGCGATTCATCCTGGAATATTGGGAGCCACGCTCTCGTGAAGCCGGCGCCGCTCGGAGGGATGCCAAGACCGAGCTGCAGGAATGGGCGCATCAGAAGTCGGGATCGCCACCGCTCTACCGCATCGAGAGCCGCGAAGGCCCCGATCACGATCCGGTATTTACCGTCAGCGTCATGATCGAGGGCTACCAATCGGGCGAGGGGAAGGGCCGCTCCAAGCGCGAGGCGGAACAGGCCGCCGCGTCGATGATCCTGCGCCGTGAGGGCGTCTGGAACGACACGGGAGAAGCGGCATGAGCGAAACCGATCCGAATATAGGAGACCCGCCGACCCGCTCCGGCTTCGTCGCCTTGATCGGCGCGCCCAATGCCGGCAAGTCCACTCTGCTTAACAGGCTTGTCGGGGCAAAAGTCTCGATCGTAACGCATAAGGTGCAGACGACACGTGCGATCGTGCGCGGCGTCGCAACCTGTGGGAACGCACAGATCGTTTTCGTCGATACGCCCGGCATCTTCCGGCCGCGCCGCAGGCTCGACCGCGCCATGGTGACGACTGCCTGGGGCGGCGCCAAGGACGCCGACCTGGTGCTCGTGCTGATCGATGCGGAACGCGGCATCACCGACGAAGCCGAAATCATGCTGGCGGCCCTTGCCGATGTCAGGCAGCCGAAGATGCTGATCCTGAACAAGATCGACCGCATCCGCCCGGAAAGACTCCTCGAACTTTCGGCTTCGGCCAATTCCAAGGCTGCTTTCGAGGAAACCTTCATGATTTCAGCCTTGAACGGCTCCGGCTGCGACGACCTCCTCGCGGCGGTCGCGAAGAGGCTCCCGGAAGGCCCCTGGTATTATCCGGAGGACCAGATTTCGGACCTGCCAATGCGCCAGCTTGCCGCCGAGATCACGCGCGAGAAGCTTTATCTGCGCCTGCATCAGGAATTGCCCTATTCCTCCCACGTCGAAACGGAAAAATGGGAGGAGAAGAAGAACGGCTCCGTCAGGATCGAGCAGGTCATCTATGTCGAGCGCGAAAGCCAGAAGAAGATCGTGCTGGGCAAGAAGGGCGAGACGATCAGGGCGATCGGCCAGGCGGCGCGACTGGAGATCGCCGAAATTTTGGAACAGCCCGTCCATCTCTTCCTGTTCGTGAAGGTGAGGGAAAACTGGGGCGACGACCCCGAGCGTTATCGCGAAATGGGGCTTGAATTTCCCAGCTAAGCGGTGCGATTGCTGTCGCATGGAATGGCGCGACGAGGGTATCATTCTCGGCACTCGCCGGCATGGCGAAACAAGCGCCATACTGGAGGTGATGACGCGCGCCCATGGCCGGCATCTCGGCCTCGTCAGGGGCGGTCGTTCGCGGCGGATGCAGCCGCTCCTGCAGCCCGGCAACCGGGTGGAGCTTTTGTGGCGCGCGAGGCTCGACGAACATCTCGGCATCTTCCAGGCAGAAGCGCTGGACCTCAACGCGGCAAGGCTTTTCGACAGCGCCTGCGCGGTATTCGGCCTGCAAACACTTGCCGCGCATCTTCGCCTGCTGCCCGAACGCGATCCCCATGCCCGGCTTTATGAAGCAATCGAAATCGTCCTCGGCCATCTCGACGATGCCGCCGCGGCAGGCGAACTTCTTGTTCGTTTCGAGTTGATGCTGCTCGACGAACTGGGCTTCGGGCTCGACCTCAGCCGATGCGCCGCGACCGGCGCCAAGGAAGATCTCGCCTATGTTTCGCCGAAATCGGGGCGTGCCGTCTCGCGCGGCGCCGGCGCGGCATGGCGCGACCGACTGCTCCTGCTTCCCTCTTTCCTGAAACAGGGATCGGAACTGCGCGGGACCGGCGCGGAGATTGAAGACGCATTCCGCCTGACGGGTTTTTTCCTGTCGCGCCATGTTTACGAGCCGCGCGGAATGACGGAGCCGGAGGCGCGCGCCGGCTTTCTTGCCGCGCTCAGGAGATTAAACTCATCGGGAGAAAGCGCCGCATGAGCGAGGTCGAACTTTTTCCGGGCCACGTTGCCAGGCTCGGCGTCATTCCGCTCGATGATCTGGTCAGCCGTCCCGGCCTCGAGCTTCTGCAAGGCGTTATCAAGGGCAATTATCCATCGCCCAATATCGCCGCAACGCTGAATTTCGCGCTGGTCGACGTTGCTGCCGGAAAAGCCGTGTTCCGGGGATTGCCGCAGGAGGCGCATCTCAATCCGCTTGGCATCGTGCATGGCGGCTGGGCGGCGACGCTGCTCGATTCGGCGCTGGGCTGCGCGGTGCATACGCTTCTTGAAGCAGGGGAGGCCTACACGACGGCGGAATTCAAGGTAAACTTCATCCGCCCTGTCACGCCGCGCACCGGCGAAGTCGTCTGCGAGGGGAGGGTGCTGCATCGCGGCAAGACGCTTGCCGTCTCCGAGGCGAGTTTGAGGGATGTGGAGGGAAAGCTGCTCGCGCTCGGCACGGAGACCTGTTCAATATTTCCGGCCTCGACTCTGCTCACGCGTTGATTGAAAGCCGGCAGGCGTTCGGAAATTTTTCGCCGTCCGGAACGTTTGCTGTTCATAGCGCAATGAATAGCGACGAACGATGAAGCGAAGAACAGAGCTTGCAACAGGTCTTCATCCGCAGTTGAATTCCGACTCGCTGGCGATCCGTGCGGTGGAGCATGGGTTCAGGTCGGATATGGACGATAAAAGACGTGCCATTCTCGCTGAAATTCCGCGTCTGAGGCGCTACGCTCGCGCGCTGTTGCGCGATCGCGAGGCGGCCGACGATCTGGTCCAGGACAGTCTCGAGCGTGCGCTCTCCCGCCTGGACAATTGGCGGAGCGGCGACAGCCCGCAGCGTTGGCTTTTCACCATCATGCACAATCTTTTCATTGACCAGAAGCGCCGCGTCGTGCGTCGCCAGGAGGTGCTTCCTCTTTCGCAGGACGTGGCCGATAGCATCGTTTCTCCGCCGACACAGTTCGAGAGTGTTGTCTCGCGCGAGGTGTTCGAGGCATTGCAGGCGATTGTCCCGGAACGGCGCGAGGCGCTGCTGCTTGTCGCGGTGGAGGGCCTGACCTATGCCGAAGCCGCCGTGGTTCTGGGGATTCCGACAGGAACGGTGATGTCGAGGATCGCGAGGGCGCGAGAGGAATTGCGCGCCTCGCTGGACGACGCCGCCAGGCGGCGCACGATAAGGGTCGTCGAGAAATGACGAACCGCGAATTCTCCGAAAACGATATCCATCTGGCCCTCGACGGTGAAATGCCCGTCGAGGAACGCCCCGCCTTCGAGCGCTGGCTTGACGCCCATCCCGATATGCAGGCCAGAAGTCATCGCTTCGCGACCGACAGGGACCGGCTTCGCGAGACTTTGGCGGGCATACTGGAAGAACCGGTTCCGCCTCGCCTTTCCGGCATGCCCTTGATACCGGAAGAGGCGATAAAGGGGCCGCCGCGCCTGTTCTGGCGCTCGTTTGCCGCGGCGGCGATCCTCCTCGTGGGCGGCCTTGGCGGTTTCATTCTCGGCCGCATGAATTGGGGGACGCCGCTGTCGGGAGAGAATGTTGCCGACAAGGCGATCGCCGCCCATGTCCTCTATGCCTCGGAGACGCGCCATGTGGTGGAAGTCGGCGCCGACCAGAAGGACCACCTTGTCGGCTGGCTTTCCAAGCGGGTCGGCATCCATCTGGTCGCGCCCGATTTCTCCGGCGTGGGATTCAAGCTGGTGGGTGGACGGTTGCTGCCTTCCGCACACAAGGCGGCCGCCCAGTTCATGTATCAGGACCATGCAGGCGTGCGCATTTCCCTTTACGTGGTGCGCGACCCGGGCAGTCATGAAACGAGCTTCCGGCTGCTGAAGGAAGATGGCGCGCGGGCATTCTACTGGCTCGACAATGGCTGCGGCTATGCCGTTGCCGGAAACGTGCCGGAAAACACGCTGCTCACCCTGGCGAACCTCGCCTATACGCAGCTCGACGCCGCCGTCACGGGCGGAAGCAGCTGAATGGACATTGCACACGGCGCACTATGATCGGGATGGCGCCGAAAGCGGAGCCTTTTCGACGAGCCGGATGTTGCTCTGCGGCAAGGGAGCGGTGAACCCTTTTTCCTCGAAACGAGCCCTGACCTCCTTGGTCAGATCGAGCTTGGTCTGCCACCAATCCGAAGCCTGCGTCCAGTAGCGGAGCGTTACCGCGGCGCCATTGTCATGGAGTTCCGACACGAATGCCGTGGGCGCCGGATCCTTCAGGATGCGCTTGTCCTCCGCGAGTTCCATCAGCAGCTTGAGTGCGAGGTCGATGTCGTCGTCATAGGCGACATTGACGGCGAGGTCGTTGAGCCTTGTCCTGTTGCGCGAATAATTCGTGACGGCGGAGCCCCAGAGCTGATTGTTCGGCGCCATGACAAAAAGGCCGTCAGAGGTTCGCAACACGGTGGCGAAAAGGCCGATTTCCTGGATCGTGCCTGAAATGCTTCCGACGGAGATGGATTCTCCCACGGTAAACGGCCTCAGCACCAGAAGCATGATACCCGCCGCGATGTTCTGCAGTGTTCCCTGCAGCGCCAGCCCGATGGCGATGCCGGCCGCGCCCAACGTGGCGATGATGCTCGCCGTCTGGACCCCGAACTGGGCGAGAACGATGACGCCGACGAAGATCAGGATGGTGTAACGCAGGAGCTTGGACAGGAAGATGCGCAGCGTCTGGTCGAAATGGCGTACATGACCGAGCCCCGCATAGCACCACCGCTCCACAAGGCTGGCGAAGATGTAGCCGAGGATGAGAATGATGATGGCGCCGAGCGCGGAGAGGGAATAGTTCACGAGGATGGCGCTTGCTTCGCGAGCGCCGACCTGTGCCGTGGTGAGCAGATTGCTGGCAGTGGCGTCCATAAGACGTCTCCCTTTGGCTTTCCGTATGACTGACGACCGCGGGATCCATATTGGAGCGAAACGCCGTCGCGAGGGTATGTGGAACCGGCACCACAATGCCGTCCGAACTGTGCCAAATAAACCCTCGCATCTGCTTTTTCTAAGCCATTGCCACTTGTCACAATTCGGCCCAATTTGGAGAGCGATAGCGCCGAAGGGCTGACGCGGGAGAAGGCTTCGGCGGCCGCAGGGAGAATACAGTGCCTTCTTCGCTCGGGGTTGCCGTTTCCCGCATGAACGTCGCCATCCGCCCGGCCGTGGTCGCGGATATCGACCGGCTGGTCGTCATCGAAAATGCGGTTTTCGCAACGGACCGTATCTCACGCCGCTCATTCCGCCAGGCGGTGGAGAGCCCGACGACCGAAACGCTGGTCGCCGAGCGGGATGGATCGATTGCCGGCTATTGCATGGTGCTCTTTCGTCGCGGCAGCGGCGTCGCACGCCTCTATTCGGTCGCCGTGGACCCCGCGGCCGGGCGCTCCGGCATAGGCAAGGCCTTGCTGGAGGCCGCCGAAAGCGCCGCCTTCGAGAATGACCGGCTGATCCTGCGGCTCGAGGTGCGCGAGGACAATTGCCCGGCCATCACGCTCTATGAGAAAAGCGGCTATCATAAGATCGGCCGCGAGCCCGACTATTATGAGGACGGGGAAGCCGCGCTGCGCTACCAGAAGATGCTGCGTGGCGACGTTCCTTTCGCCACGAAGGTTCCTTATTACGAACAGACAGAGGATTTCACCTGCGGTCCCGCCTGCCTTCTGATGGCGAAGGCCGCCTTCGATCCTGGCTTTATCCCGGATGCCGTGATGGAAGTGCGCCTGTGGCGGGAGGCCACGACCATCTTCATGATGTCGGGACCGGGCGGTTGCGAGCCTTTTGGCCTTGCCGTGGCCGCATATGAGAACGGCATGGATGCCGAGATCTTCGTCTCCTTCTATGGCGCTCTCTTTCTGCAATCGGTGCGGAGCGAAGAAAAACGCCGCGTCATGGAACTGGCGCAGGTCGATTTCCGCAATCGCGCGGAGCACTATGGAATCCCGGTCGAATATCGCGGCTTCACCATTGAGGACGTGCGCGGCGCGCTGGCGCAAGGAAAGCTCGTCGTGGTGCTTGTCAGCGGGTTCCTTATGTTCGGCAAGAAGGTGCCGCATTGGGTGCTTGCGATCGGCGACGACGGCAACCACATCATGCTGCACGATCCGTGGGTCGAGGACGAACGCGGCGAGACGGCCGCCGACGCCGCGAACATTCCGGTTCCCTATTCGATTTTCATGTCCATGGCGCAGTTTGGAACGCAGGGGCTCCGCGCCGCAGTCGTTCTCGGGAAGCGAGAGGAAAGATGAGCTGGGTCATTCTGACAGGCAGGCAGAACGATATCGATCAGTTTGCGACCCCCCACAAGATCATCACCAACAGGGATTATCTCGCCCATCCGGCGCTCTTCAGGGGACAGAGGCCGAAGGTCATCAACCTTTCGAGCAGCTATGCGTATCAGAGCCGCGGCTACTATGCCTCGCTGCTCGCGAGTTCCCGCGGTCACAAGGTCATTCCTTCCGTCGAAACGATGATAGACCTTTCCGAACGCAAGCTTTACGAGAACGCTCTGCCGGAACTCGAGCAGGCATTGAACAGATGCCGCAAGGAACTGGGCGGAGCATTTCCCGAGACCGTCAGCATCTTTTTCGGCAACGGTCCGGCGAAAGCCTGGGACCGCTTCGCGCGCCTTCTCTTCGACTGGTTTCGCGCCCCGGCGCTGGAAGTTGCGATTCGCGACGGCGAATGGGCCTCGATCCGCCGGATCGCCTTCTTGCCGCTTGCGCGCATGTCGCCCGGGGAGAAAGCGCGTTTTCTCACGGATCTCGACACCTATACGAGCCGGGAATGGCGCGACAAGAAGGCGAAAAGCCAATCCCGCTATACCTTCGCGACGCTCGTCAATCCGCATGAAGAGCTTCCTCCCTCCCGCATATCCTCACTGAAATACTGGTCGCGCATCGCCGAGAAGATGGGTGTCGAAGTCGAGCCGATCACCAGGAAGGATCTGCCGAAGCTCGCCAATTATGACGCGCTCTTTATCCGCGAGACGACGTCGATCTCCAATCAAACCTACCGCTTCGCCAGGCGCGCCCAGCAGGAAGGCATGCCGGTCATCGACGATCCGCTTTCGATGATCCGCTGCACCAACAAGGTCTATCTCAACGAGTTGATGGCCTATAACAAGGTGCCCGTTCCGCCGACCGTGATGATAGCCGGGGCGGGAGATTGCGCGGTCGCCGCCGAGACGCTCGGCTTTCCGATCGTCCTGAAGATTCCCGACAGCGCCTTTTCGCGCGGCGTCAAGAAGGCGGCGACTTTCGAGGAATTGAAAAAGCTCGCCGAGCAGTGGCTGGAGGATTCAGACCTGCTCATCGCGCAGAAATATCTGCCGACCGAATATGACTGGCGCATTGGCGTGTTGGGGGGCGAGCCGCTTTTCGCGGTCCAGTACCTGATGGCGAAGAAGCACTGGCAGATCGTCAACCATGACCGGCAGGGCAAGCCGGACGAGGGTGGCTTCCGCTCCTTCACGCTCAAGGATACGCCCGCTGAGGTCGTGGATATAGCGGTCAGAGCGGCGCGCTGCATCGGCGATGGTCTTTATGGCGTCGATATCAAGGAAACGTCGGAAGGCGTTTATGTCATCGAGGTCAACGACAACCCGAACCTTGATCATGGCTGCGAGGATTCCGGCGAGAAGGATCAGGTCTGGACCCGCCTGACGCAATGGTTCATCGACCGGCTGGAACGGCAGGGACGGTAGATTCCGCGCCATTGCCGTAATCCGGCAGGTCGAAATCGTCCCGCATGGTCCCGCCCATCAGCATTTCGGTCATTTTCGGCAGCCGCATCAGCCTGGTGGCCTGGTTGCGAACCCACATGCCGAACCGGGTTTCGGGCACAACGGAAGAGGCGAAGCCCTGCGCCGCCTTCTGCTTGCCTTTGAGGAAGGGCCGCAGTGACCGCTCGTAAGCCTGGAATGCCTGGAGATAATTGCCTTCGGCGCGCTCCAGTTCTCCTGCCAGAACGTAGGCTTCGGCCAGCGCGAGGCATGTACCTTCTCCGGCGAGGAGCGAGACCGCCGCGGCCGCGTCGCCGATGAGGATCGTCCGGCCTTTTGACCAGGCCGGCATCCTGATCTGGCTAACCCTATCGAAATAGATGTCATTCACATCCCATATGGCGTCGAGGATCTGCGGGCATTCCCATCCCATGTCGCCATATACGGTTCTGAGGAGCGTTCGCGTTTCCGCTACGCTCGCCGGTTCGGGGCCCTGCACGAGGTCGGCGCTGAAAACGAGGAGGAACGCCGTGCGGCCGTTCCTGAGGGCAAGTCGCGCACATTGCCGTCCGGGGGCTCCGTGGATGACATAGAAACCTTCGTCGCGCGGCCTGTAACCGTCGATCATGAAGGTCGCGACGCGATAGCCGAGGTCGTTGGCAAATTCTGCCTCGGGTCCGAAGACCAGCTTGCGCACGCGTGAGTGCAGCCCGTCGGCGCCGACGACCAGGTCGAATGCGCGGCTGGACCCGTCATCGAATGTCACGTCCACGCCGTCGTCATGCTCGTCGATGGCGCGGATGCTGTTGCCGAACAGGGTCTCGACCTTGCTCTCCACGGATTTGTAGATGATAGAGGCCAGATCGCCGCGCGGCACGCTGGTCAGCCGCCCTTGCGTCGTTTTCTGGAAAACATCGACGGAAAAGCCGCCTTCCCTCTGCCCCCGATCGTCGACAAAGCGCAGTTCGTGGAACGAATAACCGGCTTTCAGGACTTCCGGCAGCAAGCCCATCCTTTCGGCGACCGTATAGCCGACGCCCCAGAAATCGATCACATATCCGCCTGTCCGGAGGGCCGGCGCCTTTTCGATCAATGTCGGTTCATGACCGTTGCGATGGAGCCAGTAGGCGAGCGCCGGGCCGGCAACGCCGGCGCCGTTGATGGCGATCTTCATGTCTTTACCTCATTTTCTCATGCGCCGGGGCGGCATGCTTTCCGCAACAGGCTTTGTGAACCATAAGTATGTACCATCAGTACACACACTGGTTTATAGCGCTGCATTCTGCTAAGGGTCAAGCCATGACTCGCCGCCGCTTCGACAATCTTGACCCTGAGCGCCAGAAGCGCCTCTTCGAGATCGCCGCGGAGGAGTTCGGAGAAAGGGGCTATGATGCCGCTTCCCTGAACCGCATCATCGCGCGGTCGGGCATGGGCAAGAGTTCGTTCTATTATTATTTCGACGACAAGGCCGACCTCTTCAACACGCTCCTGGAGCGCGCCTTCGCCGATCTCTTCAAGGAGGTCGGCGGGATCGATCTCGCCAGCCTGACAGCCGAAACGTTCTGGAAGAACATCGAGGATCTATGCCGGCAGGCGGCCGAAGTGATGGGGCGCGATGTCGCCTTCGTCAGGCTTGGCCGCATGTTCTATCGGCTGCGCAACGATCCAAAGGAAACGTCGTCCACGAACAGGCTGTTCGAGGAGGGGCGGCTCTGGATCGGGGCGGCGCTCGCGCGCGGGCAGGAACTCGGCATCGTGAGAACGGATTTGCCGGCCTCGCTTCTCGTCGATTGTACGATGGGCTTGCTGGAGGCGCTCGACCGCTGGAGCGTGGCCCATTGGGAAGAAATGGACGGCACGGCGCGTCCGCGCATGGTCAGCGCCCAGATCGGCCTTCTCCGACGCGTTCTTGCCTGACGTTTCAGGGGATTTGCCGTTTTCCTTCGATCTCCGCGAATTGCTCGAGGAACGCCTTCTCCACCTCCGCCGCGGGGCGGCAGGCAAGATCGAGCATGTCGGGGGAAACCGAATGAGGGCGCCCGAAGAACCGGTGCGCTTCCTCAACCGAAAAGCCGGCGAGTTTAGTCGCCTCGAAATAGGCGGCGATCTGGTCGGCGCGCTTGATCGCCTTGTGGAACGTGCCGGGCACCTCCAGCGGCAATGCGAAACGAAGATGGATTGCGCGTTGCAGTCGCTCCTCGACAAGCCTGTATGCGCCGCCGACCACAGCCTTGAAGGGCGAAATCATGTCGCCGATGACATATTCCGGCGCGTCGTGAAGGAGAGCGACCAGCCGCCATTCCAGCGAGGCATCCGGCGCGATTATGGAAAAGATGTGCTCAACCAGAAGCGAATGCTGCGCCACCGAGAAGGCGTGATCGCCCTCGGTCTGGCCATTCCAGCGCGCCACGCGCGCAAGTCCGTGCGCGATGTCGCCGATCTCGATATCGAGCGGCGAGGGATCGAGGAGATCGAGGCGGCGCCCCGAAATCATCCTTTGCCATGCACGGGGCGGAGCGCCGCTGTGATCCGGCATCAGCCGTTACCGCCCGATGCGGCCTTGCCTTCGGGGAATCCGAAGCGGGCCCATGGCGGAATGGAAAGGGCGATGACTGCATCGCCGGCGAGAATGGGCGTTTCGCTCTCCATCGCGTCCTTCACATGATCGATGCGCACGACCGCCAATCCGGTCGTGCCGGCAACCGATCCCAACGTCCCGATCGTCCTGCCGTTGACGGAGATTTCGCTGCCGGATGCGGGCAGGGGAACGGTGGAGCGTGCAATCAGCACGCGGCGGCGCGCCGTGCCGCGATGCTGCATGCGCGAGACGACCTCCTGGCCGATATAGCACCCCTTCTTGAAGCCGATGCCGTCGGTCTGGTCGAGCAGGACGTCATGCGGAAAAGCGTCGTTCAACGCATAATCCGGGCCGCTTTCCGCGATACCTTGCTCGACGCGGAACGCCGTCCATTCTTCGAGCGAAGCATTTGCCGGCGGTAAGGGCGCTTCATAGTGACGATAGACGATGGCGTTCAGAAAGCGCCGGTCGCGTATCCCGCTCGCGGATGCCGTTGAATCATCGCTTGAAGGAGATGAATCAATTTCCCATGCGACCGCGACAATGTGCTCGTCTTGCTTGGTTATCTCCACCTTCGCGCGCAGGCGATAAAGCATCAGCCGACGGACGAAATCATCGGCGACGTCTGCCCTGCACTCCAGTCTGAGTCTCTCCGACCCCGAGCGTGAGACGAGGAAATCAAAAAGGATTTTCCCTTGCGGGGCCAACAGCGCACCGGGAAGCGCCACGCTATCACGAAGGTTCGTGAGATCTGTCGTGACGATGTTTTGCAGGAAATGCTCGGCTTCCGACCCCGATAGATCGATGAGCGCTCTGTTGTCGAGATGGACGATCGGCATGGGAAAACCTTCGGCGTGACCGCGCCTTAAGTAAGACCGCACCGTAGAACGAGCAAGAGTGTCGGGCAGAGACTGCTGAAAAGGCGCGACCCGCTCAATCGCCGGCGACGAAGAACGCCCATTTGCCCTGGGGCGTTATGCCGAGGCGGTAAAAGACATAGGCGCCGACCGACTTCATATCTTCATAATCTCCGGCGGTGATGATGCGGAAAAGTTCGACCCGCTGGGGCGCGTTCAGCTTGTCCAGCGGCAACGCGAAGAAATAAGGCCAGACATAGAGTTCCTGCGGCTTGCCGGCATCGAGATGAACATAACCGGCGTCGAGGATCTCCTCCATGATGGCAAGGATTTCCTGGCCGCCCTGGTCGCCGGCCTGGTCATGAAGGAACTTGATCGGGTCATCGTCCATCTCGCCGAGCGTCAGCTGGGTGGCCTCGTTGCCCGTGGAAAGAAGGGGTCTCAATTTCTCGATATCGCCGCTCTTGCAGGCAGCCACCAGCGCATCGTGCATCTTGCGCACGGGCTCGGGCAGCTTGTTGAGGTCATAGATGACGTCCGGAAGCGGCGCGTTCGGGTCGACATTCGGCCGCGCTGGATCGGCTGTGTCGCCACTATTGTCCACCCCTGCGGCAGGCGGCTTCGCCTGGTCCGTCCCGGTGGACGGCGCCGCATTCCCCGATGAAGCGCTGTCGCTGGAAGTCGATGCCGCCATCAGCATCTGGCCGGTCGAGGCCACGGCCCCTGTACCATCCGCGGTCCAGGCCGGTAAGACCGTCAAAAGGGAAGAGCCACAGAAAAGCAACAAAGCGAGGGTGCGCTGGCGGAATGTCGATCGAAGCATCATTAATCCGTCTTGTTCTCCGCTATCGCATCAGGACAGAAGCCATCGTCGCGCCGTGTGGGCCGAGGTTTTGCCGGGCGGAGGCGCCACGGCCGTAGCCGCCCCTAATGCAGACGTCAGTGCCGCGTCGCGCTTGGACCGAATTCGCCAGCTACGATGCGACCCCGCATGCGTTCCAGGAGCGCGATTGCCGCACTCTCGCCTTCCGTCCGCAGCAATTCGACCAATGCCGTGGAAAGGGCGGCCTCGGCAATGATCTCGGGTTCTATTCCGGCCGAAAGACCCTCCGCCCAGGCTTCTGTCTGGCTTTCGACTGCGGTCAGCCTCTTTTCTTCCCGTATTAATTGGTCGATGTCGTTCCCGGCTTGTCCCATGCCACCATTACCCCTTATCCGGTGGGCAAGTTGCCCAGCCGTTTGTGGTCG
Source organism: Rhizobiaceae bacterium (assembly GCA_035547755.1). GTDB lineage: Bacteria > Pseudomonadota > Alphaproteobacteria > Rhizobiales > Rhizobiaceae > Mesorhizobium_L. The sequence continues at coordinate 12,652 of DASZUG010000058.1, forward strand.
TCCCTTTATGTCCCACGTGGCTTGTAGCATAGGAAAAAGGCAACGCATCCCCTGCCGCTGCCAAAAAAGTTAATTGGTTGCTAATTCCCGAAGCGCGTGACGATGTCGTCGCTCAAGGCCTCTCCCTCCTTCATGTAACGATCGATGGCGGCGGTCGCGGAAGCCGTGCAGGTCCGGTAGACGTCGCTGTAGGAGCGATAGCCGCGGTTGAAGCTGGCGATAAGCTTCGCCTTCGTTTTCGGGTCGGGATTGTCGCTTTTGAGGATGGCGTCCATCTCGTCACGCCATTTGCTGCCATGTTCGCCGCACAGATTGCGCAGATAGTGAAGCGAACCGAGGATTTCGGCCAGCCTGACGAGCCGGCCTTCATAGGGCGCTTCGACCGCTCGCGCCGGGAAGGCGGGCAAGAGAAGCACGGATCCGAGTATCAAGCGGAGAAAGAAAAGCCGACGATCCATGGCCTGTTGTGCGGCATGATCGTATCGCCGGCAAGTCCTGTCATTCGGCGACAGATCCACCTGACACGATCGCGCGTGCCGCGGCGAGCGTGGAATCGGTCATGGGCAGCTTTTCCATTTCATCGAGGCTGAACCAGCCGAGACTTGCCGCATCGTCCGCTGCCGCAGGGGTGCCTTCGACCGAATGTCCGAGAAAAACATGCAGCCGATAGATCGGCCCGTCCTCTTGTTCCGAGCCGCCGAGATCGATGATCTTCCAAAGCCGGAGTTCCCCGGCCGCCAGTCCGGTTTCCTCGAAAAGTTCGCGGCGCGCCGCCTCTTCCGGTGTTTCGCCCTGCTCGAGCCGGCCGCCGGGAAAGGCGAAGAGCCCTTTGGACGGCGCCCGTCCGCGCTCGACGAGAAGAAACCTGCCGGCTTGCAGGATCGCCACCGAGGCGGCTTGTATGATGGAAACGCTCATGGCCACAAAGTTTTGTGGTTTGCAGCCCGAGGTCAACGGGAAACATTGCAGCCGCTGCGTAGCTTCCTCAAAGTAGCGCAGCAATCCAACCTGAGTCGCCTTTCATGTGCGGACGCTTTGCCCTGACGAAATCGCCGCGCGATCTGGAAGAGCTCTTCGCGGCGCCGATTCCCGAATTTCCGCCGCTCTACAATATCGCGCCGACGCAGCCGATCCTGATGGTCATGACAGGCGAAAGGCGGCAGGCGGGCTCGAACCAGCCCGAGCGCAAGGCGCTTCTCGTGCGCTGGGGCTTCATTCCCGGATGGGCGAAGGATCCGCGCTCGTTGCCGCTTCTCTTCAATGCCCGCTCCGAGACGGCGGCGGAGAAGGCCGCGTTCCGCGCCGCCATGCGTCACCGGCGCGCGCTCGTCCCTGCGTCCGGCTTCTATGAATGGAGGCGCGAGGGCAGGAACAGGACACAGGCCTATTGGGTGCGCCCGCGCGACGGCGGCCCCATCGCCTTCGCCGGTCTGATGGAAACCTGGCACGAGCCCGGCGGATCGGAGATCGATACCGGCGCCATTCTCACGACTGCCGCGACCGGCGACATCGCCCATATCCACGAGCGCATGCCGGTGGTGATAAGGGAGCGGGACTTTTCCCGCTGGCTCGACTGCCTGAACCAGGAGCCGCGCGACGTGGCCGACCTTCTTACGGGCGCCGAACCAGACTTCTTCGAGGCAATCCCGGTGTCCGATGGGGTGAACAAGGTGGCGAATGCCGGTTCCGATCTGCAGAAGCGCGTGGAACCGGCCGCTGTCGCAAGAGCCAAGTCCACCCGGCGAGAGATTCCCGCCGAAGGGAGTCAGCTAAGCCTTCTTTAACTCCGCTTTGCTAAAATTTGAGCGAAGTCGAGTGTTTCGCCATGATCAAGGAATTCACGGTCGAGCTGACGGCCGATGACGGCAGCGCCATCCGCGACGCCGTCGCGGCATCATGCCCGCTTCATCCCGACATGAGCCCGGGCAAAAAGACATTCGCCTTCAACGACACGGCGCTCATCGCCATCTCGAACGGCGACTTTGAATGTTTCCTCTGGACAGCCTTCGACCGCGTCGAGGAGAGAAGCGGCGTCATCACGCTCGCCAAGGGCGACAATCTGGTTTTCGTTTTGCCGATCGCGAAACTCGGCGACCAGGAAACCCGCCGCGCTATTTTCGATTTCGTCAGCGGCCGAGTCGGACTGCACGCATAGAACGTCTTTCCGGCTTGACCTGACCGCCTGCGTCATGCCTTTGCGCTTTGACCATTTCAGAAGCCCAACGCAGTCCGCCAATGCTCTCCGCCGCGATTTCCGGCTTTTTTCTCGGCGCCTCGCTGATCATCGCGATCGGCGCGCAGAATGCGTTCGTGCTGAGACAGGGCCTGTTGCGCGAGCACGTCTTCGTGCTCTGCCTCATCTGCTCGCTTGCCGATGCGGTGCTGATCGCCGCCGGCGTCGGTGGGCTCGGCACGCTCGTTGCGCAATCGCCAAAACTCATCCTGTTGGTGACGATCGGCGGCAGCCTTTTCCTCTTGAGCTATGCGCTCCTGGCCTTTCGTCGCGCCATGCGGCCGGAGGTGCTCAAAGCCGCGCGTGAGGGGGAAGGGAGCCTCGGCAAGGCGGTTGTGGCCTGCCTTGCCTTCACCTTCCTCAACCCGCATGTCTATCTCGACACGGTGCTCTTGATCGGGTCGCTTTCGGCGCAGTTTCCCGGCTTCGCGCGCCTCGCCTACGGCGTCGGCGCTGCGACCGCGTCCTTCGCTTGGTTTTTCGGCCTCGGCTACGGTGCGCGGCTGTTGCAGCCCATCTTCGCGCGGCCCGCGGCGTGGCGGGTGCTCGACGTGGTGATCGGACTGGTCATGGCCTCGATCGCGCTTCGCCTGCTGGCGCTTGCCTGGCAGGACTTCGGCTAGCCTGCCGTTCAGGCCGCTTTGGCCGGAGCGCTCGCCTTGATCTTCTTGGTTGCGCAGATGAGCGCGGCGACGACGGCGGCGGGACCGACCTCGCGATAATGATCCTGCAGGACCGGCTTTTCGGCGTCCTCGCTTCGGTGCTTGTCTTGCTTGATTTCGGTCATTTTTCTTCTCCCTTTATCGGTCATGTCCACGAAGCATGCGCGGGCGAACCAAGCGTTGGAACCAAATTTGGCTTTATTTTGCTTGTTCGGAGACTCATGCGCGCTTGTTTTGTTCCATGCTGAATAGAACCTTGATTCCCCGGCATCTGTGGCCGGAACGACACGCCTTTGAGGCCGCGCGACGCGAAGGGCGATCCGGAAAATCGCTTGACGCGGAAACGTGCGAAGGCGATAAAGCCCGACATGAAAACGCCTTTTGCCATTATCGGCATTTGCATTATCGGCTAGCGCACCCGCTGGTCAGGACGTTTTCGCCTTCTCGACAGACAAGAAAAACGCCCCGGCCAGCGGCGGAAGCATGTCGCCCGAAAGTGGGAACCGGTTTCGGGAAAACGACATGCTCCCAAACAAGGCTGTAGGATTCTGTTACGCATGTCTGAACCGACCAAGGGATTGCGGCTTTACAACACGCTGACGCGGGTGAAGGAGGAGTTCGCTCCGCTCGATCCCGACAATGTGCGCATGTATGTCTGCGGCCCGACGGTCTACGATTTCGCCCATATCGGCAATGCGCGGCCGGTCATCGTCTTCGACGTGCTCTTCCGGTTGTTGCGCCACCTCTATGGCGAGGATCATGTCACCTATGTCCGCAACATCACCGACGTTGACGACAAGATCAACGCGCGGGCGCTGCGCGATTTCGGCGCCGAGATCGCGTCTGGCAAGCTGTCGCTCAATCAGGCGATCCGCAACGTTACCGAGAAGACGGCGAACCAGTTCCACAAGGACGTAAAGGCGCTCGGCTGCCTGCCTCCGACATTCGAACCGCGCGCGACCGAATTCGTCCTGCCCCGCGACGACGGCAAGACCAATATGGTCGAGTTGATTCAGGATCTCATCGACCGTGGCCATGCCTATGAAGCAAATGGGGAAATCCTCTTCGACGTGGCCTCCATGCCGGACTATGGCCAACTCTCGAAGCGCAATCTCGACGAGCAGCAGGCCGGTGCCCGCATCGCCGTCGATGCGCACAAGAAGAACCCGGCGGACTTCGTATTGTGGAAGGAATCCTCCGCCGATGAACCGGGCTGGGACGCGCATTTCCGGCTGGCGGAGCGCACCGTGACGATCCGCGGTCGGCCGGGCTGGCATATCGAATGCTCGGCCATGAGCGACGCGCTGCTCTGGGACGCCCTGAAGGATCGGCTGTCGCCGGAAGCTTTGGCCCATCCTCACCAGTTCGACATTCATGGCGGCGGGCTCGATCTGATCTTCCCCCATCATGAGAACGAGATCGCGCAATCGCGCTGTGCCCACGGCACGCCGGCGATGGCGAATTACTGGCTGCACAATGGCTTCCTGCAGGTCGAGGGCAGGAAGATGTCGAAATCGGAAGGCAATTTCGTCACCATCCATGAACTCTTGCACACGGAAAAGTTCGGCGGGCGGAAATGGCCGGGCGAAGTGCTGCGGCTGGCGATGCTGATGACGCATTACCGCGAGCCGATCGATTTTTCCGTGCGGAAGCTGGAGGAGGCGGAGAATACGCTGCGCAAATTGATGCGCGCCGCCGATCTTGCGCCGGAAAGATCAGGCGTGCCCTCGGATCTGGTTGTTGCAGACCTTTGCGACGACCTCGCCACCTATCCCGCCTTGCAGACACTCGGGCAGCTTGCCTCCGACGCGACGACGAGTGAAGCGGCGGCAATCACATTGAAATCCTCCCTTTCCTTTCTCGGCTTCGAGTCGAAAGCAGCGGCCGTGGATGAGACGGCGGTCGGCAGATGGATCATGGAGCGTCTCGTCTTCATCCGCGAGAAGAACTGGGCGGAAGCCGACCGCATCCGCGACGAGCTTTTGGCACAGGGCATTCAGTTGAAGGACGGCAAGGACGCCGCCACCGGCGAACGCATCACCACCTGGGAGGTGAAGCGGTGAGGGGGCTATCGTTATTGGAGATGTTTGCGGGACAGCGCCCCCCTCTGTCCTGCCGGACATCTCCCCCACATGGGGGGAGATTACGCCGGCCGCTTTCGCCGGCTCTCTTTCTGCGATTTTCGAGATTGGCGGAGAAGCCGATGAAAGCTGATCTCCCCCCTTGTGGGGGAGATGTCCGGCAGGACAGAGGGGGGCGCTGTCCCGCAGGACTTTCTTCTTTATAAGAA
>DASZUG010000059.1:0-1887 GCA_035547755.1 Rhizobiaceae bacterium
AAAGGCGCAGCCGGCGTGCCGGCTGGCGCGAAAATTGAGCTAGGCGAGGAAAGCTCGATTTCAAGGGCCGTCGTGGTTTTTTTGGCCCCGGCATGCTCGCGGCCCCGAACGCACTGCCGGACATGGTTTTTTCGTCCCCGCCGCGATGATGACCAAGCCCTTGACGCCGCGGCAAGCTTTCCTAAATCGTCAGTTGCCGAGGCCCTTTTGGGGATCGGCCAAGTCCTAAGGGGCGTCAGCTCTTTGGGCGCCCCTCGTATCCATGTTGCTCAGTGGAGGATGTGGCTATGAGAGACTTCGATCTCGCACCGATCTGGCGATCGACCATCGGCTTCGATCGCCTCATGAACCTCATCGACGATTCGCTCCGGCTGGCGGGCGAGGACAATTACCCGCCCTACAACATCGCGCGCATCGGTGAGGACAACTACCGCATCTCGCTGGCTCTGGCGGGCTTCAAGCCAGGGGAGATCACCGTCACGGCGGAGCAGAACATGCTCACCGTGGAAGGCCACAAGGCCGAGAAGGATGATCGCGAGTATCTCTACCAGGGCATTGCCGAGCGTCCGTTCCGGCGCCAGTTCAATCTCGCCGACTACGTCGAGGTGAAGAGCGCCGTGTTCGAGGATGGGCTCCTGCAGGTGGACCTGGTTCGCGAGTTGCCGGAGGCCATGAAGCCGCGCCGGATCGCCATCAAATCCGGCCCTTCGCAGAGCCAGAACCAGCAAATCGAGCAGAAGCAGGCGGCCTGATCGGTTCAGGCCGGCCGGAGAACCGCCGCGCGTGACGAAAGTCGCGCGCGCCCCAGTCATTTCAGGAGGACACCATGAGCATGAGAGATCTGATGGTCTGGAATCGCGGCAACCGCGTCCCCGTGCAGCGCGGCGAGGAAGGCGCGCCCTTCCTCGCGCTCCATCGCGAAATGAACCGCCTCTTCGATGACGTCTTCCGCGGATTCGGGATCAGTCCGTTCCGCTTCGACGGGGTGTTCGACCGCGACTGGTCGTGGCCGCACATCGAGGTGAGCGAGAACGACAAGGAGGTGAAAGTCACCGCCGAGCTCCCTGGCCTCGACGAAAAGGACGTCGAGGTCCAGCTGTCGAACGGCGTGCTCGCCATCAGGGGTGAGAAGAAAACCGAGACGGAAGACAGGAGCCGGCTGTTCAGCGAGCGCTTCTACGGCCGGTTCGAGCGGCGCATTCCCGTCGACGACATCGACGAGGACAAGGTGAGCGCCTCGTTCCGCAACGGCGAGCTCGTCATCACGCTGCCGAGGTCCGCCGAGGCGCAACGCCACGTCAAGCGCATCGCGATCAACGGCAGATAGGCTGAGAAGGAAGGCTCCGGCGGCAGCCGGGAGTTCTTGCCTCCCGCCGCCGCCGCTTTCACCAAACCTCCGGGGAGTCGACATGGCACGCATCACAACCGTCGACTGCGAACAGGTCGTACCGAACCGCTTCGCGCTGGTCCATGTCGCGGCGGCGCGGGCCCGCGCGCTCAACCGCGGAGAGGCGCCGCGCGTGCCGCCTGACGGCGACAAGCCGACGGTCATTGCGCTGCGCGAGATCGCCGCCGCGGCGGACGATCCGGCCTGGCTGATCGAATGGCTGCAAAGCCTCGAGCGCGATGAGGACGCGGAAGCACCCGGGCTCGTCAACCCGACGGCCAAGGCTACGCCGTCCGTGAGTGATGCCCGTGATGCCGCCGACGCTCCCGATGCGGCGGACCCCCCGCAAAACGCCACTGACCACAACCTGACGGAAATGGAGAGAAGTCATGATGGACAAGCTCACGACACTCGACTCCAAAGAGAAGCTCATAGACAGCATCAGCGCCATCCTCGGCGCGTGCCTGCTGCTCTCCCCCTGGGCGCTGGGCTTCACCGCT
>DASZUG010000060.1:0-17781 GCA_035547755.1 Rhizobiaceae bacterium
CCCCCGCGGCCGTGGCGGTCGGCGTCGCCGGCGTTTTCATCGAAACCCATCAGGATCCCGACAACGCGCCTTCGGACGGCCCCAACATGGTGCCGCTGAAGGAGATGCCGGCTTTGCTCGAAAGATTGATGGCGTTCGACGTCATTGCCAAGCGAAAATAACGCGCTTTCTGTCATTCAACGCGCGCCTCGCGCCGACATTGTGTTTTCACGCCAAAGGGCTAAACAGCCATTTTCCTGCCATACCTTGAAGGGGAGTTTGCATGACCGCGATCATCGACATTATCGGCCGCGAGATTCTGGACAGCCGCGGCAATCCGACCGTCGAGGTCGATGTCGTGCTGGAGGACGGCTCGATGGGGCGTGCGGCGGTCCCGTCCGGCGCCTCGACCGGCGCGCACGAGGCGGTCGAACTGCGCGACGGGGGACCACGCTATCTCGGCAAGGGTGTCGAGCGGGCCGTCGAAGCCGTCAACGGAGAGATTTCGGAAGCCATCGGCGGCATGGAGGCGGAGAACCAGCTCCATATCGACCGTACGATGATCGACCTCGACGGCACCGCCAACAAGGGCAGGCTGGGCGCCAACGCAATCCTCGGCGTTTCGCTGGCGGTCGCCAAGGCGGCGGGCGAAGCGGCCGGCCTGCCGCTTTATCGCTATGTCGGCGGCGCGGCCGCGCATGTGCTTCCCGTGCCGATGATGAACATTTTGACCGGCGGCGTCCATGCCGACAACCCGATCGATTTCCAGGAATTCATGATCCTGCCGATCGGCGCGCCGACCTTTCGCGATGCGGTGCGCACAGGCTCGGAGATCTTCCACACCTTGAAGAAGAAACTCAAGGACGCCGGTCTCAACACCAATGTCGGCGACGAAGGCGGCTTCGCGCCGAACCTGAAGAGCGCGCAGGCAGCGCTGGATTTCATCATGTCGTCGATCGAGGACGCCGGCTACCGGCCGGGCGAGGAAGTGGCGCTCGGGCTTGATTGCGCCTCGACCGAGTTCTTCAAGGAAGGCAAATATGTCTATGAGGGGGAGAAGAAGACGCGCGACGCCAAGACCCAGGCGCGCTATCTCGCAAAGCTCGCCGCGGACTATCCCATCATCTCGATCGAGGACGGCATGGCCGAGGACGACTGGGAGGGCTGGAAGATCCTGACCGACCAGATCGGCAACAAGGTCCAGCTCGTCGGCGACGACATCTTCGTCACCAATACGGCGCGCCTGCGCGACGGCATCAGGATGGGCGTGGCGAATTCGATCCTGGTGAAGGTCAACCAAATCGGCTCGCTCAGCGAAACGCTCGACGCCGTCGAGATGGCGCATCGCGCGGCCTACACGGCGGTGATGTCGCACCGCTCGGGCGAGACGGAGGATTCCACCATCGCCGATCTCGCCGTCGCCACCAATTGCGGGCAGATCAAGACCGGTTCGCTGGCGCGCTCGGACCGGCTCGCCAAATACAACCAGCTGATCCGCATAGAGGAAGAACTCGGCGATCAGGCCCATTATGCGGGACGGACGATCCTCAAGGAATCCATTCCGGAGTAACCGGGTCTTAAGCATATTTGTTCACATTGGCGGCATTCGTATTTGTCGGGTGCCGCGTAATGTGGAAGCGTCGGGGTCCGTTCTGGACTCGCCAGCACAAGAACAGGAAAACGGGGGCGCTGATCGTCCCCGCGATCACGGCCGTATTCCTCACCTATTTCGGCTATCACGCCTATCACGGCGAGTTCGGCATTGAATCGCGGCACAATCTGGAGATGAGGGCCGCAACGCTGCAGGCGGAACTCGATGCCATCCGGCAGAAGCGCACCACGCTCGAACACCGGATAAAGCTCTTGCAGGACGGAACGATCGAGAAGGATATGCTCGACGAGCAGGCGCGCAAGGCGCTCAGTCTTTCGCATCCCGACGAAGTCACCATATTGCGGGTGAAGAACCAATAATTAACCGGAAACAAGTTAATCAGCGATATAATCAACGGATTTAATGGGTTAGATGCATATCTCCCATGCGTCTTTCGCCGTGGCTCAGCGCTGCGCCAAATGCTAGCTTGCACCCGGATTTCAGGCGCGGCAAGGTGCACTTTGTCCGCCAAGAAAAGCGGGAGTTGTTTGCAGGCTTTGCCGCGCGTTCGCTCCCGGGCAGAAAAGACATGCGTGGCGCCGCTCCTTGCCGCCGCGTAGCAGCAGGGAGTGATTGATGGCGACAGCCGCGAAGAAGGCGCCCGCGCGGGCGAAATCCGAAAACCGGGCAAAAGCGCCTCCCAAAACGACCCCCAGGACGCCGAAGACGCCGGCGCCCGCGAACTTCACCAAGGAACAGGAACTGACCGCCTATGAGGCGATGCTGCTGATCCGCCGTTTCGAGGAAAAAGCGGGGCAGCTCTACGGCATGGGTTTCATCGGCGGTTTCTGCCACCTCTATATCGGCCAGGAGGCGGTCGTCACCGGGATGCAGATGTCCGTCACCGAGGGCGACCAGATCATCACCGGCTATCGCGATCACGGCCATATGCTGGCGACGGGCATGTCGCCGCGCGGCGTGATGGCCGAGCTGACGGGTCGCCGGGGAGGCTATTCCAAGGGCAAGGGCGGCTCGATGCACATGTTCTCCCGCGAGAAGAATTTCTTCGGCGGCCATGGCATTGTCGGCGCGCAGGTGTCGCTCGGCACCGGCCTGGCCTTCTCCAACCGTTACCGCAAGAACAAGAACGTGTCGCTTGTCTATTTCGGCGACGGCGCGGCCAATCAGGGCCAGGTCTACGAGAGCTTCAACATGGCCTCGCTGTGGAAGCTGCCCGTCGTCTACATCATCGAAAACAACCGTTATGCCATGGGAACGGCCGTTTCCCGTTCCTCGGCGGAAACCGATTTCTCGCATCGCGGCGCCTCCTTCCGGATACCCGGCATCCAGGTGGACGGCATGGATGTGCGCGCCGTCAAGGCCGCCGGTGAAATGGCCACCGAGTGGTGCCGCTCCGGCCATGGGCCGATCATCCTCGAAATGCAGACCTATCGCTATCGCGGCCATTCCATGTCCGATCCGGCCAAATACCGCTCCAAGGACGAGGTCCAGAAGATGCGGTCCGAGCATGACCCGATCGAGCAGGTCAAGGCTCGCCTGATCCAGAAGAAATGGTCGAGCGAAGAGGATCTGAAGGCGATCGACAAGAAGGTGCGCGATATCGTCGCCGATGCGGCCGATTTCGCGCAATCCGATCCCGAGCCGGATCCGTCCGAGCTCTGGACCGATGTCACGCATTGAGGGGAAGGGCGCACCATGCCGATCGATATTCTTATGCCTGCCCTTTCTCCGACGATGGAAGAAGGGAACCTTGCCAAATGGCTGAAAAAAGAGGGCGACAGCGTCGCCTCCGGTGATGTCATCGCCGAGATCGAGACCGACAAGGCGACGATGGAAGTGGAAGCCGTCGATGAGGGAACGCTGGGCAAGATCCTCGTTCCCGAAGGGGCGGAAGGGGTCAAGGTCAACACGCCGATAGCCGTGCTTCTCCAGGAAGGCGAAAGCGCCGCCGATATAGGCAAGGAAAAACCCGTCGCGACGCCATCTTCGACCCAGGACGCGGTGTCGACCGGCGGCGGCCGTTCGGACGCCAGCGAAGAGGGCTCGAAAGCCGCCGCGCAGGATGAGGGCGAGAGCGCGCCGGTCTCCGTCCCGGCGGCGCCGGCGGACAAGCCGGCCGTCGATCCCGATATTCCGGCCGGCACCGAGATGGTTTCGACGACGGTGCGCGATGCGCTCCGCGACGCGATGGCGGAAGAGATGCGCCGCGATCCGAACGTCTTCGTCATGGGCGAGGAAGTCGCGGAATATCAGGGCGCCTACAAGGTCACGCAAGGCCTGCTGCAGGAGTTCGGACCGCAGCGCGTCGTCGATACGCCGATCACCGAGCACGGCTTTGCAGGCGTCGGCGTCGGTGCGGCGATGGCAGGCCTTCGGCCGATCGTGGAGTTCATGACCTTCAACTTCGCCATGCAGGCGATGGACCAGTTGGTGAACTCGGCGGCGAAGACGCTTTATATGTCCGGCGGGCAGATGGGCGCGCCGATCGTCTTCCGCGGGCCGAACGGCGCGGCGGCGCGCGTCGCGGCGCAGCACAGCCAGGATTACGCGGCGTGGTACAGCCATATTCCGGGCCTGAAAGTCGTGATGCCCTATTCGGCCGCCGACGCGAAGGGATTGCTGAAGGCGGCGATCCGCGACCCGAACCCGGTCATCTTCCTGGAAAACGAAATCCTCTACGGCCATAGCTTCGACGTGCCGAAGCTCGACGATTTCGTCCTGCCGATCGGCAAGGCGCGCATCCACAAGCCAGGCAAGGACGTGACGATCGTCTCCTTCGGCATCGGCATGACCTACGCCATCAAGGCTGAAGCGGAGCTTCGGGAGATGGGCATCGATGTCGAGATCGTCGATCTCAGGACGATCCGGCCGATGGACCTCGATACCGTCATCGAATCGGTGAAGAAGACCAACCGCCTCGTCGTGGTCGAGGAAGGCTTCCCGCAGAGCTCGGTCGGAGACTTCGTCGCCAACCAGGTGTCGCGCCGCGCCTTCGACTGGCTCGACGCACCGGTGATCACCATCGCCGGCAAGGACGTGCCGATGCCTTACGCCGCCAATCTCGAAAAGCTGGCGCTGCCGAGCGCCGCCGAGGTGGTCGAGGCGGTCAAGGCCGTGACCTACAGGTCCTGAGGGGGAGGCGGAGATGCCGATCAATATCACCATGCCCGCCCTCTCGCCGACCATGGAGGAGGGCAATCTCGCCAAATGGCTGGTCAAGGAAGGCGATCATGTCGCTCCGGGCGATGTCATCGCCGAGATTGAGACCGACAAGGCGACGATGGAAGTCGAGGCCGTCGATGAAGGCACGATGGCGAAAATTGTCGTGCCGGCCGGCACCGAGGGCGTGAAGGTCAACGCGCTGATCGCCGTGCTGGCGGGCGAGGGCGAGGATGTGAAGGACGCCGCCAAGGCCGCGGCTGACGACGGTGGCGTCAAGACGGAGGCAAAGCCGGCGACCGAAACCAAAAGTACAAAGCCGGATACCGCCCCCTCATCCGGCCCTTCGGGCCACCTTCTCTCCGATGGGGAGAAGAACAAGGCGGCGCAGGCTCCCTCCTCTCCCCAGCGGGGAGAGGGTGGTTCGCGCAGCGAACCGGGTGAGGGGGTATCCCGCACCTTCGCCTCTCCACTCGCCCGGCGCATCGCCAAGGACGCCGGCGTCGATGTTTCGGCGGTCAAGGGCTCCGGCCCGCATGGCCGTGTCGTGAAGGCCGATGTGGAGGCTGCCATCGCTTCCGGCGGCGCCAAAGCCCCGGCCGTGGCAGGAGCGCCTGCGGCGCCCGCGCCGGCCGTCAAGCCGATGTCGGACGATGCCGTGCTGAAACTCTTCGAGGAAGGCTCCTACGATCTCGTTCCGCACGACAATATGCGCAAGACGATCGCAAGGCGGCTGGTCGAGGCGAAGACCACCATCCCGCATTTCTACCTGACGCTCGATTGCGAGATCGACGCGCTCCTGGCTTTGCGGGCGCAGATCAACGCCGGGGCGCCGACGAAAAAGACGGACAAGGGCGAGGTGCCGGCCTACAAGCTTTCCGTCAACGACCTGATCATCAAGGCTTTGGCCATGTCCTTGATGGCCGTGCCGGACGCCAACGTCTCGTGGACCGAGGCAAACATGGTGAAGCATCACCATGCCGATGTCGGCGTCGCCGTCTCGATCCCCGGCGGTCTTATCACGCCGGTCATCCGCAAGGCCGACCAGAAGACGCTTTCGGCGATCTCCAACGAGATGAAGGACCTCGCGGCGCGGGCGCGGAACCGCAAGCTGAAGCCGGAGGAATATCAGGGCGGCAGTTCCGCCGTCTCCAATCTCGGCATGTTCGGCATCAAGGATTTCGCCGCAGTGATCAACCCGCCGCACGCGACCATTCTCGCCGTCGGCGCGGGCGAGGAAAGGCCGGTCGTCAGGAAGGGCGAGATCAAGGTCGCTAACGTCATGTCGGTGACGCTCTCGACCGATCACAGGGCCGTGGATGGCGCTCTTGGCGCGGAACTCCTCGCGGCGTTCAAGAAGTATATCGAAAATCCCATGAGCATGTTGGTTTGACGCTAACCCTCCCCTTTGCGGGGAGGGTGGCCCGCAGGGCCGGGTGGGGGTCGTGCAACATCCACGAGGTCGTAGGATAAGGAATGCCCTGGAATCAACCACCGAGAAGAACAGTATCGGCTGCTGCCAAGGCGAACGCACCGGCGTTGCGCAAGCGGTTGACCAGCGCTGAACGGCAGCTCTGGCGCGAACTGCGGGCGTTGCGGTCTGAACTGGGCGGGACGCATTTTCGTCGCCAGGTGCCCATCGGCCCCTATATCGCTGATTTCTGTTGTTTGGGGCAGAGACTTATCATCGAGATCGACGGCGAAATTCACCGGCAGGCGAAAGCTGTCGCGTATGACAGACAGCGCGATGATTACCTTCATAATGAGGGCTTCCGTGTGCTCCGCTTTTCCAACCGCGACATTTCACTTGGCATGGCGTTTGTGGCGAAGGCCATAAGCGCCGCTCTTGTCGTCAGCACCCCCACCCCCGGCCCCTCCCCGCAAGGGGGAGGGGAGCTCCAACGGGCAACGCCATGAAAACCATCCTTTGCTACGGCGATTCACTCACCTGGGGCTTCGATGCCGAAAACCAGGACCGCCATGCTTACGAGGACCGGTGGCCAAGCGTTCTTCAGGAGGCGTTGGGTACGGATGCCCGTATCGTCGTCGACGGTTTGAACGGCCGCACCACCGCCTATGACGACTATCTTGCGTCCTCGGATCGAAACGGCGCGCGCATCCTGCCGACGACGCTGATGACGCATGCGCCGCTCGATCTCGTCATCATCATGCTCGGCACGAACGACATGAAGCCTTTCATCTGCGGCCGTGCCATCGGCGCGAAGCAGGGCATGCACCGCCTGATCGATATCGTCCGGGGCACCGCCTATCCGACCGGCGGGGAAGCGCCGGACATCCTGATCGTCTCGCCGCCGCAGCTTTCCGAGACCGCCAATCCCGATTATGCGGCCATGTTCGCCGACGCCATCCCGCAATCGAAGATGCTGGCGACGTTCTATTCCGATCTGGCGGACGAGGAGGGTTGCGGCTTCTTCGACGCGGCGACGGTCGCGACGACCACGCCGTTCGACGGCATTCATCTCGACGCGGAAAACACGCGCGCGCTCGGACGCGGCATCGAGCCCATCGTCAGGGTGATGCTGGGATTGTAGCCGCGGCTAGGAAACAGGAGAGCAGGAAGTGGCAGACAGCTACGACGTCATCGTCATCGGATCCGGTCCCGGCGGCTATGTGACGGCCATCCGTTCGGCGCAACTCGGTTTCAAGACCGCGATCGTCGAGCGTGAGCATCTGGGCGGCATCTGCCTCAACTGGGGCTGCATCCCGACGAAGGCGCTGCTCCGCTCCGCCGAGATCATGCACTATGCCGACCACATCAAGGATTACGGCCTGACGCTGGAGGGTAAGATCACGCCCGACGCGAAGGCGGTGGTGGCGCGCTCGCGCGCCGTGTCGCAGCGCCTGAACAACGGCGTCGGCTTCCTGATGAAGAAAAACAAGATCGACGTCATCTGGGGCGAGGCCAAGCTGACGAAGCCCGACGAAATCCTTGTTTCGAAAACGTCGAAAAAGCCGATGCAGCCGCAGCCGCCGCTGCCCAAGGGCACGAAGGGCGAGGGGACCTATACGGCGAAGCACATCATCATCGCCACCGGCGCGCGACCGCGCGCCCTTCCCGGCATTGAACCGGACGGCAAGCTGATCTGGACCTATTTCGAGGCCATGGTGCCGCCGGAAATGCCGAAATCGCTGATCGTCATGGGGTCGGGCGCGATCGGCATCGAGTTCGCTTCCTTCTATCGAACGATGGGCGCCGATGTGACAGTGGTGGAACTGCTGCCGCAGGTCATGCCGGTCGAGGATTCGGAAATATCAGCATTCGCTAAAAAACAATTCGAGAAGCAGGGAATAAAAATCCTGCTGGAGGCCAAGGTCGGCAAGGTCGAGAAGAGCGCGAATTCCATCACCGCCCATGTCGAGAAAAAGGATGGTTCCGTCGAGAAGATCACCGCCGACAGGCTGATCTCGGCGGTCGGCGTCCAGGGCAATATCGAAAACCTCGGCCTCGAGGCGCTCGGCGTCAAAACGGAACGCGGCTGCATCGTGACCGATGGCTTCGGCCGCACCAATGTGTCGGGTGTCTATGCCATCGGCGACGTGGCCGGTCCGCCGATGCTGGCGCACAAGGCCGAGCATGAAGGCGTGATCTGCGTCGAGAAGATCGCAGGCGTGCCGGGCGTCCATCCGATGGACAAGAACATGATTCCCGGCTGCACCTATTGCAATCCGCAGGTCGCCTCCGTCGGGCTGACCGAGGCGAAGGCCAAGGAGAAGGGCTACGACATTCGCGTCGGCCATTTTCCTTTCGTCGGAAACGGCAAGGCGATCGCGCTCGGCGAAGACCAGGGCATGGCCAAAACGATCTTCGACAAGAAGACGGGCCAACTTCTCGGCGCCCATCTGGTCGGGGCCGAAGTCACCGAACTCATCCAGGGATTCGTCATCGCGATGAATCTCGAAACCACCGAAGAGGAGCTCATCCACTCCGTTTTTCCGCATCCGACTCTATCGGAAACGATGCACGAAAGCGTCCTCGACGCCTATGGCCGCGTCATACACGTTTGATTTCCTATGGCTTTATGGGACAATCGCGCCGTGAATCAGGCTCCACTATCGAGGGAAGGAGATGGAGATGCACACAAATGGCGTAGGGTGGATTGCCGCGATCATCATCGGGGGACTGGCCGGATGGCTCGCGGAAATGTTCATGAAGAGCAATACCGGGATCTTCATGAACATCATTCTGGGTATCGTCGGCGCGGTCGTTCTCAACGCCATTCTGGCGGCGGTCGGCTTCGGGCCTCTGGGGACAGGCTGGATCGCCTATCTCATAACGGGCTTCATCGGCGCGTGTATTCTGATCGCAATCGCGCGGCTCCTGCGCCGCTGAATTTCCGGAAAAACCTCGACAGGCCAGGCCGCTCCGCGAGGCGCGGCCTGTATCTTTTTCAAAAGATGCTTAAATGTGCGGAATGCGGTCGGGCCGGCCGCGAAAGCGGGTCCGACAGCAGATAAAGGCAAGGTTCAATGGTAACGGTTCTCGACAGGGTTTCCGCCGCCGCGCGGCCCAGGCATCCGGAAAAGGCGCACCGCCCGGACCAGGAAGTCCTGCGCAAGCCGGACTGGATCAGGGTCAAGGCGCCGGTCTCGCGCGGCTATCTCGAAACGCGCGAAATCGTGAAATCGCACAATCTGGTGACGGTGTGCGAGGAGGCCGGCTGTCCCAATATCGGCGAATGCTGGGACAAGAAGCACGCCACCTTCATGATCATGGGTGAGATCTGCACGCGCGCCTGCGCCTTCTGCAATGTCGCGACCGGCCTGCCGACCGCGCTCGATCGCGAAGAGCCGGAAAATGTCGCGAAAGCGGTGATGAAGATGGGGCTGAGCCATGTCGTCATCACCTCCGTCGACCGTGACGATCTCGACGATGGCGGCGCGCGCCATTTCGCCGAGGTCATCCGCGCGATCCGGCGGGCTTCGCCGGCGACGACCATCGAGGTGCTGACGCCCGACTTCCTGCGCAAGGAAGGCGCGCTCGAAATCGTCGTCGAGGCGAGGCCGGACGTCTTCAACCACAATCTGGAGACCGTTCCCTCGAACTATTTGACGGTGCGTCCGGGCGCGCGCTACTTCCATTCGATCCGGCTGCTTCAGCGCGTCAAGGAACTCGACCCGTCTATGTTCACCAAGTCCGGCATCATGGTCGGCCTCGGCGAGGAGCGGAACGAGGTGCTTCAGTTGATGGACGATCTCCGGACCGCAGGCGTCGATTTCCTGACGATCGGCCAATATCTGCAACCGTCCAAGAAGCACCATCCGGTGAAGAAGTTCGTCACGCCGGACGAATTCAAATCCTATGAAACGGTCGCTTACACCAAGGGTTTCCTGCTCGTTTCGGCGAGCCCGCTGACGCGCTCCTCGCATCATGCCGGCGAGGATTTCGCGCGCCTGAGGGCGGCGCGGGCAGCCGCCCTGGCAAAGCGCATCTGAACGCCTACCTGAACGAACAGATGCCGAAATTCGAGACGACACGCCATGTCGCCCATTCGCCGGAGCGGATGTTCGCGCTCGTGGCCGACATTGAGAAATATCCTCAGTTCCTGCCGATGTGCGAGGCGCTCTCAGTGCGCACGCGCAAGGAAAGGGACGGTGTGACCGTCCTCATCGCGGACATGTCGGTGGGCTATAAGGCGATCCGCGAAACCTTCACCAGCCAGGTGGTGCTGAAGCCCGACGAGAACGTCATCGACGTGCGCTATCTCGATGGCCCGTTCCGCTACCTGCAGAACAAATGGAATTTCCTGCCCGCGAATGATGGCGGCTGCGAAGTCCACTTCTTCATCGAATACGAGTTCAAGAACCGCATCCTTGGCGCGATGATGGGCGCGATGTTCGACCGCGCCTTCCGCATGTTTTCAGGCGCCTTTGAAAAACGCGCCAACGAGATTTATGGACCGGTAGCCGGCTGAGAATTTTGACTAAGGCCAATCGGTTGGATTGCGCTGGAGTTAATTCACCCCCTCCGCCCCTTCGGGGCACCTCCCCCTGAAAGGTGGAGGAAAAGGCGGCGGCGCCTTTCCCTCACCTGCAAGGGGAGGGTGCCTCGCGAGGCGAGGCGGGTGGGGTGGGTGAATACAACATAAGCCGCTATTTCAGCCCTCGATACCTATCGATCGCGCAGTGCGGCCAGAATCATTCCGAGCGCGGCTTCCACGCTTTCGCTCCGGATAAAAGCGCGGCCGCGATTGTCGAAAAGCCGCTTCTCGGCCATCGTTTCCCGCCCGGCTCGCGCAAGCCCGAACCAGACGAGCCCCACCGGCTTTTCAGCAGATCCGCCGTCGGGGCCCGCGATACCGGTCACGGAGACGGCAATGCCGGCGCGCGAGTGGCGAAGCGCACCCGCCGCCATCTCCAACGCGGTCTCCTCCGACACCGCGCCATGCGTCCGAAGAGTCTCGTCCCGGACGCCGAGCATCTCCATCTTGGCTCCATTCGAATAGGTGACGAACCCGCGATCGACCACCGTCGAGGACCCGGCGATGTCTGTCAGCGCCGCCACGATCATTCCGCCCGTGCAGGATTCGGCGGTGGCGAGCATGATGTCTTTCGCATGGCACTTCGCCAGCACTTGTCTTGCCAATTCGTCCGTTTCGCTCATGAAGGCAGGCCCCCCGGATAGGCGACGCTGACGGTGGCGATCGCCGCGATTCCTTCCCGGCGCCCGATGAAGCCGAGCTTTTCGTTGGTCGTCGCCTTCACCGAAATCCGCTCGGGCGCGATTTTCAGCATCTCGGCCATGGCCGAAACCATCCTCTCCCGATGCGGACCGATTTTCGGCCCCTCGCAGATGAGCGTCACGTCGGCGTTGGCGATGCGGCCGCCCTTGCCGCGGACCATTGCTGCGGCGTGTTCGATGAAGAGCCTCGATGCCGCGCCTTTCCACTGCGGATCGGAAGGCGGGAAATGCGTGCCGATATCGCCCGCGCCGCAGGTAGCGAGGAGCGCGTCGGTCAGCGCATGGAGGCCGACATCGGCATCAGAGTGACCGGAGAGCCGGCGGTCATGGGGAATATCGACACCGCAAAGCGTGACATGATCGCCTGCCTCGAAGGAATGGACGTCATAGCCGTTCCCGACCCTTATGTCGGGGAAGCTCCCGCGCGAAAGCCGTTCATCCGCCAAGGCAATATCCCTCGCCCAAGTCAATTTCACATTGTCCGCCGAGCCTTCCACGATCCGCACCGGCAGCCCCGCCCATTCGGCAATTGCCGCATCGTCGGTGAAATCGCTCCTGCCGGTCTTGAAAGCGCGCTCATGCGCATCGAGGATCGCCTGGAACGGAAAACCCTGCGGCGTCTGGGCCGCGAAGAGGGTACTCCTGTCGACCGTGTCGACGACGAGACCATCCGCGCCGCAGCGTTTCAAGGTTTCGCTGACGGGCAGGGCGGGGAGGGCGCCCATGCCTTCGGAGGCTATTTTGATCACCCGTTCTATCAATCCCGCATCCACGAAGGGGCGAACGCCGTCATGGATCAGGACACAATCGGGGTTGACGGCGCGCAAGGCAAGCAGGCCAAGTCGCGTGGAAGCCTGCCGCGTCGGGCCGCCCTGAACCGCCAGAACCCGCTGAAGACGATCAGGCCCGATCGCCGCCTCGAAAAGCTCTTCGTCGTCCGGATGGATCACAACCGCCATCTCGTCGATGCGCGGATGGCTGGAAAAGGCTTCCAGCGTGTGGGCGAGGACGGCGCGACCGCCAATGCGCCGATATTGCTTCGGACCATCCGCGGATTGCCCCGCCCGCTCGCCGCGGCCGGCGGCCACGACAAGAGCCGCGACGCGACCGGCTTTCGCTTTCTTGTCCCTATGTTCCATGGAAAGGATTTAGACGGCGATTGGCGGTAAGGCCAGCCGATCTTCTATTTTCATATCGCCCATTTTCGGGAGTTGCGCTCGTCCACAAAAATGTCTAGCAATTGGGCATGACATTAACGTGCTTTGTTTTTGTGCATGTCCTTTCCGCGTGACCTTGCGGCGCCACTTCAACTCGGGAAGGTCGTCCTTCCCAATCGCGTCTTTCTCGCGCCTCTCTCCGGTATCACGGATGTGCCTTTCCGTCGACGCGCCCTGTCGCACGGCGCCGGCATGGTCGTTTCCGAAATGGTGGCGAGCGGCGAGTTGGCGCGTGGTCGGAACGATTCTCTCCTTCGCACCCGCCCGGCAGGGAACAGCCCGCATGTCGTGCAACTGGCCGGACGCGAGGCGCGCTGGATGGCGGAAGGCGCGCGGATCGCGGTGGGCGAGGGCGCCGATATTATCGACATCAATATGGGCTGCCCGGCGAAGAAGGTGACAGGCGGCTATTCGGGATCGGCCTTGATGCGCGATCTCGACCATGCGCTGACGCTGATCGAGGCAGTTGTCGAAGCGGTTGAAGTACCGGTCACGTTGAAGACAAGGCTCGGATGGGACGAGACGGCGCTCAATGCGCCGACGCTGGCGAAAAGGGCCGAGGCGGCCGGCATCTCGATGATCACGATCCATGGACGGACCCGCTGCCAGTTCTATAACGGCCGGGCGGACTGGCGGGCGATCCGACGCGTCAAGGAAGCGGTGACCATTCCAGTGGTCGCTAATGGCGACATCTCCAGCGAAGAGGACGTGCGAACCGTTCTGGTGGCCGCGGGCGCCGATGCGATCATGGTCGGCCGGGCGAATTGCGGCGCGCCGTGGACGAGCGGCGAAATCGCTTCCGCAGCAGGCGGGCAAGCCGCACCGGGAAAACCTG
Organism: Rhizobiaceae bacterium; assembly: GCA_035547755.1. Classification (GTDB taxonomy): domain Bacteria; phylum Pseudomonadota; class Alphaproteobacteria; order Rhizobiales; family Rhizobiaceae; genus Mesorhizobium_L. The sequence continues at coordinate 13,503 of DASZUG010000060.1, forward strand.
GAACGGCGGAAGAACGCACCGACTACGTGATCGCGCATTACGAGGACATGCTTTCCTTCTACGGCCGGGAGAGCGGGCTGCGTCAGGCGCGCAAGCATCTCGGCTGGTATCTCGACCGCCACGGCGGCCAGCAAGCGCCTATCCTCCGCAGCGAAATCCTGCGTTCCGACGAGCCCCAACGCGTTGTATCCCTTTTGCGGGCTGCACTTTCAGGGGAAGCCGGGATTTGCGATTCGAGGCAGGCGGCGTGAACGAGGCGCCGACCCAGGCAGGTGCTTTCTCCGATCCGGCCAGGATCGTCCTCAACACCATCCGCCATCCGGTCATCATGATCGGCGCGAACGACGTCATAACCTATGCCAATGCGGATGCGGAGGATTTCTTCCGCCTGAGCGCGCCGATCCTCGCGCGCTACAAACTCTCGGCTTTCGTTCCGTTCGGTAGCCCTCTTCTCACGCTCGTCGAACAGGTGCGCGAACGCCGCGCGGCGGTCAACGAATATCGGGTGGATATCTCTTCACCACGGCTTGGCCTGGAGAAACTGGTCGATATTCACGCGGCTCCCGTTTCGGAAGCGCCCGGCTCCGTCGTCATCATGCTGCAGGAGCGGTCCATGGCGGACAAGATCGACCGCCAGATGACGCATCGGGGCGCGGCCCGCTCCGTGACAGGTCTGGCGGCGATGCTGGCACATGAAATCAAGAACCCTCTTTCGGGCATTCGCGGCGCGGCGCAACTGCTCGAAAGCGTCGTTTCGGACGAAGACCGTACCTTGACGCGGCTGATCACCGACGAGACCGACCGCATCGTCTCCCTCGTCGACCGAATGGAGGTCTTTTCCGATGAGAGGCCAATCGAGCGGGCGCCGGTCAATATCCATATCGTTCTCGACCGCGTGAAGGCGATCGCCAGGAACGGCTTTGCCGACCATATCAAATTCCTGGAAGATTACGATCCCTCGCTGCCGCCGGTCTTCGGCAACAGGGATCAATTGGTGCAGGTGTTTCTCAATCTGGTGAAGAACGCCGCGGAAGCCATTGGAAGTGATCGAACCGGGGAAATAACGCTCTCCACCGCCTTTCGGCCAGGGATGAGGCTCTCCGTGCCCGGCACGCAGGAGCGCGTCTCGCTGCCGCTCGAATTCTGCGTGCGCGATACCGGTCCGGGCGTTTCCGAGGACATTCTTCCTATCCTGTTCGATCCGTTCATCACGACCAAGCAGAACGGTTCGGGGCTGGGGCTGGCGCTGGTTTCTAAGATCGTCGGCGAACATGGCGGCGTCATCGAATGCGAGTCCTCTTCACGCGGCACAATCTTTCGCGTCCTGCTGCCGGTGTGGAAAGGAGAGGCGGGCTCGCTCGGGACCGACGGATTTGAAGGAGAACGTGAATGACCGTTCACGGCAATATCCTGGTCGCGGACGACGATGCCGCCATACGCACCGTGCTCAACCAGGCGCTTTCCCGCGTCGGGCACGAGGTTCGCGTGACCTCGAATGCGGCGACGCTCTGGCGCTGGATCGCGGCGGGTGAGGGCGATCTCGTCATCAGCGATGTCGTGATGCCGGACGAAAATGCCTTCGACATGCTTCCCCGGATCAAGAAGGCGCGACCCGATCTCCCGGTTATCGTCATGAGCGCGCAGAACACGTTCATGACGGCGATCCGCGCGTCCGAGCGCGGCGCCTATGAGTACCTGCCAAAGCCGTTCGACCTGACGGAACTGCTCAACATCGTCAACCGGGCGCTGTCGGAACCCAAGCGGCCCGAGGCGGCCGGACATGGCGAGGAGCAATTGGAACAGATGCCGCTCGTCGGCCGCTCGGCGGCGATGCAGGACATCTACCGCATGCTGGCGCGCATGATGCAGACCGATTTGACGGTAATGATCTCGGGGGAATCCGGCACCGGCAAGGAACTCGTTGCGCGAGCGCTGCATGATTATGGTCGCCGCAGGCACGGGCCTTTCGTCGCCATCAACATGGCTGCGATCCCCCGCGACCTGATCGAATCGGAACTGTTCGGCCATGAGAAGGGAGCCTTCACCGGCGCCCAGAACCGTTCGACGGGCCGCTTCGAGCAGGCGGAGGGCGGCACGCTCTTTCTCGATGAGATCGGCGATATGCCGATGGAGGCGCAGACACGCCTTCTGCGCGTTTTGCAGCAGGGAGAATATACGACAGTCGGGGGCCGTACGCCGATCAAGACCGATGTCAGGATCGTTGCGGCGACGAACAAGGACCTGCGCACGCTCATCAACCAGGGTCTTTTTCGCGAGGATCTCTTCTATCGCCTCAATGTCGTGCCGCTCAGGCTTCCTGCCCTGCGGGAGCGTGCGGAAGACGTGCCGGATCTGGTGCGGCATTTCTTCCGCCAGGCGGAGAGCGAGGGCCTCCCGACGAAGCGCATTTCAGCGGCTGGGTTGGAGCGGATGAAGCGCTATCCCTGGCCGGGCAATGTGCGCGAACTGGAGAACCTCATCCGCAGGCTGGCGGCGCTTTATCCGCAGGACGAGATTTCGGCCGAAATCATCGAGAGCGAATTGAGCGTCGGCGAAAATCAGGGAGGCGCCGCAAACTCCGGCCTTTTGCCCGAGGATATTTCCGTTTCGCAGGCGGTCGAGCATTATCTGCAGCGCTACTTTTCCTCGTTCGGGCGTGAATTGCCTCCCCCCGGACTTTACCAGCGCATATTGGCGGAAGTGGAATATCCGCTGGTGCTCGCCTCCATGACAGCGACGCGCGGCAACCAGATCAAGGCGGCGGAACTGCTTGGCTTGAACCGCAACACGCTGCGCAAGAAGATTCGCGAGCTTGGCGTCAATTTCTACAGGGCTGCGCGCGCCCAATAGGGGAAAAGCAGCACCTCTTTGCCCTCTTTGTTGCATTTTCGCCACATTGTGTGGCATAGCTGCCACGCATTGTTTCGTGGGAGCGTGTGATCCTGGTGAAGTGGGCGCCGGTTTTCGAAAGGTCACCCTCGAACAAGGAATACGATTATGATGCGAATGAGCCCACCGGCATCATGATCCGGGGCGAAATGTGACTGTCGAGACGAATTCGCACGGCGGTAATCTGCTTCCCAATCGTTGGCGCCCGGAACGGCGCCGGGTGTTGCTGCTGCCGGGATTGCTGGCCGTTCTGGGAGCGCTGCTGACCGCAGCCGGGTCGTTCGTCATCCTTACAGGGCTGACGCCGATCGTTCCCGACAAGCCGACGACGTTGACGCTCATCTGCGTCAACCTGGCCTTCGTTCTTTTGATGGCCGGCCTTATCGGGCGCGAGCTCCGCCGCATCCTCACCGCCAGGCAGCGCGCCAAGGTCGCCTCCAGACTGCATGTGCGTATCGTCACGCTTTTCTCGGTTGTCGCGGTCATTCCGGCGATCGTGGTGGCGATAGTCGCGTCGATCACGCTCAATATCGGACTCGACAGATGGTTCGAGATCCGCACCAAGACGATCGTCAATTCCTCCCTCGCGATCGCGGAAGCCTATGTACGGGAAAATGCGCGAAACCTGCAGAACACGGCGCTGTCCATGGCTTACGTGCTCGATCAGGCGCGCCAGCTCTACAGTCTTGACCGCAACGGTTTCCGCGACCTGATGAGCCAGCAGGCGACGGGCCGCGCGCTCGCCGACGCGGCGCTCATCAGGATCGACGGCTCCTTCATCCTCGAGGCTAACACGCGGTCCGATTTCCCAATGCCGGAACCGCCCATCCAGGCGGTGAAGCAGGCTGCGGACGGCAAGCCGGTGCTGATCGAGCCGCGTATCCGCAACATCGTCGGATCGATCGTCAAGCTGCACGAGATTCCGAACGCCTATCTCTACACCATCCGTCTTGTCGATCCGCAGGTCATCCGCGCGCGCCAGATCGTCAAGGCGAATGTCGCCGATTACAGGGCGCTCGGCGACAACCGCCGCGTCACGCAAATCGCCTTCGCCATCCTTTATCTCGGCCTGACGCTGATCGTCGTTCTCGCTGCGATCTGGACGGGTATCGCCGTGGCCGACCGGCTCGTCAGGCCGATCCGGCAATTGATCGGCGCCGCGGACGAGGTATCGACCGGCAATCTCGACGTTTCAGTGCCGGTGCGCGCGTCGGACGGCGATGTCGGCAGCCTCGGCGCGACCTTCAACACCATGCTCCTGCAGCTGAAATCGCAGCGCAACGAATTGCTCTACGCCAAGGATCTGATCGATGAGAGGCGGCGATTCTCCGAGGCCGTCCTCGCCAGCGTGACGGCGGGCGTCATCGGTATCGACGCCGACGGCGTCATC
>DASZUG010000061.1:0-199257 GCA_035547755.1 Rhizobiaceae bacterium
TCTCCCCCTTTGAGGGGGAGATGGCCGGCAGGCCAGAGGGGGGCGCGAAGGAACTCGGCCTCTGCGTTTTTCGTCAAACCACTCACCACACCGCTCCCGGATAGGTGCGCTGCATATATTGCAGCTCGGCGAGCAAATAGCCCATCGCCTCGCCGTGGCGGCCTTGCCGGCCACCCGTCTGCGGCCATGCCGCTTCCGGCATCTCAAGCCCAGCCTCGGCGAAAACCGCCCCGACGATGCGGGCGAATTCGGGTTTCAGCGCCCCCGGATCGGGCGCGATGCCGGCCGCCGCCATCGCTTTGGTCACATCGTCCGTCCCGAACAATTCGCCGACATAGGGCGCGAGTTCTTCCGCCGCCGCTCTCATCCGCCGCGCGCTTTCCTCGGTGCCGTCGCCGAGGCGCACCACCCATTCGCCGGTGTGGCGGATATGATAGGCGACTTCCTTGACGGCCTTGGCGGCGATACCCGCAAGCGTTTGGTCGCTCGACGCCATCATCCCGCGCCAGAACGGCTCCATAAACGCTGCAAAATAAAACTGCCGCAGCATGGTATGGGCGAAATCGCCGTTCGGCCGCTCGGCGAGCAGGCAGTTCCGGTATTCGCGCTCGTGCCTCAGATAGGCGAAATCGTCCTCCGTGCGCCCCTTGCCCTCGACCTCCGCCGCATATTGATAAAGCGCCCGCGCCTGCCCGATAAGGTCGAGCGCCATGTTCGGCATGGCGAGGTCCTCCTCCAGCATCGGCGCGTGGCCGCACCATTCCGACAGCCGATGGCCGAGGATCAGATGATCGTCGGCGAGGCGCAGCAGGAATTGGAGGAATTTTTCCCTGTCCGCCATCACATATGCCCCACTTCGTCGGGGATGTCGTAGAAGGTCGGGTGCCGGTAGATCTTCGAGGCGGCCGGCTCGAAATTCTCCGCCTTTTGCGCCGGATCGGAAGCGGTGATCGCGGCCGACGGCACCACCCAGATCGACGTGCCCTCGCCGCGGCGGGTATAGACGTCGCGCGCCGCCTGCAGCGCCATCACCGCATCGGCGGCATGGAGCGAGCCGCAATGCTTGTGCGCCAGCCCGTTGCGCGGGCGAATAAAGACTTCCCACAGAGGGATTTCTGATTTGCTCATCGTCAATTCCTTCACTGTCGGATGCCCCCTCTCCGCCTCACTTTGCTCGGCACCTCTCCCCAAGGGGCGAGGAACTGAGCCCGCCGAAGCTGCGGCGCTTCAGAACCTGGGTTCCTCGCCCCTTCGGGGAGAGGTAATTTGCGAAGCAAATCGGAGAGGGGTTCTCATCTTCACTCCGCCGCCATTCTCGCCGCCGCTTCGCGCGCCCGGCGCTTCTCTGCATGGGCCAGCGCCGCCTCACGCACCCAGGCGCCCTCCTCCCATGCCTTCTTTCGCGCTTCGATGCGCTCGCGGTTCATCGGGCCGCCGCCCTTCACCACGCGCCAGAACTCGTCCCAATCGATCGGACCGAAATCGTAGTGCCCACTTTCCTCGTTCCACTTGAGGTCGGGGTCGGGCATTTTCAGCCCGATGAAATCCGCCTGCGGCACGGTCGCGTCGACGAATTGCTGGCGCAGCTCGTCATTGGTGAAGCGCTTGATCTTCCATTTGGTGGACTGGTCGCCATGCTGGCTGTCGCTGTCATGCGGGCCGAACATCATCAGCGATGGCCACCACCAGCGGTCGAGCGCATCCTGCGCCATATCCTTCTGCTCGGCGGTGCCGCGCGCGAGCGTCATCATGATCTCGTAGCCTTGCCGCTGATGGAAACTCTCTTCCTTGCAGACCCGGATCATGGCGCGCGCGTAGGGCCCGTAGGAGCAGCGGCAAAGCGGAATCTGGTTCATGATCGCCGCGCCGTCGACCAGCCAGCCGATGGCGCCGATATCCGCCCAGGTGAGCGTCGGATAGTTGAAGATGGAGGAATATTTCGCCTTTCCGGAAAGAAGCTCTTCCGTCATCTGCTCGCGGCTGACGCCGAGCGTTTCCGCCGCCGAATAGAGGTAAAGGCCGTGGCCACCCTCATCCTGGACCTTGGCGAGCAGCGCCGCCTTGCGCCGAAGCGACGGCGCGCGCGTGATCCAGTTGCCTTCCGGCAGCATGCCGACGATCTCGGAATGCGCGTGCTGGCCGATCTGGCGGATCAGCGTCTTGCGATAGCCTTCCGGCATCGGGTCGTTGGGCTCGATCTTCTCGTCGGCGTCGATGCGCGCCTGGAAAGCGGCGAGAAAGACCTCGTCCTCGTCCGTTTCTGTTTTCGCGCCGATCAGGCCCTGGCTATACATCGCATCCCCTCCATGCCTGCATGCCAAATATGTAACAAAAATTCTCCTACTTTGCAAGAATTCGTAACATGATTTTCCCCCGTTGACGGTGCGCCCTTCAAGGCCCGCTTCGCGGGCGCCTCAGGATGAGGGAGTCAGTACCAGCTTTCCTCATCCTGAGGTGCGAGCGGAGCGAGCCTCGAAGGACGCACCTGTCCCTACCCGAACCGGGCCCTGAACGATGCAGGATCGCCGACCGAAGGCAAACCCGCCTTGTCCAACCATTCCTCGCTCGGCTGAAGCAGCGCCCGATACACAGCGCGAACGAGGGCGCGCGCCTCCTCTCCCGGCCAGTCGGGCGGAAGAAGCGTCGAGGGCAGGCCAGGGTCGCGCAAGACAATGCGACGCCAATGATGAATGATCAGCGTTCGCGCCGCCATTGCCTTGAGAGGCGGCAAAGTACTGCCGTGCTCAAGCGCGGCGGCGAGTGGCCCGACAGCATCGATGAAGCCGCCATAGGCGCCCGCAACCTCCGCCGACGGCCAGAGCGAACGCATGGTCTCGGGGTGGTCCGCGCTCGTGCCATGGATGACGAGCATGCCCGAAAGCGCCTCGCCCGCCGATGCCGCGCCGGCGGTCTCGGGCCTTAGATAGACGCCGCCCTCGACCCTGACGAAACCGGCCTCGGCCAGCGCCCGCGCATCCGTCCCACCGCCCGGCGGCGCGATGGCGACGATCCACGCCCCGTCCCAATCCGGCGGGCCGGCGCTGTAGATGCGGCGGGTCGCAAGGTCGAAGGAATGGCGGCCCTCTTCCGCCAGCCGGTAGAAGCTGTTGCGCCCGTTCCGCTCGCGCATCACCCAATGGTCGCCGGCGAGGCGGGAAAGCGCGGTGCGCAATGCGCCCGGCTCGACGCCAAGACTCCCGACGATCTTCTGCAAAATACCGAGCGCCACTCTCCCGCCATGCGGTACGACGGCATCGCCGAATATGGTGATGACGAGCGACCAGACGCGCAGCCGCCCACGCTCGTGCAGGCGTTCGATCAGCCGCTGCAGCGCGGATTCGGCGGAATTGGCGGGTAGGTCCATGGCGTCAAATGGCACGACAAAACCGGAAGGGGCAAGTGCGGGGCCACGGCTGTGAATTCGGGTTAACAGACTATTATCCCCCCTCCGCCTCGCATTCGCTCGGCACCTCCCCCCGCTTCGCGGGTGGCGGATGGGCGCCGGGCCGGCGGCCAGGGCCTATCCTCTCCCTCACGAAGTGGGGGAGAGGTGTCCGCGAAGCGGACGGAGAGGGGGGGTAGAAAAGCAAAAATTAACGCGAGTTCAGAGCCGTGGTGCGGGGCCGGCTTGCCTCACGACGATTCCCGGCCCTGGCATAGTTCCATTGCGATGTTGCCATTCTTCCTTTGGTGGCCAAATCGCACTACAGCGGCCCGATGCCGACGCTCCTCAGCGATAATCTCGATTTCTTCCGCTCCAATGCGCGCTGGATCGCCGGCGGCTTCCTGCTCATGCTCTTCTCGTCCTTCGGGCAGACCTTCTTCATCGGCCTCTTCGGCAATGAGATACGCGAGACGTTCGGCCTTTCCGGCGGCGACTTCGGCGGCCTTTACATGCTGGCGACGCTGGCGAGCGCCGCGACGCTTCCCTGGCTCGGCCGCACGCTCGATCTCATGCCGGGGTGGAAGGTTGCGCGCTTCACCATGCCGGCGCTCGCCTTCGCCTGTATCCTGCTGGTCCTTGCGCCGAACATCGTCGTCCTGACGCTGGCGCTCTATCTCCTCCGCCTTTTCGGCCAGGGCATGATGACGGAGACCGCGTTTACCGAGATCGGCCGCTGGTTCGTCGCCAATCGCGGCCGAGCGATGGCGCTGATCGTGCCCGGCCAGCAGGCCGGCTCCGCCATTCTGCCGGCGCTTGTGGTGCTGATCGTCGAGGCGACGGGCAACTGGCGCATGGGCTGGTATATTTCCGCCGCGGCGATCCTGCTTGTCGGCATGCCGGCGATCATCACTCTGCTGAGCAAGGAGCGCGTTCCGCAATCCCGCGAGGCCAAGGCCTCGACCTTGCGCACCGCGCGCGACTGGACGCGCGCGGAAGTGATACGCGATCCGATCCTCTATCTCCTCTTGGTGGGGACGCTTGCCCCTTCCTTTATCGTCACCGTCATCTTCTTCCACCAGAGCTATCTCATCGCCTTGCGCGGTTATGATCCGCTGGCCTTTGCTACCTCCTTTGCTGTCATGTCGGTGACGACGACCGTCTTCGGCTTCGTTTGCGGCGCCTTGATCGACCGCTTCGGCGCGCTGAGGCTGCTGCCCTTCTTCCTGTTGCCGCTCGCCGTCGCGTCGCTCGCCGTGGGTCTGATCACGCCGATCTGGGGACTTTACGTCTTCATGTTCCTCGTCGGCGTCAGCAACGGCTTCACCTCGACGCTTCTGGGCGCGCTCTGGCCGGAGGTCTATGGCGTCGCCAATCTCGGCGGCATCCGCGCGATAACGGTCTCGGCGATGGTGCTGGCGAGCGCCATCGGCCCCGGCATCACCGGGGCGCTGATCGACTGGGGCATTCCGCTGCCGACGCAGATGGTGTGGCTGTCCGGATGGTGCGTGGCCGTCTGCTTCGTCCTCGCCTTTGCCGCCAGGCAGGTGCAGGAACGGGAAGCGAGGGTGGAACCCGCCGCGGCATAACCGCAACGGGGCGAGAATGGGAAGTAATCTGGCCGCGCGTCCGGACCATCCTCATCCCTTCGGCCTCTTGTCGACGATCCGCACCGCCTTGCCCTGGCTGCGCGCCACGCCGCCCGGCTCGGCGACGTTGACGCGCACCGTCACGCCGACGATTTCCTTGATGCGGCTGCCGAGTTGCACGGCATTGGCCGCGCGCACGGCTTCCGCGGCGTGCTCCGCCATCGCCTCGACATGGACGACCATCTCGTCCAGCCGTCCCTCGCGGACAAGCTCGATCTGGAAATGCGGCGCCAGCCCCTCGATAGCGAGAATCTGCTCCTCGATCTGCGTCGGAAAGACGTTGACGCCCCTGAGGATCATCATGTCGTCGGACCGGCCGGTGATCTTCTCCATGCGCCGCATCGAGCGCGCCGTGCCGGGCAGAAGCCGTGTCAAATCGCGCGTGCGGTAGCGGATGACGGGAAACGCCTCCTTGGTGAGCGAGGTGAAGACGAGCTCGCCCTTCTCGCCATCGGCGACCGGCTCGCCGGTTTCGGGGTCGATGACCTCCGGATAGAAATGATCCTCCCAGATATGCAGCCCGTCCTTGGTCTCGACGCATTCGTTCGCGACGCCGGGACCCATCACCTCCGACAGGCCGTAAATATCGACCGCGTGCATGTCGAAAGCCTCCTCGATCTCGGCCCGCATGGCGTTGGTCCAGGGTTCGGCGCCGAAAATGCCGACATCAAGAGGGCTCTTGCGCGGGTCGAGCCCCTGCGCGCGATATTCGTCGAGAATGGAAAGCATATAGGACGGCGTCACCATGATGGTGGAGGCTGAAAAATCCTCGATCAGCGTCACCTGCCGCGCCGTCATGCCGCCGGAGACCGGCACAACGGTGCAGCCCAGTCGCTCCGCGCCGTAATGGGCGCCGAGCCCGCCTGTGAAAAGCCCGTAACCATAGGCGACATGGACGACGTCGCCCGGCCGCGTGCCCGAAGCGCGGATGGAGCGCGCCATGCAGTCGGCCCACACATCGATGTCGTTCTTCGTATAGCCCACCACGGTCGGCTTGCCGGTCGTGCCGGAGGAGGCATGGATGCGCACCACCTTCTCGCGCGGCACGGCGAACATGCCGAACGGATAATTGGCGCGCAGATCCTGCTTGGTGGTGAAGGGAAATTTCCGCAAGTCGGAGAGATCGTTCAGATCGTAGGGATGGACGCCCTTCTCGTCGAACGCCTTCCTGTAATGCTCGACATTGTCATAGGCGTGCTTCAGCGACCATTTGAGCCTGGTGAGTTGCAAAGCCGTGATCTCGTCGCGCGACGCGATCTCGATCGGATCGAGATCTTCTTTCCTTGGCGTCAGATCCTTCATGTTTTCCTCCCTGCGGCTCGGGTTTCACCCCTGCTCGCCGTCGAAATGCCTGCCTTCCAGCATCCGTGAGTGCCCGCGAAATTCGGCGATCAGCTTTCCCGCCTGAGCGGTGACGCGCACGTCATAAATGCCGGAACGGCCGAAGCGGACGACCTCGCGCGCCTCCGCTTTCAGTCGATCGCCGAGTTTGCCCGGCGCGATGAAACTGATCGAATTATGCTGCGCCACGACGATACGGTTGTAGGAATTGCAGGCGAAGGCGAAGGCGGAATCGGCGAGCGTGAAAATGACGCCGCCATGGCAGATATCATGGCCGTTGGTGTGATGCTTTTCGACCGTCAGCGATGTGGTGGCCGTGCCGGGGCCGACGGCATCGAGCGTCATGCCCGTCCATTTCGAGGCGTCGTCGTTCGCCCACATCGCCTCGGCGCTCCTGCGCGCGATCTCCTCCGGTGAAAGCGGCATATGCTCCTCCTGCTGATCGCCAAGAAACTTGCATAGACCGACCGGAGGGTCAAAATGGTTTGAACAATCGGAGTCCCGCCATGTCGATCCTGCAAAGCTTCGCTTCCGGCAAATGGGTTTCGCCTTCCTCCGACATCAGGCCGCTGAAAAGCGCCGTGACGGGCGAAACCGTGGCGGAAATCGGCTCCTGCGGGCTCGATTTCGCCGCCATGGCCGACCATGCGCGGCAGGTGGGCGGGCCGGCGCTTCGGGCGCTGACCTTCCACGAACGCGCCGCGCGGCTGAAGGCGCTGGCGCAATATCTGAACGAGCGCCGCGACCCGCTCTACGAGCTTTCCTACGACACCGGCGCGACCAAGGCCGATTCCATGATCGACATCGATGGCGGCATCGGCACGCTCTTCGTCTATGCCTCGAAAGGCCGGCGCGAACTACCGGATGATGTGCTTCTGGTCGACGGTGTGGTCGAGCAATTGTCGAAGAGCGGCGCCTTTCTCGGCCAGCATGTGGCGACCTCTTTGCAAGGCGTCGCCGTCCACATCAATGCTTTCAACTTTCCGGTCTGGGGCATGCTGGAAAAGCTCGCGCCCACCCTGCTCGCCGGAGTGCCGGCCATTGTCAAGCCCGCTTCAGCGACCGCGTGGCTGGCGGAAGCCGCCTTCCGCATGATCGTCGAGAGCGGGATCCTTCCGGAAGGCGCGGTCCAACTCGTCGCCGGCTCGACGGGCGATCTTCTCGACCGGCTCGGCGGTCAGGATGTGATTTCCTTTACCGGCTCCGCCTCGACCGCGGCGATGCTGCGGGCGAACCGCAATCTCGTCCAAAACTCGGTGCGTTTCATCGCTGAGCAGGATTCGCTGAATGCCTCGGTGCTCGGCCCCGATGCCGCGCCCGGAACGCCGGAATTCGATGCCTTCATCCGCGAAGTGCATCGCGAGATGACGATGAAAGCCGGGCAGAAATGCACCGCGATCCGCAGGATCATCGTGCCGGAGGCGAGGCGCGATATTGTCATCCAGGCGATCGGCGACAGGCTGGCCAAGACAATCATCGGCGATCCGCGCGACGAAACGGTGCGGATGGGCGCGCTTGCAAGTCTCGCCCAGCGCGAAGGCGTGCTTGAAAAAGCGGCGGAGATCGGCACGGAGGCGCGGCTCGTCCATGGCGACCAGAATTCCCTGTCACTGCACGGCGCGGACAAGGAGCGCGGTGCCTTCGTCTCGCCCATGCTCTTCAGCCTGGACGATCCTGACGCGGCGGAAAAGGCGCATGTCGTTGAGGCTTTCGGCCCGGTCGCGACGGTGATGGGCTATCGCGATCTCTCCCACGCCTTCCGGCTCGCCAATCGCGGCAAGGGCTCGCTCGTCGCCTCGGTCTTCACCCATGACCCGGCGGTGGCGCGCGCGGCGGTGCTGCAATCGGGGGCCTTTCACGGCCGGCTCTATTTCGCTGACCGCGACACAGGGAAAGACGCGACCGGCCACGGCTCGCCCCTGCCCCACCTCGTCCATGGCGGACCGGGACGCGCCGGCGGCGGCGAGGAAATGGGCGGCATAAGGGGCGTGCTGCACTACATGCAGCGCACCGCCATCCAGGCGAGCCCCGACCTGCTCGCCGGCATCACCCACCGCTGGGTGAAAGGCGCCCGCACAATTGAAGACGAGGTGCATCCTTTCCGGCTGCGCTTTAACGAACTGGAGATCGGCCGCACCATCCGCACCAGGCCGCGCACGATCACGGCGGACGACATAGCGCATTTCGCCCGCTTCACCGGCGATACCTTCTATGCCCATACGGAGCAGGAAGCCGCCAAGGCCAACCCGCTCTTCGGCGGCATCGTCGCCCATGGCTATCTCATCCTGTCCTTCGCCGCCGGCCTCTTCGTCGACCCGGCGCCGGGGCCTGTGCTCGCCAATTACGGCCTCGACACTCTGCGCTTCATCAAGCCCGTCCCGCCGGGCGAGGACATCTCCGTCCGCCTGACGGTCAAGGAAAAGACCCGCCGCAACGATCAATATGGAGAAGTGCGCTGGGACGTCGCCGTCAGCAACGGAAAGGGCGAGGACGTGGCGGCCTACGAGCTTTTGACGATGAACGCGGTGTGAGCGAGCCTCGAAGGGGGCCTTATTTCGACACGAACGCGATGTTCCCCACCAATTCCGCCGCCGTTCTCAATGCCGCGCCCGCCGCCACGGCCATTTGCGGCAGGAGCATCCATTCGAGCGTCCAGGCCGCGCCGGAGCGCTCGTTCTCATGCACCAGGGACTGGTGCATGCCGGAAACAAGCGTCGCGTTAAAGCGGGCGAGCGTGACGAGGATTTCCGCGCCCACCGGGTTGACCTTATGCGGCATGGCGGATGAACCGCCGCCGCTCTTGATCCTGATCTCGCCGACCTCGCTCTGCGCCATGAGCGCGATGTCGGCGCCCATTTTGCCGAGCCCGCCCGTCACCAGCGACAGCCAGTCGGCAAGGGCGACAACGCCATCGCGTTCCGAATGACGCGGATGGGAGACAGCGGCAAGGTCGAGCGCTTCCGCCATCGCCTCCGACACCGCCCTGCCCTTGCTCCCGAGCTTGTCGAGCGTTCCGGCCGCGCCGCCGAAGTGGAGAATCAGGAAGCCGTCACGAACCGTCGCCAGCCTTTCCCTGTTTCGCAGGAGCGGCTGGCGCCAGCTTTCGATCTTGCGCTCCGCTGGAACGGCAATGGCCGCCTGCATACGCGTATGCGCCATCGTCTCGATCTTGCCATCACGCGCGAGAAGCGCCTCCAACTTGGCAAGCAGGCGGTGGAAGCGCTTTTCAAGGAGCGGCAGGGCCTCCCGCATCCGCAACGCCAGGCTGGTGTCGATCACGTCCTGGCTGGTGGCACCGAAATGGACCTGCTTTTCCGCGGCCGGGCCGACGACGGACCGCAACTGCCGCACCAGTTCCGGCACGACGACGCCGTCACGCGCCGTGCCGCGCTTCAGCTTCGGCCAGTCCGGCTCGAAAGAAGCGATGCCTTTGGCGATGGCCCTTGCCGCCTCGGGCGAAACCAGCCCCGCCTTCGCCTCGGCAGCGGCAAGAGCGCCCTCGAAGGCGAGCATGGCCCTGAGGTCGGCCTCGGCGGAAAAAAGCGCCGAAAGTTCCGCGTCTCCCAGAAGACCGGACAGGAAGGGATGATCGAAAACGGAGGCTGTCATCGCCGGGATTGGATCGCGTCAACTGTGTGCAAATGCGCCTCATCTCTTCACTGCGTCCTTCGCGGCTCGCTCCGCTCGCACCTCAGGATGAGGGAGGCTTGCGCTAACAGTCCTCATCCTGAGGTGCCCGCGAAGCGGGCCTCGAAGGACGCAATACGATAGTCATAGCATCAGATATCGAAGAAAACCGTTTCGTTTTCCCCCTGCAGATGGATATCGAAATGATAGGCATTGCCGTCCGCGCGCGCGATCAGCGTCGGAACACGCACCTTGTGCTCGATCCGCTGCAGGATCGGGTCCTCTTCGTTCGCCTCTTTCTCGTCGCAGAAATACATGCGCGTATGGAGCCCGATATTGATGCCGCGCGCCACGATCCAGAAGGTGATGTGCGGCGCCATCATCCGCTCGTCGCGGAAGGGAACACAGCCGGGTTTGACCGTCTGGAAGACAAATTCGCCTGTCTGCATGTCAGTCGGGCAGCGACCCCAGCCGGTGAAATTGGGATCGGCCGCGCCGCGTATCTCGGACGGGCTGTTGTAAAGTCCCGCCGCGTCCGCCTGCCAGATTTCGACGAGGGCATCGCGGAGCGGCATGCCGGCGCCGTCGATCACACGCCCCCGCACGGTGATGCGCTCGCCTCTGGTCTTGTCGTTGACCATGGTCCTGCCGAGGTCTTCGGGAAAGACATTCGCGATCTCGCAGAAATTCGGCACGCAACCGATATGGACATAGGGGCCAGCCGTCTGCGACGGCGTTTCCTTGAGCCGATTGAGAGATTGGAGCACGCTTCTTTTCCTATCGATAGATTTCACTGCGATGACCGATCCGGACGACCAGAACGAGAAGGCGATCATCCTCGATACGGCATACGACGCGGTAATCGCCCACCCGATAACGCCAATATTTTCTCAACGGGCCAGTCAGCGCATCGCCCATATCTCTCGGATTCTCCAAGGAGGCGACGCGATGAAAGAGGAAATCACCGATGCGCTTTGCAATCTGACGATCCAGTTTGCGCAGATCCCGCCTTGCGGTATCAAGCAGCTCGATCGTCCAGGCCAAGTTCTTTGCTCACTTCCTCGGCGGTATAGGTACGCTCCTCGCCTTTTCTCAGCCGCTCCATCGCTGCTTCGGCGTGATAGTAGTCTTCGACGTCCTCGAGCCCTCGTAGGATCGCTTCCCGAAGGAAATAAATCTTCGCCCGACCTGTCATTTTGACAAGTTCTTCAAGTCTCTGCTCGATTTGTTCGTCCAACTCGATAGAAATAGGCATTTCCCACCTCATCAACATTCGTCAGATCGAATCTAGTGCAATGGGAGGAGGACCGCAAATCCCATACGCGTCAATTCCCTTCCCGCCGGTTCTCGAAGAAGGTGGAGCGGCGCCCTCTCAGCACGATGTCGAATTTGTAGGCGCGCGCATCCATCGGGATCGTCGCCTCCATGTCGAGCACCGCGATCAGTTGCTCGACGGCCGCGCGGTCGCGGATCGTGTTGACGATCGGGCATTTCCAGATCATCGGGTCGCCTTCGAAATACATCTGCGTGATCAGCCGTTGCGCGAAGCCGTGGCCGAAGAGCGAAAAATGGATATGGGCCGGCCGCCAGTCGTTCGGTCCGTTCGGCCAGGGATAGGCGCCGGGGCGCACCGTGCGGAAGGTGTAGAACCCGTCCTCGTCGGTGATTGTGCGCCCGCAACCGCCGAAATTCGGGTCGAGCGCCGCCATATACCCTTCCTTTTTATGACGGTAAC
Organism: Rhizobiaceae bacterium; assembly: GCA_035547755.1. GTDB lineage: Bacteria > Pseudomonadota > Alphaproteobacteria > Rhizobiales > Rhizobiaceae > Mesorhizobium_L. Next base: position 11,735 of record DASZUG010000061.1, read on the forward strand.
GGCCGCCGGCATTGGCCTGCCAGAACTCGACCAGCGCGCCCGGAACCGCCTTGCCGCGCTCGTCAAGCACGCGGCCATAGACGATAATGCGCTCGCCGATGGCGCTCTCGCCCGGTTTGGCGAAATTGTGGATAAGATCGTTGTCAAGCTCGCCCAGGATGGAATGGCCAAAGACGGGACCGGTGATCTCGCTGATCGTGTTGTCGAGAGACAGAAGCGCTTTTTGCGGCGAACGCAGCACGGTGGTCTTGTAGCCCGGAGCGAAAGCCGGCGGATGCCAGTTCCGGTCGCGCTGGAAGAAGGAGCCGGTCTCCGGAGTCTTGTTCGGTATCATCGTATTTCCTCGCCTTGTCAGCGTTTCCTGTTTTCCTGAAACCACATCACCAGCGCCGTCAATAAGGCAGGCCGACATAGTTTTCAGCAAGCGCCGTCGATGCCGCGCGCGAACGGACGAGATAGTCGAGTTCCGCCTCCTGTATGCGGCGGCCGAACGTGCCTGTTTCGGGAAAGCGATGCAGCGTGTTGGTCATCCACCACGAAAAGCGCTCCGCCTTCCAGACCCGCGCAAGCGCCCTGGCCGAATAGGCGTCGATGCCGGCTTCCGACTTGTCGTGATAGAATTCCCCGAGCGCATCAAAGAGATAGCGCACATCGCTCGCCGCGAGGTTCAACCCCTTGGCCCCGGTCGGCGGCACGATATGGGCGGCGTCCCCGACCAGGAAAAGCCGCCCGAAACGCATCGGTTCGGTAACGGAGGAGCGAAGCGGCGCGATCGATTTTTCGAAAGACGGGCTTGCCTTCACCCGCGCGGCCGCTTCTTTAGGAAGGCGGCGGCGGATTTCGTCCCAGAAGCGATCGTCCGGCCAATCCTCGATCCGGTCGTCCAGCGAACACTGGACATAGTAGCGGCTGCGCATATGCGACCGCATCGAGCAGAGCGCGAAGCCCCTCTCATGATTGACGTAGATCAGTTCGTGATCGACGGGCGGTGTCTCGACAAGGATGCCGAGCCAGCCGAACGGATAGCCGCGCTCATGAATCTGCACCGCTTTTTCCGGCGCCGATCGGCGGCAGACGCCATGGGAACCGTCGCAGCCGGCGATGAAATCGCAGTCGAGGCGGTGTGTGACGCCGTCCCTGCGATAAGTGACATAGGGCGCACCGGTATCGAAAGCGTGCGGCTCGACATCCGAGGCTTCATAGATGGATGCCGCGCCATCGGTAGCGCGCAAATCCATCAGATCATGGGTGATCTCCGTCTGGCCGTAGACGGTGACGCGCTTCCCCCCCGTAAGACCATGAAGGTCGATGCGATGAAGACGGCCTGCGAAAGCAATTGAAAAGCCGTCATGAGAAAGGCCCTCGCGATGCAGCCGCTCCGCCGCGCCCGCCTCATCCAGAAGTGAGACCGTCCCCTGTTCGAGCACCCCGGCGCGCACCCGGGCCAGCACATGCTTCTTCGTCGTGCGCTCAAGGACGACATTGTCGATCCCCGCTCTCGTCAGGAGACGGCCAAGCAGAAGGCCCGACGGCCCAGAACCGATAATGGCGACTTGTGTCCGCAAACTTTCCTCCCGATCGTGCAAGGATCGGACCGGAAGAGGTTTGTCACAATGGACAAACCCCGCATAAAATTGGATTATCCGACCATCAGGATCGATGTGGCAAAATGCAGAAGAATGTCCCGACATACCGTCTCTATCGACAGGAAGTCGATGAAAACAGCGACTTCTGGCTGCATTGCGAGGATTTGTCTTTCCGAAGCCGGCCGCATCGCTGGGAGATTGACCGTCACAGGCACGAGGTCTTCTTTCAAATTCTTACCATATTGAAAGGCGGCGGAGAGGTCTTGGGAGAAAGCGGATCGGAGCCATTCTCAGCCCCTTGCGCGATCATCGTTCCGACCGGCTTGGTGCATGGGTTCCGCTTTCAGCCTGACAGCGACGGCACGGTTCTGACCATTTTGGCCGATCGGCTCGAAGCGCTCACGGCGACCGATCGCCGTCTCGCCGCCTTTTTCCGAATGGTTCGCCTTGTGCCCCTGCCCGAAACCGATGCCGAAGCCGCCGAGGCGCGACAATGTCTCGCCGAATTGAAGGCGGAACTCCACGGCCGGGCGGTCGGCCGGATGACTCTTGTCGAGGCGCTCCTGTCGAAGGCGCTGGTTCATCTCGCGCGGACGGGGAACGATGCCGCCGATGAGTTGCCGCCGACGTCCGACCGCGATAGGTCGAGAATCGAGCGTTTCATGGAACTTGTGGACGCTCACTTTCGCGAGCATAGGCCCGTCGGCTTCTTCGCCGAGCGGCTGGGTCTTTCACCGACGCATCTCAATCGCCTCGCGCGCTTTCATCTTGGCGAGAGTGTCCAGGCCCTGATCGACCGCAGGCTGGTTGCTGAGGCGCGCCGTGCGCTTGTCTTCACGATCGACCCGGCGACGGCCGTTGCCCTCAGCCTCGGCTTTTCCGATCCGGCCTATTTCAACCGCTTCTTCCGCAAGCGCACCGGCATGACGCCGGGTCGCTTTCGTGCATCGGCGCGACGGGAAATGGCGATATCCGACGCGGTAGGTTAAAGGCCCTCAAAGCGGCGCCTTCGTCACCTGGCCGCGGATTTCGCCGTCCTTATGCGCCGCCGTGTGGATGTTGATGTAGAACTTGCCGTCCAGCAGCTCCTTTGCCTGCTCTTCGGTCAACGTCGCCGAACCGCTGACGGGGCTGGCGAGCGGCGCCTTGAAGGAGATGACCGGAGGAGCATTCTCGCCCGGTCCGGCGGGACCATGAAAATGTGCTGCCGTGGCCGGACCGCTCAAGCCGCCATAAGTGACGGTCCAGTCGAGTTGACGGGTGTTGGTGTCGTAGCTGACCTCGGCGGTGCCCTTCCCTGCCGTTTCGACGGGCGGAACCTGCTTCTGCCCATCGAGCGTAGCCGAGAGCACGATCATTCGGGCTGAGGCGGGCGATACGGCAAGGACGGAGGCGACGATCAAAAGCGGATAAAGAAAGGGTGAGCGCATGGGGAAACTCCCTCTGCCGCGAAATGCGGCTGCCTTCGCCGAAGACAAACCCTCAACGCAAGCGCACCGTGCAGGTTTCGCCACCTCCTCAAAATGTGATGAAAAAGGGGCAGTCGCCCGCCCCTTTTTCCGCTGCACTCCTTCGTTGACGCAGCCGCTATTTCAGCGCCGCGTCGGTGATCTCGTGCGTCCAGGCGCCGTCCGGCGCCTTTTTGACGACCTTCTGGTCAACGACCATGGCGGCGGTGCGTTTGTAGGCGTCGACATTCAGCACGCCATTGCCGATAAGCTTGGCGACCTCCTTGGCCATATATTGCTGGTGGTGCTCGTCCTGTCCGCCATTGTCCATGACGAACTCGGCGGCTTCGTCGGGATGCGCGACGGCATATTGCCAGCCCTTCATCGAAGCGCGCACGAAACGGACCATCTTGTCCCTGAAGGCGGGATCCTTCAGCTTCGGCCCTAGCGCATAGAGTCCGTCTTCCAGCATGTCGTTGCCGAGCTTGGTGTAGTTGAAGATCCTGAGATCCGACGGCTTGAAGCCGGCGTCCAAAAGCTGGCCATACTCGTTATAGGTCATGACGTGGATGCAGTCGGCTTGCTTCTGGATGAGCGGCTGCACGTCGAAGCTCTGCTTGAGGACCGTCACGCCGTTCGGGCCGCCCTCGGTGGAGAGGCCGAGCTTGTGCATCCAGGCAAAGAACGGATATTCGTTGCCGTAGAACCAGACGCCGATCGTATGGCCCTTGAAATCCGCCGGGCTCTTGATCGGGCCATTGGCGCGGCAGGCCATTTCGAGGCCGGCTTTCGCATAAGGTTGGGCGATATTGACGAGCGGCACGCCCTTGTCGCGCGCCGCGAGAGCCGCGGCCATCCAATCGACGATGACATCGGCGCCGCCGCCGGCGATGACCTGCTCCGGTGCGATGTCCGGACCGCCCGGCTTGATGTCGACATCGAGACCTTCGGCCTTGTAAAAGCCCTTCTCCTTCGCGGCATAATAGCCGCCAAACTGGCTCTGCGCGACCCATTTCAGTTGCAGCGTCACCTTGTCGGCCGCCAGCGCCGGCACGACCGACAAGGCCAGTGCCCCCGCCATGAGCGACATGGCAAGCCGTTTGAGTGTCATCCGTTTTTTCATTTTCATTCTCCCCTGAAGGCCGCCTATCCACCACGAATAGACGGATGCCAAAACGTCACCAGCCGTTCCACCAAAGCCACGACGCCGTAAAAGGCGGACCCGACGATCGCGGCAACCGCGATTTCAGCCCAAACCATATCGATATTCATGCGGCCGACCTCGGTGGAGATGCGGAATCCCATTCCGACGATCGGCGTGCCGAAAAATTCTGCAACGATCGCGCCGATCAGCGCAAGCGTCGAATTGATCTTCAGAGCGGTGAAAATGAAAGGCGCCGCGGCCGGCAGGCGGAGCTTCACCAGCGTCTTCCAGTATCCCGCGGCATAGGTCCGCATCAGGTCGCGTTCCATATGGCCCGACGCCGCGAGGCCGGCGACCGTGTTCACCAGCATCGGGAAGAAGGTCATCACGACCACGACGGCCGCTTTCGATTCCCAGCCGAAGCCGAACCACATCACCATAATGGGCGCGATGCCGATGATCGGCAGGGCCGACACGACATTGCCGACCGGCAGGAGACCGCGCCTCAAAAACGGCACGCGATCGGCGATGACCGCCACGAGAAAGCCCGCGCCGCAGCCGATCAGGTACCCCGCGAGAACCGACTTGAAGACCGTCTGCTCCACGTCCGCTGCGAGGATCGGCAGCGAGTGGACGAAACGGGCCGCGATGGCGCTCGGCGGCGGCAGGAGCACGAAGGGAATGCCGCCTCCCCGTGCGAATCCTTCCCATAGAAGAAGGATCCAGAGCCCGAACAGAAACGGAATGATGAAGGCAAGCAGCCTTCGTCCGGTTTTCGTGTCGGGGTGGATTGAAGACAGGATGGAGACGAGCCGCCATGCCAGCAGCCAGCCGGCGAGCAGGAGGGCAAAAAAGGATAGCCTCGCCGCGCCTTCATTGCCGGCAATGCCGATGACGAGCATGAAGGCGGGAATATGGACGCCGAAAAACAAAAGAACCGAGCCGGCAATGGCCGGCATGTTGCTGAATGTAAGCGCGACGGCGCCGAAGAGCAGGAGCAGGATCGCAGCCGTCTGGCCGCCGCTGAACGGCAAGGCGGTGCCGGCAACCGCAAGCGGCAGCGTCGCCCAGGCGAAAAGGCAAAGCAGGAGCGCGAGGACCGATTGCCAGGAAGGCCGCTTCATGCCTCACGGCTCCCCATGCTGCGTTCGACGATCCGTCCCGCGAGGCCGACGGCTGCAACGAGCAGGACCGCTACGATCGAGCCGGCCACCAGCGCCGACCACATGTCGATCGTCTGGCTGTAATAGGAGCCGGCGAGCAGCTTCGCGCCGATCCCCGCCACCGCCCCCGTCGGCAATTCGCCGACGATCGCGCCGACGAGGCTGGCGGCGACCGCCACCTTCATCGAGGTGAACAGGAATGGCACAGATGCCGGAACGCGCAGCTTCCAGAAGGTCTGCGTTCTGGAAGCGTTGTAGGTATGCATCAAGTCGAGATTGAGGAGTTCGGGCGAACGTAGCCCCTTCACCATCCCGACGGCCACCGGGAAGAAGGACAGATAGGCCGAGATCAGCGCCTTCGGGATAAGCCCGGTGATGCCGATGGCGGCGAGAACGACGATGATCATAGGCGCGATCGCCAGGATCGGTATCGTTTGGGAGGCGATGATCCAGGGCATGAAGCTTTTGTCGAGCGCCGGCACATGCACGATCCCGACCGCGATAAGGATGCCGAGCACGGTGCCGAAGACAAAGCCGACCAGCGTCGAGGACAGCGTTACCCAGGAATTATAGACGAGGCTGCGGCGGCTCGTGACTCGCACCTCGAATGTGTTCTTGAAGAAATTCGACGCTATCTGGTGTGGCGCCGGCAGGACGGGCTTCCTCTGCGACCACGTGCTTTCGACAAAGGAGACAAGGTCCTGCTTGTGGTCAAGCCGCTCGTTCATGTCCACCTGGAACGGCGCGTTGAGCAGGACCGCGAAAGCGTACCAGGCGACCAGGATCACGAGGACGACCACGCTGACGGGAAAGATCTTTTCGCTGAGCGTGGACATGTCAGAGCCAGCCCGATCCTCCTCCCCCTTGTGGGGAGGGGTTAGGGGTGGGGGTCATTTCATATGTGATGGCTTCCCCGCGAAGACGGGGGGAAACTGCCGCGCCCCTCCCCTCAATCCTCATAGGAATGCCCCGTCCTCAACCCCTCGCGCACGCGGTGGGCGATCTTCAGGAATTCGGCCGATTCGCGAATATCGAGCGGCCGTTCGGCGGGCAGCGTCGAATGGATGACATCTGTCACACGGCCGGGCCTGGGAGACATCACCACAATCTTGGTGGAGAGATAGACCGCCTCGGGAATGGAATGGGTAACGAAGCAGATCGTCTTGTCGGTCCGCGCCCAAAGTTCCAGAAGCTGTTCGTTCAGATGATCGCGCACGATCTCGTCAAGCGCACCGAACGGCTCGTCCATCAAAAGCAGGTCGGCATCGAAGGACAGCGCCCGCGCGATCGAGGCGCGCTGCTGCATGCCGCCGGACAATTGCCAGGGAAATTTCTTCTCGAAGCCGATAAGATTGACGAGATCGAGCGTCCGCCGCACGCGTTCGCGCTGCTCAGGCTTGGAATAGCCCATGATCTCGAGCGGCAGCCTGACATTCTGTTCGATGGTTCGCCATGGGAACAACCCGGCGGCCTGAAAGACATAACCATAGGCGCGCGCCTCGCGGGCCTGCTCCGGCGTCATGCCGTTGACGCTGATCGAGCCTTCCGTTGGTCTCTCGAGATCGGCGATGACGCGTAAAAAAGTGGTCTTGCCGCATCCGGACGGACCGATGAAGGAAACGAATTCGCCCTTGTCGATCTCCAGATCGACATTCGAAAGCGCATTGACCGGGCCATCGGCCGTCTCGAAGGTCAGGCAAAGCCCTTTGGAATGAACGACCGGCGCGGCGCTTGACACGCCGTCGGGCGACGGCGCACTTTTCATCGCGGCGGTTTTTGCTGCTGCGCTTTGGCTCATGCGACGGCGCTCCGCCATTCCTTTCGTCTCGCGGAGCCGGCGAACGGAAAAATGGCCTTAAGGGGTGCCAATGTCATCATCATCGATTCCGGCCTGCAGGCTGGTCCGTGCGGAAGGGGCGTTCGACGGCAAGCAAGGCTTCCGCTATTTCGAAGGGATCGCGAAAGAGACCGTCGGCTCGAGCGGCATCTGCATGCATTTGCTGACCATTCCGCCGGGCGGCCGCGCCAAGGCGCACAAGCACGAACATCACGAAACAGCGATTTATGTGCTGGAAGGTGAGGCGAAAATGTGGTTCGGCGAAAGGCTCGAACAGGTGATGGTGACGAAGGCCGGGGACCTCGTCTATATCCCGGCCAACGTGCCGCATCTGCCGACAAACCCGACCGACAAACCGGTCCGCGCGGTGATCGCCCGTACCGACCCGAACGAACAGGAAAGCGTCGTTCTCCTGCCGGAGCTCGATGCGCTGGTGCCGTAAGGATGTCGCCATATATCGAGCTTTCGTCCGGCCCCTCGCCGGCGTTGCACGCTCTTTTTGTCAAATTCGCTCCTTCGCCCGCCGCCGGGTGGCAATGATTTCCGTTACACCCCGCTTGCCGGAATTCCGCTGCGCTCGACCTTGCGCGGCGCGGTGATTTCCTTCCATTTCGATAGCGCGCGGTTGACCGCCTGGAAAGGCTCGCGCGCGACGAATTCACCATGGCCGGGTTTGGCATCGACCTTGCCGTCATCGACGGCGATCTCCCCGCGCGTCAGGACGTAGCGCGGCAGGCCCTGGACCTCCACGCCCTCGAAGACATTGTAGTCGATGATCGACTGCTGCTCCTTGGCGCTGATTGTCTTCTTCTTCTTGGGATCCCACACGACGAGATCGGCGTCGGCGCCTTCGACGATGGCGCCCTTTTTCGGATACATGTTGAGGATCTTGGCGATATTGGTCGAAGTGACGGCGACGAATTCGTTCATCGTCAGTCGGCCGGTATTGACGCCCTTTGTCCAAAGCACCGGCATACGGTCTTCCAGGCCGCCTGTGCCGTTCGGGATTTTGGTGAAATTGCCGACGCCATACCGCTTCTGCTCCGTGGTGAAGGCGCAATGGTCGGTCGCCACCACCTGCAGAGAGCCGGCCGCCAGTCCTGCCCAGAGCGAATCCTGATGCAGCTTGTTGCGGAAGGGCGGGCTCATGACACGGCGCGCGGCGTGGTCCCAGTCCTTGTTGAAATACTCGCTCTCGTCGAGCGTCAGGTGCTGGATCAGAGGTTCGCCATAGACCCGCATGCCTTTCTGCCGCGCGCGCCGGATCGCCTCATGCGCCTGCTCGCAGGAGGTGTGCACGACATAAAGCGGCACGCCCGCCATGTCGGCGATCATGATGGCGCGGTTGGTCGCTTCCCCTTCGACCTCGGGCGGGCGCGAATAGGCATGGCCTTCCGGCCCGTTATTGCCCTCGGCCAACAGCTTCTCCGACAGTGCCGCCACCACGTCGCCGTTTTCGGCATGGACGAGCGGCAGCGCGCCGAGCGCGGCGCAGCGCTGGAACGAGGCGTACATCTCGTCGTCATTGACCATCAGCGAGCCCTTATAGGCCATGAAATGCTTGAAGCTGGTGATGCCGCGATCGACCACCTCGGCCATCTCGTTGAAGACCTGCTCGCTCCACCATGTGATGGCCATGTGGAAGGAATAATCGCAGGAGGCCTTGGTGGACTTGTTGTCCCACATCTTGATCGCGTCGAGGAGAGACTGGTTGGGCGACGGCAGGCAGAAATCGACCACCATGGTCGTGCCGCCGGAAAGGGCCGCGCGTGTGCCGCTTTCGAAATCGTCGGTGGAATAGGTGCCCATGAAGGGCATTTCGAGATGGGTGTGGGGGTCGATGCCGCCCGGCATCACATAGCAACCGGTCGCATCCAGTTCATGGTCGGCGTGGAGATCGGGGCCGATGCCGACGATCTTGCCGTGCTTGATGAGCACATCCGCTTTCCAGGTCCGGTCGGCGGTGACGATGGTGCCGTTCTTGATGACTTTGGACATTCTGTTCCCCAATTTGCGACGGTCAGTTTCAAGGTGCCAGTTCAACCGGCGGCAAGAGGTCGAAAAAGATCATCAGGTAACGGTCTATGTCCCGCATTTGTTCGATGGTCAGCCTTCCGATCGGCCCACGCACCTTCGAGCGGGGGAAGGTCATGATTTTCTCGATCTGGATCTGCGACCGCTGATGCAAGCCGTTGACGATATCCGGCTCAACTGTGACTCGCAGGTTCTTCGTGGGAATGATCTCCGATGTCAAAAAGCAGACAGTCACGCTGTCGATCTGGTCGAGCAGCCGATCGTTCTGGATAACGACGGCAGGACGAGGCTTGCCGTAATCGCCCTGAGCCGAAACGATCACCAGTTCCCCGCGCAGCATCAGTCCAGGTCATCCCACAGGTCCTTGGCGAACGCATCCAGGACGTCGGCCATGTGCTCGCGTCTGTCGGCCTCCCGGATCAAGCGGCAATCCTCTTCTATCTGCTTCCAGAGTTCGTCGGACCACAGGTCCGGCAGCCACACTTCAACCGGCCGATAGCCCTTTGCCAGCAGTTCCTGCCGTTCTTCTTCCGTCAGTTCCTTTGGTCGTCCCATGGCGACCTCCTCTTGGCGAAAACGCCTATTATCGGCTTTTCCGCCCTCTCATTCAACGATTTCCGCCGTCTCCAGCACCGCATGGAACAGCACATCGGCGCCGGCGCGCGCCCATTCCTGCGAAATCTCCTCCGCCTCATTGTGCGACAGCCCGTCGACGCAGGGGCACATGATCATCGTCGCGGGCGCGACCTTCGCCGCCCAGCAGGCATCGTGGCCGGCGCCCGAAATGATGTTCATATGCGAATAGCCGAGTTTCTCCGCTGCGCCGCGCACCCGCCCGACAAGCGTCGGATCGAAGGTGACGGGATCGAAATGCCCGACCGCTTCGACGGAGCAGCCGACGCCGAGTTCCACCGCGATCCGTGCGGCTTCCTCCTCAATCGTCGCCCGCATGCCGTCGAGCTTGTCCTGGTCCGGCGAGCGGATATCGACGGTGAAGACCACCTGCCCCGGCAGGACATTGCGCGAATTGGGCGAGAAGCGCATCTGGCCGACGCCGCCGACCGCGCCCGGCTGGGCGTTCATCGCCACCGTCTGCACCATCTCCAGGATGCGCGCCATGGCGAGCCCGGCATTGACGCGCATATTCATCGGCGTCGAGCCGGTATGCGCCTCCTTGCCTGTTAGCGTAAATTCCAGCCACCACAGGCCCTGGCAATGGGTGACGACGCCGATTTCCTTATGCTCGGCCTCGAGGATCGGCCCCTGCTCGATGTGATATTCGAAATAGGCGTGCATCTTGCGCGCCCCGACTTCTTCGTCGCCGACCCAGCCGATGCGCTTCAGCTCGTCGCCGAAGCTCTTCCCCGCGCCATCCTTGCGCTGATAGGCGTAGTCGAGGTCGATGGCGCCGGCAAAGACGCCGGATGCCAGCATGGCGGGAGCGAAACGCGCTCCCTCCTCGTTCGTCCAGTTGGTGACGACGATCGGATGCTTCGTCCTGATGCCGAGATCGTTGAGGGAGCGGATGATCTCCAGCCCCGAGAGCACGCCGAGCACGCCGTCATATTTGCCGCCGGTCGGCTGGGTATCGAGATGCGAGCCGACATAGACCGGCAGCGCGTCGGGATCGGCGCCTTCGCGGCGGGCAAACATGGTGCCCATCCGGTCGACGCCCATCGAGAGCCCCGCTTCGTCGCACCATTTCCGGAAAAGCTTGCGCCCCTCGGCGTCGGAATCGGTCAGGGTCTGGCGGTTATTGCCGCCGGCGACGCCGGGACCGATCTTCGCCATCTCCATGATCGAATCCCACAAACGATCGGAATTGATGCGCAGGTTGGTTTCAAGCGTCATATTGTTCCCTCCGCAATCACGGCACCCTGCCGCAGGGCGCCGCATCCGATCCTTTGAAAACTACTCCACCTGTTCCAGCACGGTCCGCACGTGATCGATCAGTTCGTCGATCTGGCCCTTGGTGATGATGAGCGGCGGCGACAGCGCGATGATGTCGCCGGTGGTGCGGATCATGCAGCCATTTTCGAACGCCTTCACGAAAGCAGAGAAGGCGCGCTTCGTCGGCTGGCCGGCGATCGGCTCCAGTTCGACGGCGCCGACAAGGCCGATATTGCGAATGTCGATGACATGCGGCGCATCCCTGAGCGAATGCAGTGCGTCCTCGAAATAGCTTTCGAGTTCGCCGCCACGCGTCAGCAGTCCCTCCTCCTTATAAGTATCGAGCGTCGCAAGGCCCGCGGCCGCCGCGATCGGATTGCCGGAATAGGTGTAGCCGTGAGCGAATTCGATCAGATGCTCCGGCCCGTTCATGAAGGCGTCGTAAATCTCCTTCTTCACGAAGACGGCGCCCATCGGGATCGTGCCGTTGGTGACGCCCTTGGCTGTCGTCATGATGTCGGGAACGACGCCGAAATAATCGGCGGCGAACGGCGTGCCGAGGCGGCCGAAGCCGGTGATGACCTCGTCGAAGATGAGCAGGATGCCGTGCTTGTCGCAAATCTCGCGCAGCCGCTTCAGATAGCCCTTCGGCGGGATCAGCACGCCCGTCGATCCGGCGACCGGCTCGACGATGACGGCGGCGATGGTCGAGGCGTCATGCAGCGTGACGATCCGTTCCAGTTCGTCGGCCAGTTCCGCGCCATGCTCGGGCACGCCTCTGCTGAAGGCGTTCTTTTGCGGCAGGTGCGTGTGCGGCAAATGATCGACGCCAGTCAGGAGCGTCCCGAACATCTTGCGGTTGCCGACGATGCCGCCGACGGAAATGCCGCCGAAATTGACGCCGTGATAGCCACGCTCGCGCCCGATCAAACGGAAGCGGGAGCCCTGCCCTTTCACCCGCTGATAGGCGAGTGCGATCTTCAGCGCGGTTTCGACCGATTCGGAACCCGAATTGGTGAAGAAGACATGGTCCATCCCGGCCGGCGCGATGGCGACAAGCCGGTTGGCCAGTTCGAAGGCGACCGGGTGCCCCATCTGGAAGGCCGGCGCATAATCGAGCGTCGCCACCTCTTCCTGGACGGCCTCGACGATCTTCGGCCGGCAATGGCCGGCATTGACGCACCAGAGTCCCGCCGTCCCGTCGAGGATCTTGCGCCCGTCGCTCGCGGTGTAATGCATGTCCTTCGCCGACACCAGCATACGAGGCGCCTGCTTGAACTGGCGGTTCGCCGTGAACGGCATCCAGAAGGCACTGAGATCGTTCGGCGCCACATTCAATCTGTTGGACATACCAAGCCTTTCTTGTTTGTCTCGTGTTCCCGTCTTCGGCCAACGCTTGGTTTTTCGGGCGGAGCTGTGCTACGCAATTTTTTGACCGATTGGACAAACGTTAGCATCGCCACAAAGGTGGTCAAGGGGAATGTAGCGGAAATGCCGGGGACGAAGCGCGTTCCACAAAAAGCAGGGCGCTGGTCCAGAAAATTGGTCCAGCGACGGGATTAGTCGGGAGGCGGCGAAGGGTGGAAGCTGCGGTCAAGCGAAAGCGGACGCGCATCCAGAAGGAAAAGCGCGAAACCATCCTCGAAGCCGCACTCGAGGTCTTTTCCACGCACGGTTTCCGTGGCTCCACGATCGACCAGATCGCCGAAGCGGCCGGCATGTCAAAGCCCAATCTGCTCTACTATTTCCGCGGCAAGGAAGAGATCCACGAAACGCTGATCGCGCGCCTTCTGGAAACCTGGCTGGCGCCTCTGAAGGAATTGCGTGCCGATGGCGATCCGCTCACCGAAATCCGCTCCTATATCCGCCGCAAGCTTGAAATGGCGCGCGACTATCCGCGCGAAAGCCGCCTCTTCGCCAACGAGATATTGCAGGGCGCGCCGCGCATCATGCCGCTTCTCGAAGTCGATCTGAAGAACCTCGTCGATGAAAAAGCGGAGATCATAGAGGGCTGGATGCGCGCCGGCAGGATCGCATGCGCCGATCCCTGGCACCTGATCTTCTCGATCTGGGCGACGACCCAGCACTATGCCGATTTCGATGCGCAGGTCCGGGCCGTCCTCGGCCCGGAACGCGGCGGAGAAGGCCGCTTTGAGGACGCGGGACGGTTTCTGGAACAGCTTTACATCGGCGGCCTGCGCCCGAAAGGCTGATACCGGATTCCATTCTTCCGTCGGGTGCGATGAAGCGTCAGGGCCGCCCCTGCTTCGGCAGCAGTGAAAAGCCCGCTTACGCCGCCTTGGCGCGGTCCACCGGATGGAGCACGTGGAAGGAGACGCAGATGCGGTTCCAGATGTTGATCATGCCGATCGCGATCGTCAGCTTGGTGATCTCGTCTTCGGAGAAATGCTCGCGCGTCGCTTCCCAAAGCGCGTCCGGCACGCCCTGGTCGGCGATCTTCGTCACCGCATCGGTATAAGCGAAGGCGGCGCGCTCGCGCTCGGTGAAGAGCGGCGATTCCTTCCAGGCCGAGACGAGGAGCACGCGCTGTTGCGTATCGCCGTCACGCAGCGCTTCATGGCTGTGCATGTTGACGCAGAATGAGCAGCCGTTGATCTGCGAGGCGCGCAGCTTGACGAGATGGAGCAGGCTCTTTTCCAGCCCGCATTCCTCCACCGCCTTATTGAGTGCGTAGACCTGCTTCATCAATTCCGGCGCATAGCTCTGGTACTTGATTCTCTGCTGCATTTTCTTTCCTTTCATCCTTGTTTTGAAACGGATTTCTGCGGCCGCCGGTGGCGCTCGACGAAGGCGCAACCGCGCGCGATCGAGCGCGGGTCGGCATCCTCCAGATAGCCGGAGACGATGTCGGACAGCTTCACTTCGGCGAGCGCGGCGCGATAGGCCTTTTCCGCATTCAGCATCGCAACTTTGATGCCGCATGGTTTGACATAGGCCGTCGCCGGCAACGGGTTCGGCCCGCGTTGGCGGATTTCAGCGCAGCGATAGGCGAACTCAGGCCCTTCCACGGCAAGCACGATGTCGAGCAGCGTGATGCGTTCCGGCGCGCGCGCAAGCCGGTATCCGCCATGCGGGCCGGGAATGGATTCGAGGATTTTCGCACTCGTCAGCGCATTGAGATGTTTCAGGAGATAGCTCGGCGAAAGCCCGTGTGCCTCGGCGAGCGCTGCCCCCGGAAGCGTCGCCCCGTCCTGCACGCCGGCGAGCACGGCGCAGCAATGGATCGCCGCCTCCACGCCTTCTCCGAGTTTCATCGCTTTGATTCCTTATTCGTGGATAATTGATATCGTGGATATTTTATATCGTCAATAGGGAATCGAACAGGACCCGTACTCGTCATAGCCTATCCGTCGCAAAAGGATTTTATGCCGAGCGTTTTTCCGCCGGCAGCGCGTCGATCAACTCCGCAAGCTTCGCGACGGTGTTTTCCTGCGCGAGCGGCGTATAGACGGTGAGCCGCATGTCGGAACCGTCATCGATCGAGAAACTCATATGCTCGAAGGCCATCATGCCGGCGACGGGGTGGCGGACATGCTTCACGCCCGAAAGTCGGCGGATCACATCGCGCTCCGGCCACCAGGCGCGGAATTCCGGGCTGGATTTCACCATCAGGGCTATCAGACGTTCGAAATCGGGATCGCCCGTATATTTGGCGCTTTCCGCCCGGAACGACGCCAGCACGACGCGGGCCAAGCCCTCCCAATCCACGAGCAGACGCCGATGGTGCGGATTGGTGAAGACCATATGGATGATGTTGCGCTCATCTCCATTGAGCAGGCCGTAATCGCCGAAAACTGCCGTTGCGGCGGCATTCCACGCCAGCACGTCCCAGCGGCGCCCGGTCACATAGGCGGGCTGCATCGACAGACTGTCCAGCATGTGATGCAGAGGAGCTTCGACCTTTTCCGCGCCGCTTGCGCCGCGGCCGGGTTCCGGCCGTCCCGCCAGGATGAAGAGATGGCGCTTCTCCGCGGCGTCGAGACGCAAGGCGCGCGACAGCGCATTCAGGACGTCCGGCGACGGACGGACCTCCCTCCCCTGCTCCAGCCATGTGTACCATGTCGTGCCGACGCCGGCGACCATGGCGACTTCCTCGCGGCGAAGCCCCGGCGTGCGCCGCCGGGAACCGGGCAGCAGGCCGAGATCGGCTGGAGAAAGCCGCTCGCGCCGCGAGCGGAGGAAAGCGCCGAGTTCCTGCCTGCGGCGGTCGTCGGACGATAATTCCGAGAGGGACATGAGCGATATTATAGCAGTATTGATACCAGGATAAAATTGGAACTGTTTCAGCCGGCGCGTCTGCACCATCTCCCTGCCAGAGCAGCATGAAGGGGCTCTGAACATGAAGAAGAAAAGTAACGCCCTCCACCGGCTCGATCGACGATGTCAGACCGAATAGTGGCGCCGATGCGCGCCGGAAATTCCACGAATTGAGCCTCAACATTACCGGCTTTGCCAAAAGACGATTTGATCCGGAAGGAAAGACATCCATGGAAAACAAGAACCAGCACGCCGTCATTATCGGCGGCTCCTCCGGCATCGGTCTAGCGACCGCCGCGGCGCTCAAAAATCGCGGCTATGCCGTCACCATCACCGGACGCAACGAGGAGAAATTGCGCGATGCGGCGAAAACGCTCGGCGCAACTGTCGGCACGGCTGCCTTTGACGGCGGCAAGCCCGATGAGGTCCGGAACTTCTTCGCCCATTTGGGCGCGTTCGACCACCTCGTACTCTGCTTGAGCGGCGGCAAGGGCCTTGGTCCCTTCGCCACACTCGATCTCGCCGAGGTTCGTGCCGGTGTCGACGAGAAGATCTGGCCGCAGCTTTCCTGCGCGCAAGCCGCGCTGCCTTCAATCGGAAAAAACGGCTCAATCACCTTCGTCTCGGCCGTTTCGGCCCAGATGGCAGTCCCCGGAATTGCGGGTCTCGCGGCGATCAATGGCATGCTCCTGTCCGTCGTGCCGATCCTTGCCGCCGAGCTGAAGCCGCTGCGCATCAATGCCGTTGCGCCGGGCGTCATCGACACGCCCTGGTGGGATTTCCTTCCCGAGGACCGGCGCCGGGCGGTCTTCTCCGAATACGGGGCAAAAACGCCCGCCGGCCGCGTCGGCAGGCCGGAGGAAGTCGCGGCAGGAATCGCTTCCCTCGTCACCAACGGCTTCATCACCGGACAGGTGCTGACGGTCGACGGCGGGCTGCGATACGCCGCTTGAAAGGGGCAGTCGGCAGATCGGCAGATCGGCAATCGGCAATCGGCAATCGGCAATCGGCAATCGGCAATCGGAAAGGGACAGCAGCGGGCGTCAGATTGCGCAACCGATTGCGTCGGAAAACGTAACCCGACTGCCGACTGCCGAATGCCTACTCCCGCGTTTCCCTACTCCGCCGGTTCTGCCACCTTCGCCATCGGGTTGTTCGGATGCATCGTCCAGTTGGCGTAGGTCGGGCTGACGGTCTTGCCGGTGCGCTTGTCGAGCGCTCCGACGGGAAGCGGTCGCATGGTGATGCAGTCTTCCACCGGGCAGACATTGACGCACAGATTACAGCCGACGCATTCCTCGTCCATCACCTCGAAATGCCGCTTGCCGTCCACCATCGAGGTGATCGCCTGATGCGACGTGTCCTCGCAAGCGATATGGCAGCGTCCGCATTTAATGCAGAGATCCTGATCGATATGCGCCTTGGCGACGTAGTTGAGGTTGAGATATTGCCAATCGGTGACGTTGGGCGTGGCGCGGCCGATGACATCGTCGAGCGTGGCATGGCCCTGTTCGTCCATCCAGTTCTTCAGTCCTTCGATCATCTCCTGCACGACCTTGAAGCCATAGGTCATCGCCGCCGTGCAGACCTGCACATTGCCGGCGCCGAGCGCCAGGAACTCCGCCGCGTCGCGCCAATTGGTGATACCGCCGATGCCGGAAATCGGCATACCGCGCGTTTCGGCGTCACGCGCGATCTCCGCCACCATATGGAGTGCGATCGGCTTCACCGCCGGGCCGCAATAGCCGCCATGCGAGCCCTTACCGTCGATCGACGGTTCCGGCGAGAAAGTGTCGAGATTGACCGATGTGATCGACGATATGGTGTTGATCAGCGACACGGCGTCGGCGCCGCCCTTCTTCGCCGCGCGCGCCGGATAGCGGATATCGGTGATGTTCGGCGTCAGCTTGATGATGACGGGCATGCGCGTGGTCTGCTTGCACCAGCGCGAGAGCATCTCGATATATTCCGGCACCTGCCCCACGGCCGACCCCATGCCGCGTTCCGACATGCCATGCGGGCAGCCGAGATTGAGTTCGATACCGTCCGCCCCGGTCTCCTCGACCGCCGGAAGGATCGCCTTCCACGCCTCTTCGACGCAGGGCACCATCAGGGAGACGACCAGCGCCCGGTCCGGCCAGTCGCGCTTGACGCGCTTGATCTCCTGCAGGTTGAGCTGAAGCTGGCGGTCGGTGATCAGTTCGATATTGTTGAGACCGAGCAGCCGCCTGTCCGCACCCCAGATCGCGCCGTAGCGCGGGCCGTTGACATTGACGACCGGCGGCCCGTCCTCGCCGAGCGTCTTCCACACGACGCCGCCCCAGCCGGCCTTGTAGGCACGCACGACATTATATTCCTTGTCGGTCGGCGGCGCCGAGGCGAGCCAGAACGGGTTTGGCGACTTGATGCCGAGGAAGTTGCTGCGAATGTCTGCCATGGCTTATTCCTCCCCAATCCGTAGTGGTACGGATGAAACGATCGTCATCGACGCTGCTCCGGCAGGGTATCGAAGGCCGGAATGCCATCCGGGATGATGTGGAAACCGGCCTTCTCCTCGCAGAAGATCGCCATCTTCGGCCCGCCATAGACGTCCGGATCGTCGAGCGTGCCCACCTTGAGCACGAGTTGCGGCAGACCCGGCCGGCGCGTCAGGATATGCGTGCCGCATATGGCGCAGAAATCCCGCGTCACCGCGTTCGGGAGATCGGGCCGCTTATAGTGCTTCGGCTCCCCTTCCACATAGGCAAAGCCCTCGGGTGGGACGAGCATGAAATAATTGGGGCCGCCGCCCGAAATATGCTGGCAGGCGCGGCAATGGCATTCCGCCTTGAGCACCGGAGCGGCGGAGACATGATAGCGCAGCGCGCCGCAATAACAGCCGCCCTGGAGGTCAGTTTCCATCGCGACGGCTTTCCGATGCCAAATTTATCGAAGGAAAGCGTCCCTTCGCAACATAGAGCGAAAGCATCGCCTGCATTCCCTTACCCCATCAGCGTCCGGTGAATGCTTTCCGCCGCGTCGCGTCCCTGCGCCACGGCGGAGACGGTTAAATCCTCGCCGCCGGCGACGCAATCGCCGCCGGCCCAGATCATGGCGATCGAGGTGCGGCCTTCCGCATCGACCCTGATCTTGCCGTTTTCCATCATAATCTGATTGCCGCTGCCGTTGAGCGGCGCGGCGTCGAAGCTCTGCCCGATCGCCTTGAAGACTTGGTCGGCTTCGAGCCTCAGCGTTTCTCCGGTGCCGACAAGCCTGCCATCCCGGAGTGCGGTATATTCGAGTTCGATCGCAGCGACCTTGCCGTCGTCGGCAATCACCCTTTTCGGCTGAAGCCAATGACGGATCGTGACGCCATTGGCGGCGGCGAGATCCTGCTCATATTCCGAGGCGCTCATCTGCTCCTGGCCGCGCCGGTAACAGATCGTCACCTGCTCGGCGCCGAGAAGCTTCGACTGCACTGCGGCGTCGATCGCCGTCATGCCGCCGCCGATGACGACGACGCGGCGGCCGATCGGCAATGTCGCAAGATCGCTCACCTGCCGCAATGCCTCGATGAAATCGACGGCATTGCTGGCGCCTTCGGCATCTTCGCCCTCGGCGCGGAGCGCGTTGACGCCGGCAAGGCCCGCCGCGAGAAACACCGCGTCATATCTGCCGGTGAGATCGGCCAGCGCGAAATCGCGGCCGAGCGCCTTGCCGTTCTCGATCGTGATACCGCCGATGGCGGTCACGTAATCGACCTCGGCCTGCGCAAAGCCATCGACCGTTTTGTAGGCGGCTATGCCATATTCGTTCAGCCCGCCAGCCTTGTCGCGCGCCTCGAAAATCGTCACTTCATGCCCATGCAGGGCGAGCCTGTGCGCACAGGCAAGTCCCGCCGGCCCTGCCCCAACGATCGCAATCGTTTTTCCTGTCGGCGCCGCGCGCTCGTAAAACTGTCGGCCTCTCGCCATGGCGGTATCGGTGGCGTAGCGCTGCAGTCTGCCGATCTGCACAGGCTTGCCCTCCGCCGTCTCGCGCACACAGGCTTCCTCGCAGAGCGTTTCGGTCGGGCAGACGCGGGCGCACATGCCGCCGAGGATGTTCTGGTCGAAGATGGTCTTGGCGGCGCCGAGCGGATTGCCGTTGCCGATTTGCCGGATGAAGA
The DNA here is from genome assembly GCA_035547755.1 of Rhizobiaceae bacterium. Classification (GTDB taxonomy): domain Bacteria; phylum Pseudomonadota; class Alphaproteobacteria; order Rhizobiales; family Rhizobiaceae; genus Mesorhizobium_L. The sequence continues at coordinate 31,262 of DASZUG010000061.1, forward strand.
GCGGAATGTCGATGGAGGTCGGGCAGGCCTGCATGCAGGGCGCGTCATAGCAGAAATAGCAGCGGTCACTCTCGACCAGCGCCTCGTGGTGATCGAGTGGCGGATGCAGATCGCCGAAATTCACTTGGTACTGCGCAGCCGAAAGCCTCCCGGCCGCAATTCCTTCCCTGAAAAGGCCTTCAGCCATCACGTTCCCCATCGTGCTTTCTTTTCCGTGAGGCTAGCACGTTTTCAATTTTTATCAATCGGTCAAATTTCTGCGTCGTGTCAGGAATTTGTCACGAGATGACTGCGCCGGCCATCCGCTCGAAAAAAATCTGCGGTAGACTGTCGGCTTGCTGGACGCTGGACCGTCCTCCGATCGTTACAACGACGAGGAGCCGAGAATGTCCAAGATTTCACCCTGTCTATGGTTCAACGGCAAAGCCGAGGAAGCTGCGAAATTCTACGTCTCGCTATTGCCGGATTCCCGTATCGATCACGTCCAGAAGGTCCTTGCCGATGGTCTGGGCGGCAAGGAAGGTGAGGTCCTGATCGTCGAGTTCACCCTCGCCGGCCAGAGCTATCAGGCGCTGAACGGCAATTCGAATTGCGAGTTCACCCATGCCATTTCCCTGTCGGTCGATTGCAAGGACCAGGCCGAAGTCGACAGGCTGTGGGACAGGCTCGCCGATGGCGGAGAGCCGGTCGCGTGCGGCTGGATAAAGGATCGCTACGGCGTTTCATGGCAGATCGTGCCGAGCCCCATGTTGAAACTCCTCGCCGATCCCGATCGAGAGAAGGCCATCCGCGCCATGCAGGCCATGATGAACATGGTGAAGCTCGATATCGCCGCCATTCAGGCGGCCTATGACGGCAAGGTGGGGAAATAGAGCGTGATCCGGAAAGAATGGGCAACGGTTTTCCGAAACGACTATGTTTAACAAAGAGATAGGAGCATGACGCGATTCAATCCAATCGCATTATGCTCCGGGAAAAGGAAGAAAACGCGAGGAGAGCGATCATGACCAACACGAAATCCTTCTTCTGGTACGAGTTGATGACCAGCGACTCGAAAGCGGCGGAGGCCTTCTACACGAAGGTCGTCGGCTGGAAGGCGGAACTGTTCAAGAGCCATGCCGACATGCCCCCCTACACTGTGCTTTACGTCGGCGAGCGCGGCGTCGGCGGTATCATGACCATGCCGGACGAGTACCGCAAAGGCGGCGGCCATCCCGCCTGGGTCGGATATATCTATACGGACGACGTCGACGCCCAGGCAGAAGCGATCAGCAAGGTGGGCGGTATGATCCATCGCGCGCCGAGCGATATTCCCGATGTCGGCCGCTTTGCCGTCGTCGCCGATCCGCAGGGTGCGGTCTTCAATCTTCTGCATCCGAACGGCCCCGACCAGCCGCCGGTGCCGGCCGGCACGCCCGGCCATGTCGGTTGGCACGAGCTTTACACATCCGACTGGCGGGAGGCGCTCGATTTCTATGCCGGCCAGTTCGGCTGGGGAAAGACCCGCGAGTACGACATGGGCGAGATGGGCATCTATGCCCTTTTCAACATGGGTGGAGACGAGGCCGGCGGCATGATGGACAAGCCGCCGCAAATCCCCTTCCCTGTCTGGCAATTCTATTTCAACGTCCCGGCCGTCGACGCGGCGGCAAGCCGCGTCACCGATGGCGGCGGCAAGGTGCTGATGGGTCCGATGGAGGTGCCCGGCGGCCAATGGGTCGCGCAATGCCAGGACCCGCAGGGCGCGCATTTCGCATTGGTCGCGCCGGGCCGCTGACAAAGGAATCCATCCTCCCAGGAGCGGCTATGCCCCGGTCGATCTCGTCCGGGGCTTTTTTCTGCGCGGGGACCGAACTTCGCTCCCCTTCCGCTGGACAGACCAATCCTTCTGGTATTATTAATAGTAATAATGTCGCGGGACCGCTGACGACGAGGGAGGAACGAAGCTTGGCAGGATCGCCCAATCTGGCCGCGCGGAAGGAGGAAAACTCCTTCGAACACGCGATCCGTCTGGAGCATGTCCAGAAATTCTTCGGGCCCATTCACGCCTTGCGGGACATCACGCTGTCGATCGGAAAAAACGAGATCGTCGGCCTGATTGGCGACAATGGCGCCGGCAAATCGACGCTCATCAAAGTGATGACCGGCGTTCTCGCGCCGAGTTCCGGCCGCATCTTCGTCCGCGATCACGAAATCGACCTTGCCGATTATTCCGTGCGCATGGCGCACGACCTCTCGATCGAGACGGTCTATCAGGACAAATCGCTGGCCGAGCAGCAGCCGCTATGGCGAAACTTCTTTGTTGGGCGGCAGATCACCAATCGTTTCGGCTTCATCGACGTCAAGCGCGAGAAAGAGGTCGCGGCGGAGATGCTGCTTTCCTCGATTGGTTTTCGCGGCGTCGGCATAACGGTCGATTCCACCGTCTCGCAGCTCTCGGGGGGCGAGCGGCAGGGCATCGCGATCGGCCGGGCCATGCACTACAACGCCGATGTCATCGTGCTCGACGAGCCGACGGTGGCGCTTGCGGTGAAGGAGGTGCGCAAGGTTCTCGACTTCATCCGCCGGATCAAGGCGTCGGGGCGCGCCTGCGTCTATATCGAGCACAATCTCGCTCATGTTCATGAGGTCGCCGACCGGCTGATCGTGCTCGACCGCGGCGCCATCGTCGCCGAGATCGAGCCCAGGAACATGTCGGTCGCGGATCTCACCGAATATCTCATCCAACTCCAGCAGCATACGGCCTGACCCATGGCGCCCGCTCCCTCCATTTTCCGCCGGATCGAGGCCCTGCCGATCATCCTCGTCTTCATCCTGCTGCTGGCGCTGTTCATGTATCTGGCGCCGGAAGTGTTCCTCCGGCCCTTCATCTACACGACCTTCATCTCGACGCTGCCGCCGCTGATTTTCCTGGCGCTCGGCCTCACCTTCGTGATCGGCGCCGGAGAGATCGATCTCTGCTTCCCGGCCATCATCGCCTTTTCCGGTTTCACCTTCGCCATCCTCTTCAAGCAATACGATCTCGGCTGGATCGCCGTTGTCGCCACACTTTTTTCAGGCGTCGTCATCGGCTTCGTGAACGGCGTCCTGGTCGCGAAGGTGGGGCTGCCTTCCTTCATCGCGACACTGGCGACGCAATTCTTCTGGGCCGGGATGGCTACTGTCCTTTCCGGCGGCAAGTCCTATGCGCTGCGCGGCGTCGAGGGGAGTTCCGTCTATTCCGTTCTGGTCGGTACGCCTTTTGCCAAGCCCGGCAGCTATGACTGGATCAGCCAGCTCTCGATCCAGGGACTATGGACTGTGCTTGCGGTGGTCTTCCTCTGGTTCATCCTCAATCGCCATCGCTTCGGCGAGCACACGCTTTTTATCGGTGATTCGAACCCGGTGTCTCGCGTCGTCGGCATCGATGTCGATCGGGAAAAGATCAAGATCTTCACGCTGATGGGGCTTTTGTCCTCGATCGCGGCCCTTTTCCTGACGCTGGAGAACAAGAATTTCTTCGGCAACCAGGGCGAAGGCTATCTCCTGACCGCGATCGCCTCGGTGCTGATCGGCGGCACGTCCATCTTCGGCGGTCGCGCGACGATCGTCGGCACGGTCTTCGGCTGCTTCATCATCGGCATGATCGAGGCCGGGCTGGTCGCGACGGGGCTGACCGGCGCTTGGGTGCGGACGATCGAAGGCATCGTCTTCCTCGTCTCGATCATCTTCTATTTCCTGATCGACGAGCCGCAACGCCGCGCCGCGTTTCTGGCGCGCATCGGCGCGATCAGGGGATTCGGCCGCAAGCGGACAGCGGGATAACGGATACGCGATGCGCCGGGGAGGATCGCGGCGCGTCACGGTAACGGCAGAAGATCCAGGAGGAACGACCATGAAACTGTCGAGAATGATGCTGGCGGGCGCCGCCGCGCTGGCGCTGACATGCGGCGCCGCGACCGCCAACGCGGCCGATGCCCCCGGCAAGGGCGTCACCATCTACATGCAGATGGGCGGCAATCCCGGCGACGGCGCGACCCTTGCCCGCCAGAACGGCGCGAAAGCAGCCGCGACCGCTCTCGGCGTCGACAAGCTGAACGCACAGTTCTCCGCCTGGGCGCCGGAGACGATGCTGACCCAGTTCAAGCAGGCGCTCGCCGCGCATCCGTCCTGCATCGTCATTATGGGGCATCCCGGCGCGGACGCCTTCGCCGATCTCGTCAAGCAGGCGGTCGATCAGGGGATCGTCGTGACCGACGGCAACTCGCCGCTCACCTCGCTTCAGAAGGAATACGGGCCGCAGGGCTTCGGCTATGCCGGCGTCAATCTCTATGAAGGCGGTGCGCTGGTCGCCAAGCAGATGATCGAGAAAGGCCATTTGAAGGCCGGCGACGAGGCGATGGTCTATGGCGTCTTCAGCCAGGCCGAGCGCGGCCTCTCCGAAAAAGGCTTGGCCGACACGCTTGAAAAGGCGGGCCTGAAGGTGGACCGCCTGGAGATCACGCAGGAGATCAATTCCGATCCGTCGCTCGGCGTGCCGGTGCTTGCCGCCTACGTCCAGAGCCATCCGAAGCTGAAGGCGATCGGCACGCAGCATGGCGGCGTGACGGGCGTACTTGAACAGGTCCTCAAGAAGGCCGGCAAGAAGCCAGGCGACATCATCGTCGGCGGTATCGATCTGGCGCCGGCGACGATCGATGGGCTGGAATCGGGCTATGTCTCGGTGACGCTCGACCAGTTGCTCTACATGCAGGGCTTCATGCCCGTCCTGCAATGCGTACTCTCGGCAAAATACAAGATGCCCGGCCTCGACCTGAATACGGGCGCCGGCGTCATCACACCGGACACGATCAAAGCGCTGGTCCCGCTGATCAACGAAGGCATCCGCTGAGCGGACTCTGACTATCAGCCGGCGCGCTCGCGCGCCGGCGCCATCGTTGTCAGAAGCTCTGAGATTTGGCCGTTCGCTGCTTCAATGCGTCCTTCGAGGCCCGCTTCGCGGGCGCCTCAGGATGAGGAAGGTCGGTGCCAATGACTCTCATCGAAGGTCAGCACAGATGGTCCTCATCCTGAGGCGCAAGCGAAGCGAGCCTCGAAGGACGCACCAAAGTATGAGCCGAACTTCACGACCAAATGGCCTCAAAGCGAGCGGTAGATCTCCGAGGCGTCCTCATAGCCATAGCGGATCGGGACCGGTGAATTGGGTATCCAGCCCTCCGCCGTTCCACCCTGCATCAGGGAACAGGCGGCGTCGGTGGAGACCACCGCTCCGCCATAGAGCCGGTTGGCGAGATTGAGGATGCCGATCTCGTGCATCGCGGCCGAACCGCTGCCGCATGCGTCCTTCACCAGCGCCACCCGGAAGCCGAGCTTCAACGCCGCCTTAACGGAAGCATCGATGCATGCCTCCGTCCAGACGCCAGCGATGAAAAGCCAGTCGATATTCGCGGCCTTGATTTCGCCGCCCAACCCGGCGCCGAAGGCGCTCGCCTCCGACTTGATGACCAGCCTCTCCTCGCCAAGCGGCGCGACTTCGGGGCAGATCGCCGTCAGCGGATCGTCCTTGTCGCTGAAAGCCGAACGACCATCCGGCAGCTTCGGATGGTGCGTCAGCGTGGTCGCGGCGCCCGTATCGACGACATAGGCGAAATGATAGATCGCAACGCCGCTTTCGCGCGCCGCTCGTTGCAGCCGCATCACATTGGCGATGACCCGGTCATATTCGACCGCCAGAAGCCGCTGGTCCTGCCGGTGCTCTTCCTGCAGATCGATGCAGAGAAGGGCCGATTTCGAACGGCCCAGCGCAAATGCCTGCCTCATGAAAAGACACCCCCCTGAGCAAAGCTTCGCGACACGAGAAGCAAAACCTCATTCACAAGCCGGCAAGATCGGTTTTGGCGAAGTCGTTGCCCTTGTAGAGCAAAGGAACGCCGGCCTGCTTCGCATAAGCGTAGGAAAAACAATCGCCGAAATTGAGCTTGGCGGGATGGCCACTTTCCTTTCCATATTGAGCGGCAGCATTCATCACGTGCTCGAACATTGCAGGCTCGGCGGATACCACCCGGATATGGAGATGTCTCAACAGATCAGACACGATTCGCGCCGCAACGGAGATATCCTTGCGAACCCTCCCAAATGCCAATGAAGCCTCCACTTTGGTGACAATCGACGTAAACGGATCGGAAGCGTCGGCCAGCTTTTTCAATAACTTAGGTGCGTCCGGTTCCTCCAGAAGAATGGCGAGGATTGCGGAACTGTCGACATACATGCGCTTCAATCGTCCCAATTGTCGTCTATGAACTTCATCGCTTCCTCGAAACTGCCTTCCGTGCGATACGGTCGCACCTGCGCCAGGATGGGCTCGATCCTGCGTCGAAGTTCTTCGACGCTCTTCCGGTCGCTCTTCTCGGCGCCCTTGACCGCAAGCTTGATCGCTTCCGTGATGCCGACGCCGCGACGCCGCGCGAACTCGCGCAGCATGCGGTCAGCCTCCTTGTCCTGAACATGGATCGCCATCACAAGCTCCTTTGTACATGAATCAAGATAGCGTGTACAAAGAACGGTTTCAACGTCGGCCCATTATCCTCGCATCCGTTCATAATTCGCGTCGAACAGGGGCGCGGCTTGAATGCGCGCCTTGTGCCGTTTGCCCAGAAGCTCAATCTCGAAGCCGTCCGTCTCGTCGGCGATTTCCTTCGGCACATAGCCAACGGCGACCGATTTCCCGGAATTATGCGCATAGCCGCCCGACGTCACCCAGCCCTTGACCTCACCGCCGAACCAGATCGCCTCGTCGCCGATGACATCGGCGTCGTCCGCATCCATGACGAAGGCGCGGAGCCGAAGCTTGCCGCCGTTCTTCTTTTCCGTGATGGCCGCCCCCTTGCCGATGAAATCCGCTTTCTTGTCATAGGCGACGAAGCGGTCGAGACCGGCTTCCAGCGGGCCGTAGATCGGCCGGTATTCGCGCGCCCAGGAGCCGTAATTCTTTTCCAGCCTGAGCGCGTTGAGAGCGCGGCTGCCGAAGAGGCCGAGGCCGAACTCCTCGCCGGCTTCGACCAGCATATTGAACACCGCGCGCTGATATTCCGGCTCGATCCACAGTTCGTAGCCGAGATCGCCCGTATAGGAGACGCGGCCGACGAGGCAGGGCGCCATGCCGACATGCATGCGGCGGATCGCCATGAACGGAAAAGCCGCATTCGACACGTCCGCGCCCGTCACCTTCTCCAGAAGCCTGCGCGCGTTCGGCCCGGCGATCGCAAGGCCGGTCAGCCCCAGGCCGCGCGCCCTAACCCGCACGCTGCCGTCCTCAGGCAGATGCCGTTCGAACCAGCGCATATGATAATCCTCGGCGATGCCGGAGCCGAAGATCATCCATTTTCCCTGCCCGAGATTCGCCAGCGTGAAATCGCCGATCAGCCTTCCGTCGTCCTTCAGCATCGGCGCGAGCGTCATGCGCCCTTCCTTCGGCAGCTTGCAGGCGAGCAGCCGGTCGAGCCAGACTTCCGCCCCCTGGCCTTCCACCTCGTATTTTGCGAAGGAGGTCGTCTCCGACAGCCCGACGCGCTCGCGCACCGCCCTCACCTCCTCCGCGACATGCGCGAAATCCGTCGAGCGCCGCCAGGAGAATTCGTCCTTCACGCCCTCGGGCGCATACCAGAGCGGCACTTCCAGCCCGTAGGCGACGCCGAACTGCGCGCCCTTCGCGGCAAGCAGGTCGTAGATCGGCGAGGTCTTCAGCGGCCGTCCCGCCGGAAGCTCCTCGTTCGGAAACCGGATGGAGAAACGGCGCGAATAGTTCTCGCGCACCTTGGCATTGGTATAGGCCATCGACGCCCAGTCGCCGTAACGCGCCACGTCCATCGCCCAGATGTCGAAACCCGGATCGCCCTCGATCATCCAGTTCGACAACGCCAGCCCGACACCGCCGCCCTGCGAAAAGCCGGCCATGACGCCGCAGGCCGACCAGAAGCCTTTAAGGCCGCGGATTGGGCCGACGAGCGGATTGCCGTCTGGCGCGAAAGTGAAGGGGCCGTTGATGATCTGCTTGATCCCCGTCTTCTGGAAAGCCGGGAAATGCTGGAAGCCGACCTCCAGCGACGGCGCGATGCGGTCGATATCCGGCTCCAGCAACTCATGGCCGAAATCCCATGGCGTCGTCTTTTCCGACCACGGCTTGCCGGCCTTCTCATAGGTGCCCATCAGCATGCCGCCGCGCTCCTGGCGCAGATAAAGCTCGCCGTCGAAATCGACCGCATGGATGATTTCGCTGCCGGTCGCATTGTTCCATGCTGCGACCTCCGGCATGTCCTCGGTGATGAGGTACATGTGCTCCATGGCGAGCACCGGCAGCTCCAGCCCGACCATGCGGCCGACCTCGCGCGCCCAAAGGCCGCCGGCATTGACGACATGCTCGGCGACGATCTCGCCCTTATTGGTGATGACGCGCCAATGGCCGTCCTCGCGCTGGACGAGGTCCTCGATTTTGGTGTGGCGATAAATCTCCGCGCCAAGCTTCTGCGCCGCCTTGGCATAGGCATAGGTGACGCCGGACGGGTCGAGATGGCCGTCCTCCGAATTCCTCACAGCCCCGACGAATTGCTTGGGATCGAGAAGCGGCATCAGTTCCGCCGCTTCCTGGGCCGAAATCTCTTCCAGGTCGAGGCCAAGATAACGGCCCTTGGCGACGACGCCCCTCAGCCAGTCCATGCGCGCTTCGGTGGCGGCAAGCAGAACGCCGCCGGTGACATGAACGCCGGTCGACTGGCCGGAAAGCTCTTCGATCTCCTTGTAGAGTTCGATCGTGTATTTCTGCAGCTTGGCGACATTCGGATCGCCATTGATGGTGTGCATGCCGCCCGCCGCGTGCCATGTCGAACCGGAGGTCAGTTCGTCCCGCTCGATCAGCACCACATCCGTCCAGCCATGACGGGCGAGATGGAACAGGACCGAGCAGCCGACAACGCCGCCACCGATGACTGCGACACGTGTATGGGATTTCATGATTTGTCTCTGGTTTCAGGATGTTGGAAAGGTTTGTGGAATCGGAATGGAAGCATCAACGAGTCTGCCCGGCCTGGGATCCTTCGCCGCTCAGGCATGGGTCCTCGGGTCGAGCCCGAGGATGACGACGGCACTGATGCTCCCGCAAATCTCCAATCTCGACAATTGGCATGAGCCTTCCTGCATTCGCCCTCGGGCTTGACCCGAGGACCCATGCCGGAGCGTCGCCATGCCATCCGCGCTTCAGGATTGTTCACGGCTCGCCTCCGCCGATCTCCTCCTTGCGCTTCGCCACATAGGCTTCGAGCGCCTCGCGCCGCGCCGGGTCCATCGCCGGCTGCTGGTACTCCTCCAGCGCCTTCTTCCAAAGACGCGTCGCGCGCCCGGTCGCGTCGAGGCCGCCGGCTTCCTGCCACGCTTCGTAATTCTGCCAATTGGAAAGCATCGGCTGGTAGAAAGCCGTCGAATAGCGCTCCAGCGTATGCGGTTCGCCGAAGAAATGTCCGCCGGTCGGCACCGCGCCCAAAGCGTCGAGCGCCAATTCGCCCTCGTTCACCTCAATGGGTTTGAGGAATTCCATCATGTGCTGGATCATCTCGACATCGATGATGAACTTTTCGAAGCTTGCGGTCAGCCCGCCCTCCTGCCAACCGGCGGCATGATAGACGAGATTGCCATGCCCGAGCACCGCGCCCCACAGCGCCATCATTGTCTCGTATGCCCCTTGCGCATCCGCCGCATTGGAGGCCGAGCCGGGCGTGGTGCGGTAAGGCAGATGATAGCGCCGCGCGAGCTGCCCAGAAGCGATATTGGCCTTCGTGTTCTCCGGCGTGCCGAAGGCCGGCGCTCCCGATTTCATGTCCACATTGGAGGTGAAGGCGCCATAGCTGACAGGCGCGCCCGGCCGCACGAGTTGAGTCAGCACCACGCCGAACAAGGCCTCGGCATTCTGCTGCGCCAGCGCGCCCGCAAGCGTCACAGGGCTCATCGCACCCATCAGCGTGAACGGCGTGACGCAGGAAGATTGGCCAAATTCGGCCATCGTCATCAGGCCTTCCGCCATCTGCTCGTCGAAGCGGCGCGGCGAGTTGACGGAGATGATGGTGGTGACGCCGGGGTCCCTCGCCATTTCCTCCAGTGTCAGGCCGCGCGCGATCGCCATCATGGAGATGCCGTCGAGCGCCCTGCCCCTTCCGATCGCCGTGCAGTGGAAGCTCTTGTCGGTCAGTGTCAGATTGGCGAAATAGGTATCGAGATGGCGTGAATTCGCCGGCAGTTCGATCGGCGCACAGACCTGGTTGCCGAGCATATGGATGCAGTTGAAATGTTGCGCCAGTCGCACAAGATCCTGATAGTCCTCATAATTTCCTGACCGCCGCCCGCGCTCCATATCATGGACATTGGGCGGTCCAGCGACCAGGGTGAAATTGATATTGTTGCCGCCGAGAACGATTTTGCGCTCGGGATTGCGCGGCGTCAGCCTATAGAGCGAAGGCGCTGTCTTCAGCGCTTCGGCGACAAGCCCGCGGTCGAGCCTGACATTCTGGCTCGCACAATCGACGGTCGCGCCGGCTTTCTCGAAAAGCGCGAGCGCGCGCGGGCTCATCACCTCGATGCCGAAATTTTCCAATATGTGCATCGAGGCCTCGTGGATGGCCTCGATCTGATCCTCACTGAGAATGGCCATGGGCGGCCAGGGATTGCGGACAGGCCGGAGCGGCAATTGCGGAATGCCGCCTCCTGCTCTCGAATGCACGCGGTGCGCACTCCGTCTCTTCCGTTCGATGGACATGGCCGCATGAATAGACCTCGGAAAGAGCGCGGCTGTCAGGATAGCGGCATAGGCGGACGAGATTTTAGCCAAGGCGGCATGCTGCAACGGCATATATCAAAATAGCGACTTTTCTCGACGTTTTTTCGGCATTCCAGATGGGACGTTGCACGCGCCATAAAGGTGAACAAGGCGGGAAAGACTCCCTTTATCTTTTCACCCTATGGCATCACAGAATGTGTGCGTTGCGTTTTAGTCGAATTGTAATGGTTGCTGTCCTGCTCGCGCTTTCGGCCTGCGCGACGGCGCCGCGCCACATCAACAATGTCTGCGCCGTCTTCGACCAGCGTGATGGCTGGTTCAACAATTGGCAGCGCGCGGCGTACCGCGCTTCCGGCAAATACGGCATACCCGTTCCCGTCCTGATGGCGACGATCCGCAAGGAATCCGGCTTCAAGGCCTATGCCCGACCGCCGCGCAAATACCTGCTCGGCTTCATTCCCTGGGGTCATGTCTCGAGCGCTCACGGCTTTTCCCAAGCGCTCGACGGAACGTGGGATCAGTATAAACGCGACAGCAGCAACACTTTCGCCAGCCGGTCGAGCTTTGCCGACGCGATCGATTTCGTCGGCTGGTATCATGCCAAGAGCGCGGCGCTCCTCAACATTCCGCGGAACGACACCTACCATCTCTACCTAGCCTATTATGTCGGCTGGAACGCGTATCAGCGCGGCTCCTGGCGCGGCAATGCCAGCCTGCAACGCTACGCGAAGGCAACCGCCGACATGGCCGCGAACTACGCCGTCCAGATGCGCAGCTGCGGTCCCTGAGGCAAAAGTTCTTCGCCGCACCCCGTCGTTGCGTCCTTCGAGGCAGCAACCGCCAGTGACGGTAGTACCTATCTCGGCTTCTTGCCGAACACCCTGATATATTCCGCCTCGCCGCCTTTCGCGAGCGCCGTGGCCTGCTTCACCCAGTCGTCCCGCTCGATCCGGCCGCCGAATTTCAGGTGGGCGTCCACCCACTGCCGCTCGGCTTTTTTCCAGGCGGCAATCTGCTCGAAGCGGTAGATGCCGAGATCGTTGAGGATCGTCTCGATCCTCGGACCGACGCCGGAGATCAGTTTGAGATCGTCCGGCTGCTTCGGCCGCCGCATCCTCGGCGGCCGGTTGCGGTCGGCCGCAGCGGCCCCACCGCGGGCAGCGCCTGCCGCCGCACGCGCGCGGCGCGAAGGCGCCTGGCTTTGATCGAAAGCCGACGGCGCATTGGGATCGACAGCCTGCCGGCCGCTGCCGAGGCGATCGGACGTCATCGGGACCGCCGCGTTACGGCGGCTCGGCCGCTGGTCAGTCCGCTGGCCGCCCACATCGTCGCGATGTTCCTCGCGTCGCGCGCGCATCGCCCCTTCCGCTTCCTCAGCCTCGAACTCCTCTTCGTCGGCTTCCGGGCTCGAAAGCTTGCCATGCGGCCGCTTGGGCGGCGGGCCGGCAAAGCCCGGATCGCCCGCCGCGCTTTCCCGCTCGGCGTGGTGCGGCACATCTTCCGGTTCGCCTTCTTCCTCGGCATGTTTCCTGTCGAAGCTGATGACGGGCTCCATGGTGGCGAGCACGTCGTCCGTCAGCCAGCAAAGCGACCTGTGGCCGTCGCCGAGGTCGCGGTTGGGCGGCACCTGCGTCTCGCAGAGATTGTCCGCCACGAGATGCTTATAGTTGCAGCGCGTCTGGAACGGGCACCCGGTCGGCGGGTTCATCGCCGACGGGATGTCGCCTTCCAGCACGACGCGCTTCTTGACCACGCTCGTATCGGCGATCGGGATAGCTGAAAGGAGCGCTTCCGTATACGGATGATAGGGCGGCGCGAAAATCTGGTCGGTCGTGCCCTGCTCGACGATATAGCCGAGATACATGACGACGACGCGGTCCGCGATATAGCGCACGACCGAAAGGTCATGGCTGATGAACAGCATCGTCGTCTTGTTCTCGCGCTGGATATCCATCAGGAGTTCGGTCACGGCCGCCTGGACAGAGACGTCGAGCGCGGAAACCGGCTCGTCCGCAACCACCACCTTGGCGTTGCCGGCGAAGGCGCGCGCGACGCCGATGCGCTGCTTTTGGCCGCCGGAAAGCTGCCGCGGCTTACGCGTGGCGAAGGCGCGCGGAAGCTTCACCAGATCGAGCAGTTCCAGCATCTTCTTATGCCGGTCGGCTGGGCTGTTGCCGACATGGAACTTCTCCAGCGTCCGCTCGATTTGCGCGCCCACCGTATGGCTGGGATTAAGCGTATCGAACGGATTCTGGAACACCATCTGGATCGATGAGACGGTCTTCACGTCCCGCCCCTCGACGGGCGTCGATTCGATCGGCGTATTGGCGAGTTTCACGCTCCCCGCACTCGCCGTTTCAAGGCCGAGAAGCACCTTGGCGAGCGTCGACTTTCCACATCCGGATTCGCCGACGATCGCAACGGTCTCCGACTCTCTCGCCTCGAAGCTGATCGTCTCGTTCGCCTTGACGACGCGATCCTCGCCGCCGCCGAACACCTCGTTCGCCGCGACCCGATAGTATTTTCTCAGATCCTCCACCTTGAGGACGGGCGCACCCGGCTTCACCGGTTCCGTGGTCTTGGCGGCGCCGTCAGGCAAGGCCGTCCAGTCGATCTCGTTGAAGCGCACGCAGCGGCTGAAATGCCCCTCATGCCCCTTGACCGGAATCATGGGGATTTCGTCGGCGTCGCACAGGCCCTTCACGAAATGATGACAGCGCGGGCCGAAATTACACCCGCGCGGCCGTTCGTGCGGCAGGGGAAGCTGGCCGGGGATCGCGACCAGGGGCCGGGAATTCTTGTCGGCGCCGGGGAGCGGGATAGAGCGGAAGAGCCCCTGCGTATACGGGTGGCGCATGCGGTCGAACACGTCCTTGACCGTGCCCGTCTCCACCGCCTCGCCCGAATACATGACCGTGATGCGGTCGCAGGTTTCGAGGATCAGTCCGAGATTGTGCGAGACGAAGATCATCGACGTGCCGAAGCGCTTGCCGAGATCCTTGACCAGTTCGACGATACCCGCTTCGACCGTGACGTCGAGCGCCGTCGTCGGCTCGTCGAGAAGCAGCAGAGCCGGATTGGAAAGGAGCGCCATGGCGATGACGATACGCTGCTGCTGACCGCCGGAAAGCTGGTGCGGATAGGAGCGCATCATTCGCTCCGGATCGGGCAGCCGCACGGCTCTCAGCATTTCCAGCGAACGGTTATAGGCCTCTTCCCTGGTAACCTTTTCGTGCAGCAGCGGCACTTCCATCAACTGCTTGCCGACCTTCATCGCCGGATTGAGGCTCGCCATAGGCTCCTGGTAGATCATGGCGATCTTGTTGCCGCGGAGCGAACGCAATTCGTCCTCCGACAATTCGCCCATGTCGCGGCCCTGGAACTTGATGCGGCCGCCGACGATCTTGCCGATATTCGACAGGTCCCGCATGACGCCGAGCGAAACGGTGGACTTGCCACAACCGGATTCGCCGACGATGCCCATCGCCTCCCCCGGCATGACCGTGCAGGAGAAATCCATCACCGCCGGGATTTCGCCGGCGCGCGTGAAGAACGAGATGGAGAGGTTTTCGATCTCGAGGATGGGCTGGGCGCCGACCTCGACATTCGTGGTCTTCACGGCTTCGTTCATGAAAGCCTCCTCAATCCTTCAGCGACTGTTCCCGGAGCGCGTCGGCCAGAAGATTGAGGCCGAGCACAAAGGACATCAGCGCAAGCGCTGGCGGCAGCGCGGGATGGATATAGATCCGCAACAATTCGCTTCCGTCCTTGATCGACGTTCCCCAATCGGGGCTTTCCGGAGGCATGCCAAGGCCGAAGAAGCCGAGCGTGCCGAGCAGGATCGTTGTGTAGCCGATCCTGAGGCAGGTATCGACGATCAGTGGTCCGCGCGCGTTTGGCAGCACCTCCCAGATCATGATGTACCAGGGATTTTCACCGCGGGTCTGAGCCGCCGCCACATAGTCCCGTGTCTGGATATCCATCACAAGGCCGCGCACGATGCGGAACACGCCGGGACTCGATGCGAAAACCACCGCAACGAAGATGTTGAGCGTGCTCGGTGTCACCTGGATAAGATGTAGCGGATCGCTGAAAAAGACGAAGGTCGAGTATAGCCAGTAGGTGATGACAAGCACGACCAAGAGTTGGATCGCGAGCAGCATCGGCCGCCCCGAATAGCGCGTCCAAAAGGCGAGCACGCCGAGAATGACGGGAAAGGCAAAGAAGACCCCTGCCGTTATCCGCGGCAACCCGGTCTCGACGATCTCCGGTGAAACAAGCAGATAGAAGAGCAGGATGACAGGGAAGGCCAGCACCAGATTGGCGACGAAAGACAGGACCGAATCCGTCTTGCGCCCGAAATAGCCTGCCGGCAGGCCAAGCGTCACACCGACCGTCAGCGCCACCAGCGTCGCGAGCGGCGCGATCAGGAGAACGATGCGGCTGCCGTCGATCATCCGGCTGAAAACGTCGCGCGCCAGCCTGTCGCCGCCGAACAGATAGGCATGACCGCTTTGCGGCTCGATCGCTCCCGGCAAGGCATTGCGCATTACCGCGATCTGTCCGAGCGGATCGAAGGGCGAAACGTAATGCGAGAAAACGGCGCAGAAAAACCAGAAGCCGAGAATGAAAATGCCGACCATGCCGATGCCGGTGTCATAAAGCTGGCCGTAAAGCCCAAGGCGCTTTTTGTAGCGATAGCTCAACCCCATCACGATCGCGAGCGACAGCCAGACAGGCCATAGCCGATAGGCGACGACATGGACGATGATTTCGGGCCATGTCAGGAAATGCAATTGTCCCATGACGGCCCCTTCTATTGCACGCGGATGCGCGGGTTGAGGAAGGCGTACCCGATATCCGAGATCAATTGCGTGACGAGCACGATGAAGACGGAGACGAGCGAACAGCCGAGAAGCAGGTCGATGTCGTTGTTGCCGGCCGCTCCCACCAGAATATAGCCGAAGCCCTGGTAGCGGAACATGATCTCGACCACGACGACGCCGGTCAGCAGCCAGGGGAATTGCAGCATGATGACGGTGAAGGGCGCGATCAGCGCGTTCCTGAGGGCGTGCTTGATGACGACGCCGGAGAAACTCAAGCCCTTGAGGCGCGCGGTGCGGATATATTGAGCCGTCATCACCTCGACCATGGAGGCGCGCGTCATGCGCGCGATATAGCCCATGCCGTAGATGGCGAGCGTGATGACCGGCAGCGTGAAATTATAGAAGGTTATGCCCTGGAAAGTGGCGCTCGCCGCCGATCCGTTGAACCATCCGAGCCAGGCGGCGAAGATGACGGTGAAGATGACGCCCGACACATATTCCGGCGTCGCGGTACTGGCGATCGAGATTACCGAAAGCGTTCGGTCCGTTCGCGATCCTTCGCGCATCCCTGCCAGGATGCCGATGACGAGGGCGCTCGGGACCATGCAGACCATCACCCAGAACATCAAGATGGCGGTCGCCCCCAGCGCCGGGAACAGTTTCTTGGCGACGGTCGTGCGGAACTTGGTCGAGCAGCCGAAATCGCCTTCCAGTATCCCTGAGATCTGCGGCTTCAATGAACTGTTGCAATAGGTATAGCGCTGGATTGGCTTGCCGTTCTCGTCATGCGCCGGATGCTTTGGCCAGACGCCGATCCACTGGCCGTAGCGTTCGAAGAACGGCTCGCGATAACCAAAGCGCACCAGCCAGCTTTCAACTTGTTCGGGCGTGGCGCGGCTGTTGGTCTCGCTGAGCGCAAGCTTCTTCAGATTGGGTTCGAGGTTGACCAGATAGAACACCACGACGGTCAGGCAGATCATGGTCAGCACCATGACGCCAAGACGCCGGAGTATGAATGATATCACCTGAGCCCCTCCTCGCGGCTTTGGGTTCGTCTTATGTCAATGCTCCTGGTCTCGTGGCGCCGAAGTTCGCATGATTTTGCTTTTGGATTCCGAGCGAACTGCGAAACCATGGCGCCAGGGGATCAGACCCCTAGGAATCGCCCAATCGCCCGTGCCCGATCTCGGGACGGGAGGAGCATTTGGCATTTCCAACGGCAGGAGCGGTCCCCTGCCGTTGGATTGCATCGGCCGGATCATGCGTCGCGGTCGAGCCAGGTCTTCTCGTAATTGATCTCGAAGGTCGGGTGCATCGGATTGTCCTTCACCGCCTTGACCGAGTGGTTGGCGATATCGAGCCAGAAAGGCTGGATGATGACGCCGGAATCCTGCAGGATCTGCTCGACGTCCTTCATCACCAGCTTGCGCTTTTCCGGATCGGCGATAGCCATCGCCTCCTTCAGCTTCGCGTCGAATTTGGGATCGGAATAATGCGATTCATTCCACGCCGCGCCGGTCATGTAGCCGAGGGCCAGCACCTGCACGCCGAGCGGCCGCATGTTCCAGTTCGTCGTCGAATAGGGATATTTCGTCCAGTCGTTCCAGAAGGTCGAGCCGGGCAGGATGGTGCGCTTCACCTTGAAGCCGGCCTCGCGCAGCTGTGCTGCGATCGCGTCGCCCGTATTCCTGTGCCAATCCTCGTCGACGGAGATCAGCTCATGCTGGAAATCCATATGGCCGGATTCCGTCATCAGCTTCTTGGCGCCTTCGAGATCGCGCTTCTTTTTCGGCAGAGGATAATATTCCGGATGGATCGGCGCGACATGGAAGTTCTCGCCGACCGAACCGAGATTGTTGTAGCCGAGTTGCAGCACGACATTGTTGTCGGTCGCCATCTGCAGTGCGTTGCGCACCTTCTGGTCGTCATAGGGCTTCACGGTTACATTGGTGCGTGCAACGATAGTGGTCGCCGTCTTCACCTGCGATTTCACCAGGCCCATCTTGTCGAGGATGGAGATGAAATCCGCCATGGTCTGGTAATCGGTGTCGATTTCGCCGGAATCGAACGCATTGACATAGGCGTTGAAGTCCGTGCCGTAGTCGATGAACTCGACACCATCGAGATAGGCTTCGCCGCCCCACCACTTGCCATGCTCGCGACGCTTCGCGACCACCTTGGAGCCGACATCATAGGAAACCAGTTCGAATGCGCCCGTGCCGACGGGATGCTTGATGATATCGGAACCGTTCTTCTCATAATCGCGGTGGACGACAAGGCCCGGATAATCAGAGAAATTCGGGATGATGGTGATATCGGACGCCGGAAGCTTCAGCTTGATCGTATAATCGTCGGTCTTGGTGATGGCGCCGTCGGCGGCCTTCTTCGTCTTCGGGTCGACCATGCCGCCCATGCGCGCAGCCATGGAATTTCCTTCGGCTTTGGCGTCACACCAGCGTAGGAGGTTGAACATCACGTCGTCGGCGGTGAACTTGTCGCCATTATTCCATTCCACGCCCTTGCGGACATGCAGGACATATTCGGTCGCATCGTCGTTCACTTCCCAGCTTTCGAGCAGCATCGGCTGGAACGTGTATTTGGTCGTGTATTTGACCAGCGGCTCTAGGAAGGTACGGGTGGAATTGGCGAGTTCGGACCAGTCATAGGTCCGGGGGTCCTTCTGCGCCTTGACCGACATCGCACAGCGGATCACGCCCCCCTTTTTCGGCGCCGCCTCGGCGGCCCTCGCGACGGTCGGATCGGCGAGCCCGATCATGCCGTAAGCCATGGCCGTCGACGCGCCCATGACGCTCGCCAAGGCAAGAAACTCACGGCGGTCCATCTTGCCCGCTTTCGCCGCTTGGGCGAGTTCTTCGATCACCGGCGGCACGCGATCGCCGTTGCTTTTATACATTGTCATTAGATTTTTCTCCCATTTTGCATGGCTCTCTGCCACCAGCATTTCGCATCTCACCCTCATTGTCAAAACACTGCCAGGTGAGAAGCCCCATGCTAGAATGTGCATATTTGCACGACGGACGGATGCAGGAATTGCGACAATGTTGACGCAAAATTGCTATCATCTGGCCTATTGACGTCGGGAAATTTATCGCCGCAGCGAGAGGAAAGGAACTTCATCCACTCGGATGAGGCCGTTTTCCGCCAAGCCCCGCACCCAGATATCCTGCCGCATCAGGTATAGAGGCTCCCCTGCGGCATTGACAACCCGGCTCCCCCAATCATCATGGCTAAAGGCGAAGCCAATCAGGAGGGGTCGATGTCGTTCAGCCGGGCTCGTGCGTTTTTCCTGCTCGTTTTCACCCTTTGCTGCGCCGCGCCGGCGCTCGCCGACGGCGATCATCGCTCGATTGTGACGAGCCAGGATTCCGATTATTTCGGCTTCGACCTCAGATCCGAGCAGAACGTGACGCTCGACCAGTGCGAGGCGAGTTGCCTCGGCGATCATTCCTGCCGCGCTTTTACTTATAATCAGAAGGCGAAATGGTGCTTTCTGAAATCGGACTACAACAAGCTCAATCCCTTCAAGGGCGCAGTCGCGGGAAAAGTGGTTGACCTCTCGGCGGAGCCCGACATGGGAGCGCCGGCAACGCTTTCGTTCCTGCCCGCCTCGTTCAGCGATGAGGCTGTCGCCTATCGTCAGAATATCGTCACGCAAAATGCCCCGGCGCAAAACGGAGGAGCGCAAAACGAAGGCTTGAACACCCTCGTCGCGGAAGCGAGTACCCTCGCCGCAAACGATCCCAGGACCGCAATGCAGAAATATGCCGCGGCCCTCGCGATTACCCCGGATGACAGCGCCCTGTGGGAAGGCCTGGCCCACGCGGCGCTCAAGGTGAAGCCGGTGAACGCGGCGGATCAGAACGACCTCGCCTCCGCCGCGACCTCGGCGGCCTATAATGGCTATCTAACATCACGCATCGCGAAAGCTCGTGCCGATGCCCTCGCGGCCCTGGCTGCGGGACTTGATCGCCGCGAGCAATACAGACCGGCGATACAGGCTTACAAGGCGAGCCTGGCGCTCGCAAATGACCCGCTCGTCCGCGGCGCCTATCTCGATCTCAAGGCGCGCAAGGGCTTCCGCATCGTCGACCACACGATCGATGCCGAGAACCAGACGCCGCGCGCCTGCGTCCAGTTCTCCGATCCCCTGGTCAAGAACGGTGTCGATTACACGCCCTTTGTCACTGTGGACGGCTCGCAGCCCAAGGCGATCGATCTCGAAGAAAAGCAGATCTGCGTCGACGGGCTGGAACATGGCAAGCGCTACCGCATCACCTTCCGCGCCGGTTTGCCCTCCGCCGTCGGCGAGGTGCTGGAAAGCCCCGCCTCACTCGATATCTATGTGCGCGACCGCTCGCCCTTCATCCGCTTCACAGGTGACAATTTCATCTTGCCCGGCGCGGGCCGCCACGGCATTCCGCTGGTCAGCGTCAACACCGGCGAAGCCGATCTCCAACTCTATCGCGTCGGCGATCGCGCCCTTACGCAGCTCTTGTCGAGTTCCGATTTCCTGCGCCAGCTTTACAGTTACGACATCGATCAGATCTCCGACCAGATGGGCGAGAGCATCTGGAAGGGAAAGATCGAAATTCGCTCCGATCTCAACAAGGAGGTCGTGACCAGCTTCCCCGTCGATCAGGCGCTGCCGACCAGGAAGCCCGGCGTCTATCTCCTCACCGCCGTTCCTTCCAAGCAGAAAGCGAGCAGCGACAATATCGCCTCGCAGTGGTTCGTCGTCTCCAACATCGGCCTTTCGACCTATACCGGAACGGACGGCATCACCGTTTTTGCCCGCTCGCTGGCAACGGCGAAGCCGCTTGCCAATGTCGATCTGAAACTTCTGGCCCGGAACAATGAGGTGCTTGGCGCCGCGAAGACCGATGCGAATGGCCGCGCCACCTTCGCGCCGGGGCTGGCGCGCGCCGAGGGCGGGCTTGTCCCCGCCGTTCTGACGGCGAGCCTCGCCGGCAAGGATTTCGATTTCCTCGACATGAGCCAGGCGGGCTTCGACCTCTCCGACAGGGGCGTCGGCGGCCGCGCCGCGCCCGGCGCGCTCGACGTCTATGCCTGGACGGAGCGCGGCATCTACCGCGCCGGCGAGACGGTGCACGCGGCGGCGCTCGCCCGCGACGATTCCTCCGATGCCGTCGACAATCTGCCGCTCACCTTCATCTTCAGCCGGCCCGACGGGGTCGAGGACCGCCGCATCGTCAGCAATGAGAGATCGCTCGGCGGCCATTTCGCCGATCTGGAATTGCAGCCGAACGCCATGCGCGGCACCTGGCATATGAGTGTCTACACAGACCCGAAAAAGGCGCCCGTTACCGAAGGCATGTTCCTGGTCGAGGATTTCGTTCCGGACCGCATCGAATTCGACCTGACAAGCAACGCGCAAGCGATCCAGCGCGGGCAGCCAACTCCCGTCACCGTTGCCGGCCGCTTCCTCTATGGCGCGCCTGCTTCAGGCCTTTCGCTCGAAGGCGAGGTCAAATTGTCGACGACGCGCGAGTGGAAGAGTTTCCCCGGTTATCAGTTCGGCCTCGCGGACGAGAACGCCGACGACGACAAAGACGCCATGTCCATGCCGCTCGACGATTTGCCGATGACAGACGACCAGGGCAAGGCGACGTTCGACGTCACGCTCGACAAACTGCCCTCGACGACACGTCTCCTCGATGCCGAGGTGGTGGTGCGCATGCGCGAGGGCGGCGGCCGTGCGGTCGAGCGTCATCTGGCGCTTTCGATAGAACCGCAGCATGCGATGATCGGCATCAGGCCTGCATTTTCCGGTGACGAGGTGCCTGAGGGTTCTACGGCGAAATTCCAGGTGATCGCGGCAGATCCTTCGGGCAAGAAGATCGATAGGACCGGCCTCAACTGGTCGCTGGTCAAGATCGAACGGAATTACCAATGGTATCGGGCGAAGGGCAGCTGGAACTATGAGCCCGTGACCTACACGAAGAAGATCGCCGGCGGGAAAATCGACGCCTCCGCGAGTGGGGAAGCGTCGATCTCGGCGCCCGTGGATTGGGGCCGTTACCGCCTGGAGGTCTCCACCAACGATCCCGCCGGCCCCGCCACCAGCGTCGAGTTCGATGCCGGCTGGTATGTCGCGGCAAGCTCGACCGAGACGCCGGATGCGCTTGAGATCGCGCTCGACAAGGCGAGCTATAAGGCCGGAGAGACCGCGCATCTGAAAATCTCGCCGCGCTTTGCCGGCGAGCTTCTGGTGACGGTCGGCGCCGACCGCCTGCTCGCCACCGAGATGGCGAGCGTGTCGAAGGGCGGCGCCACGATCGACATCCCCGTCAAGGCGGACTGGGGCGCCGGCGCCTATGTCACCGCGACGCTCTTCCGTCCGGGCAACGGGCCAGAAACGCGCATGCCCGGCCGCGCCATCGGCGTCAAATGGCTGAAGCTCGATCCGGGACCACGCCGTCTCGGCGTGACGCTCGAAACGCCGCCCAGGGCCGAGCCGCGCAAGCCGCTCGTCATCCCGGTGAAGCTCACCGGCCTGAAGCCGCGCGAGGAGGCCTATGTCACGGTGGCAGCCGTCGATGTCGGCATCCTCAACCTCACCCGCTACCAGCCGCCGGACCCCGAAGGCTGGTATTTCGGCCAGCGCCGCATGGGCATCGACATACGCGACATCTATGGGAGGCTGATCGACGGCTCGGCCGGCGCCATGGGCCGCATCAGGACCGGCGGCGACGGCGCGCAGATGAGCGCTGAGGGCAGCCCGCCGACGCAAAAGCTCGTCGCTTCCTTCTCCGGCCCGGTGAAGGTGGACAATGACGGCCGCGCCGTCGTCTCCTTCGATATCCCGCAGTTCAACGGCACGGTGCGCGTCATGGCCGTCGCCTGGTCGAAGACGGGTGTCGGCCATGCTGTTTCGGATGTAGTCATCCGCGATCCCGTCGTCGTGACGGCGAGCCTGCCGCGCTTCATGGCGCCCGGCGACCGGGCCGAAATGCGCCTCGACATCGCCAATACGGACGGGCCGGCCGGCGAATACACGCTGACCGTGACATCGAACGGCACGGTCAAGGCGGCGGACGACGCGCCCAGGACGGTGACGCTGGCGAAGGGCGAACGAAAGGCGCTCACCGTTCCGCTGACCGCGTCGGCGGCCGGCAATGCCGCGATCACCGTGCGGCTTGCCAATGCGTCAGGCGTTTCGGCCGAACAGGTACTGCCCCTCCCCGTCCGCCCGGAGGTTCTCCCCGTCACGACGAGGCAGGTGATCAATCTGGCCGCCAATGGCGGCGCTATCACCATCGACAAGGAACTTTTGGCCTCGAGCCTGCTCGACGGCGCTTCCGTCAGCCTCGGCGTCTCGTCCTTGGCGGCTTTCGACGTGCCGTCGCTCCTGCTCTCGCTCGACCATTATCCCTATGGCTGCGCCGAGCAGACGACGAGCCGCGCCCTTCCGCTTCTTTATGTCAGCGAAATGGCGAAATCCGCCGGGCTCCCGGATGACCCCGACCTCCACAAGCGCGTGCAGGACGCGATCTACAAGGTGCTGTCCTACCAGTCCTCTTCCGGCAGCTTCGGCCTGTGGGGGCCGGGCAGCGGCGACCTCTGGCTCGACGCCTATGTGAGCGATTTCCTCACCCGCGCGCGTGAGCAAGGTTACACCGTACCGGCGGAAGGCTTTTCGCAGGCGCTCGGCAATCTGCAGAACGCGCTCGCCTACAACACCGACATCAAGGATCGCGGCAGCGAGATCGCCTATGCGCTTTATGTCCTCGCCCGCAACAGGAAGGCATCGATCGGCGATCTGCGCTATTACACGGATACCGAGATGGCGAAATTCCCAAGCCCGATGGCGCGTGCCCAGCTTGCCGCCGCGCTGGCGCTTTACGGCGACACCAACCGCGCTGACGCCGCCTTCGCCTCGGCCCTCAACCTGGCGCGCCAGAAAGCGCCGGCCAACCGTGTCTCCTGGTCGGACTACGGTTCGACGCTGCGCGACGGCGCGGCGATGCTGGCGCTTGCGGCGGAGACCCGGCCCGCGCCCGCCATTATCCCGGCGATGATCAAGCTCGTCTCGACCGAACGCGCGTCCACGCGCTATCTGAGCACGCAGGACGAGGCCTGGATGGTGCTTGCCGCCCGCGCCATCAAGGCGGGCACGAAGGGCATCCAACTCGAGGTGAATGGACAGCCGCATGACGGCGCGTTCTCCGAGCGCGTCAGCGGAGCCGAGCTTCAGGAGACGCCGATCCGGCTCGTCAACAAGGGCGCCGATCCGGTGCAGGCGGTGGTGACGGCGGTCGCCGCGCCTGTACAGCCGCTTCCCGCCGGCGGCGACGGTTTTTCGATCGAGCGCGGCTACTACACGATGGACGGCAAGCCCGCCGACATCACCGAGGCGACGCAGAACGAGCGCTTCGTCGTCGTCATCAAGGCGACGGAGGACAACGCCTGGCCGTCACGCGTGCTGATCACCGACCTTCTGCCGGCGGGCTTCCAGATCGACAATCCGAGCCTCGTCGGCAGCGCGCAATTGTCGAATTTCGATTGGCTGAAGAACACCGACGTGGCGCATACGGAGTTCCGCGACGACCGCTTCGTCGCCGCCTTCGATCGCACCGCAACGAGCCCGCGCGACATCACGGTCGCCTATGTCGTGCGCGCCGTCACGCCCGGCATCTACGCCCTGCCGGCGGCAAGCATCGAGGATATGTACCGCCCGCAATTCTCCGCCCGCACGGCGACCGGCACGATGGAGGTGAAAGCGGCGAAGTGATGGGTATGGGGGTGATATCGACGAAGGCTTTCGGCGCGTTGCCATGACCCGCTGGAGCACCATCGGCATCGCTGTTCTCTGCGCCATCCTCCTCTCCATCAGCGCCGCCTACAGCCTCGCCGCCCTCGACCGCGCCTATCCACCGCCGCTCAAGGAACTCACCTCCGTCTCGACGGAAGTCGTCGGCCGCGACGGCGAATTGCTCCGCGCCTTCGCCACGCCGGAAGGACGATGGCGTCTTGAAACGCATCTCGACGACATCGATCCAAAACTCGTCCGCATGCTGATCGCCTATGAGGACAAGCATTTCTACACCCATCGCGGCATCGATGTGCCGGCGCTTTTCCGCGCCGCCGCGCAGTGGATCAGGAACGGCCGGATTGTCTCCGGCGGCTCGACCCTCACCATGCAACTGGCGCGCCTGATCGAGCCGCGCAGCGAGCGCAGCGTCGCCGCCAAGCTCCGCCAGATCCTGCGCGCCCTCCAGATCGAGCGGCAGCTGACGAAGAAACAGATACTGGAAGCCTATCTGACGCTGGCTCCTTATGGCGGCAATCTCGAAGGCGTGCGCGCCGCTTCGCTTGCCTATTTCGGCAAGGAACCGAAACGCCTGACGGTGGCGCAAGCGGCGCTCCTCGTCGCCCTGCCGCAACTGCCGGAGAGACGCCGGCCCGACCGCAACCGCGCCGACGCGCTCTCTGCCCGCAACCGGGTCCTGAATCGCGTCGCGGCGGCCGGCCTTTTCGGCAAGCACGAGGTTTTGCGCGCTGAGGAAGAGCCTGTGCCGGCAACGCGCCATGAACTGCCGGCGCTCGCCGCACAGGCCGCGGCGGAAGCCATGCGCGCCGACCCTTCTGCACACCGGATCAGACTGACGATCAGCCGCCGGGTTCAGCAAGGGCTTGAAAGCGTGGCGCGTGATGCGGCTGTCCACACCGGTCCGAAGCTTTCCGTGGCCATGGTCATGGCGGATGCGAAAACCGGCGAAATATTGGGCGAGGTCGGAGCGGCGGACTTTTTCGACGCCTCGCGTTCGGGCTGGATCGACATGACGCGCGCCATCCGTTCGCCCGGTTCGACGCTCAAGCCCTTCATCTACGGCCTTGCCTTCGAGGAAGGGCTGATCGCGCAGCAGACGATCATCGCCGACAAGCCGGCCGATTTCGACGGCTACCGGCCGCGGAATTTCGATATGGGCTATCAGGGCGACGTGTCGATCAGGCAAGCCCTGCAGATGTCGCTCAACGTGCCGGCGATCCGCATCCTCGACGCCGTCGGCCCGCTCCGGCTGCTTGCCCGTTTCAGGCAGGCCGGCGTCCATGCCGTCCTTCCGAAGGACGAAGCGCCCGGTTTGGCAATCGGCCTCGGCGGCATCGGCATCAGCCTGCGCGATCTCGTCCAGCTCTATACCGCGCTTGCCAACCAGGGCGAGGTTTCACCCCTGCACGACAAGCCGCTCGCCGGCGGTAATGCGCAGGCCAAAAGGCTGATCGATCCTGTCGCGACCTGGCAGGTGGGCGACATCCTTTCCGGCGTCATGCCGCCGCTCGAGGCCCCGCGGATCGGCATCGCCTACAAGACCGGCACCAGCTACGGCTATCGCGACGCTTGGTCGATAGGCTTCGACGGCCGCCATGTACTCGGCGTCTGGATCGGGCGGCCGGATGGCGGACCCGTGCCGGGGCTCGCCGGCTATGTCTCCGCCGCGCCGATCCTGTTCCAGGCCTTCACGCGCTCCGGCCTGCCGATCGTGCCGCTGCCGCAAGCGCCCGCCGGTGCCCTGCGGCAGGCCCGTGCCGACCTGCCGATTACCTTGCAGCGTTTCACTGCGCCGGGCGAACTTCCCCCCCTTCAAGCCATGGTCGAGCCGCCGCCGCGCATCATCTTCCCGCCAAACGGCGCGAGGATGGACCTGGAAGCCGATGGCGACGCGCATCAGCCGCTCGTGCTCAAGCTCCAGGGCGGCCGCGCGCCGTTCCGCTGGCTGGCCAACGGCAAGCCGCTCGCTGGCCTCTCGCGCAAACGGGTGACTGATTGGACGCCGGACGGCAGCGGCTCCTCGACGCTCACCGTCATCGACGCAGCGGGCCGCGCCGCGAGCGTCACCGTCTATATCCAATAGACACGGCGCTCACGTTCACTTGTTGTATTGGGTGCGTCCTTCGAGGCCCGCTTCGCGGTCGCCTCAGGATGAGGAAGTCTGGCGCCAGCGGTCCTCATCCTGAGGTGCTCGCCCGAAAGGCGAGCCTCGAAGGACGCACTGAACGCCACCTCATTATCAGCCCGAATGCGGCGGATCGTCACGACATCGTGCGATTGTCAAAAGGCTGTCGCGTTCTACGTCCTATAAAGATGCCATGACTGAAGAATTCGCCGAACGGATCGTTGCCTTCCTGCCGCGCTATCGATGCACGCGCGAGGAGTTGATCGCCGACGGCATCGTCCACGCCGTCGGATTGATCCTCGCGGCCGCCGCAAGTTCTGTTCTGCTCGCCTATGCTGGCTTCCACGCGGCGGGTCATGAATATCTCGCGACGATCTTCTACGTGGCTTCGCTGCTGACGGCGCTATCGTTGTCCTGTGCCTATAATATGCTGCCGCTGTCGCGGGCGAAGCGGCTGCTGCGGCGCTTCGACCACGCCGCCATCTACCTCCTGATCGCCGGCACTTACACGGCTTTCCTGTCGCAGATAGCGGACCGCTCGCTGGCCCGGACCATGTTGCTGGCGGTGTGGAGCGCGGCAGGCTTCGGCATGGCGCTGAAACTGTTCCTGCCAGGGCGCTTCGACCGGCTGGCCGTCGGCTTCTATCTGGCGCTCGGCTGGTGCGGCCTTGCGATCGTCCCCAACCTCGCCGCCAGCCTGCCGGGAACCGCGCTTTGGATGATCCTCGCCGGCGGCATCGTCTATTCGGCCGGCGTCATCTTCTATCTGCGCCCGCAGCTCCGTTTCAGCACGGCGCTATGGCACGGCTTCGTGCTCATGGGCGTCGTTCTGCATCTCGGCGCCGTCTTGGACAGCCTCATCATCGCCCGTCTGAGCTGACCTTTTTGCTGTCAGGCCGCGGCCTTGCGCAAATGTTGCCGCGGCCCCTCTATGTTCGGCAGGAACACGGTGAGAAGCCCGATCGCCGGCAGGTAGGAGCACATCGAATAGACGAAATCGATGCCCTTCATATCGGCAAGCATGCCAAGACCCGCCGCCCCGATGCCGCCCATGCCGAAGGCAAAGCCGAAGAAGATGCCGGCGATCATCCCGACGCGTCCCGGCAGCAATTCCTGCGCATAGACGATGATGGCAGGGAAGGCCGAAGCCAGGATGACGCCGATGATGACGGTCAGGACCACCGTGCCGGCAAGGCCGCAATAGGGCAGCGCCAGCGTGAACGGCAGGACACCCAGGATCGACGCCCAGATCACATATTTGCGGCCGAAACGGTCGCCCAGCGGCCCGCCGATGATCGTTCCCGCCGCCACCGCCGCCAGGAACACGAAGAGCAGGATCTGGCCCGTCTGCACGGAGACATGGAATTTATGGACCGTGTAGAAGATGTAGTAGCTGGTGATGCTGGCGAGATAGATATATTTCGAGAAAACCAGCAGGGCGAGCACGACGAGCGTCGCAATCACACGTGCCTGCGGCAGTTCGACCTGGACGGCTCTCGCCTTCGATGCCCGGGCCACGGAGGCATGATTGCGCTTGTACCAGCCGCCGACATTCCACAGAACGAACATGCCGAGAAGCGCGGCGACCGAAAACCAGGCGAGGCTGATCTGGCCGTGCGGCAGAACGATGAAGGCGGCAAGCAGCGGTCCGATCGAACTCCCCACATTGCCTCCGACCTGAAACACCGATTGCGCCAGGCCATGCCGACCGCCGGAGGCCATGCGCGCGACGCGGGACGCGTCCGGATGGAAGATCGACGATCCGATGCCGACCATCGAGGCGCCGATGAGGAGGATCCAGTAATGCGAGGCCGAAGCCAGGAGAAGGAGGCCGACAAGCGTGAATCCCATGCCGCAGAACAGCGCGTAAGGCTGCGGTCGCTTGTCGGTGACGATGCCGACAATCGGCTGCAGAAGCGAAGCGGTGCCCTGGAAGGTCAGCGTCAGGATGCCGATCTGGGCGAAGCTCAGCGCATAATTGGTCTTCAGCATCGGATAGATCGCCGGAAGCAACGATTGCATCACATCATTGAGGAAGTGACAGAAAGCCAGCGCCGAAAGCACGGCAACCACCGTCTGGTCCGCGGCGTTTTTGTCCGCCATCGTCGCGTTCTGAGACAAGCCAAGCTCCATTCGTAGACTTCGGGAACGGTCCGGCCGCGCTTCGGCATGGGACGGCTCCCCGGACCGCTATATAGCGCCTTGCCGATCGACCTGCTTTCGTGGATAGATCAACTTTCTTCGCGATTGGGTCAGAAAATGACTTACCTCGATAACGCCTCGCTCGAGGCCGTTCCACGGCCGATCGTGGCCCGGAGCGGCGAATACCCGGCCGGCGATGTCATCCTGCCGCATGAGCATCGCCGCTCGCAGCTTCTCTGCGCCCTATCCGGCGTGGCCATCGTTTCCGCCGAGCACAATCGCTGGCTGATCCCGCCCGATCATGCTTTGTGGATCCCCGCCGGCACGCGGCATTCCGTCGAGGCGATCGAGCATTTGACGACGGGATCGGTCTATGTCGAACCGGAAGCGCTTTCGGCACGACCCGCCCGCAGCCATGTGGTGCGCATGACCGAATTGATGAAGAGCTTGATCATCGAGGCCGTCCGTCAACCACCGGAATATGATCCGCAAAGCCGGGCCGGCCTGATCATGGCGCTGATCATGGCCGAACTGCCGCTCCTGCCCGACATGCCGCTCAGCCTGCCACTGCCGCGGGAGCCGCGTCTGGCGGCGCTTTGCCGAAAGTTCCTGTCCGCCCCCTCGGCGCATGAGACCATCGATGGTTGGGCGAAGGCGATGGCGATGAGCCGAAGCGCTTTCACGCGGACCTTTCGCCGGGAAACAGGCCTCTCCGTCGTGGAATGGCGCCAGCAGGCGTGCCTGCTTGCCGCCCTGCCCCGTCTCGTCGCCGGCGAGAAGGTCAGCGCCATCGCCTACGATCTCGGCTATGAAAGCGCCGCCGCCTTCACCACCATGTTCAAGCGCGTCACCGGCATGCCGCCCCGACAATATCTGAGCGCCAGCGCCTCCCGTCATGATGGCTAAGGGAACGCGACAGCTCCGGCAAGTCTCGCGCCTGCAAGCATGACAGCCAGCTAAATTAAGCCGCAAAGGCACGGTCGAATGGCCTGTGGACAATGGCGGCGGTCACTCTTCGTTAAGTGTTTCTAAACGACTTGGCCCGCTTAGGCGGAAGGAATGGTATCCACGAGGAATACTGCGTGGACGGCGGGAGAGGCGGCGGGTGCGGAATTTCAGGATTTCCCGACGAAATTTACTCGCCACGGCGGGGCTTTCGGCGACGGCGTCGATCCTGCCCGGCATGCTTCGCGCCGAAGCGCCCCATCGCGGCGGCCGCCTGACGGTTGCCGCCGATTCGGAACCGGACAACCTCAATCCCGCCATCGTCGCGTCAAACGGTGTTTTCTTCGTCGCCAGCAAAATCGTCGAGCCGCTGGCGGAGGCATCCTACACCGGCAAGCATGGACTTGCCCCCCGGCTCGCCACCCATTGGGAGGCGGCGGACAACGGGCTCAGTATCGCCTTCCATCTGCGCGAGGGCGTCAGTTGGCATGACGGCCAGCCCTTCACCTCCGCCGACGTCGCCTTTTCGGCGATGGAAATGTGGCAGACACTGCAGAATTTGGGATCCGTCGTCTTCAGGGATTTGAAGACGGTGGATACGCCGGACGACCATATAGCGGTGTTGCGGTTTTCCGAACCGACTCCGCTGCAATTGATCCGCCACGCCCTTCCTTCGTTGACGAGCGTCGTTCCGAAGCATGCGTTCAAAGGCACCGACATCGCGCAGAATCCGATCAACAACCGACCGATAGGAACCGGCCCGTTCCAGTTCGCCGAACATCGGCAGGGCGAATATTACCGCCTCGTCCGCAACAATTCCTATTGGGACAAGCCGTTGCCCTACCTCCAGGAAATCGTCTATCGCGTTCTGCCCGACCGATCCGCTGCCGCGAGCATGCTGAAGGCCGGGGAAATCGACCTCGCCGCCTTTTCCGCGGTTCCTCTCGCCGATTTGAAGGAGATTGCGCAGGAGAACGGCCTTGCGGTCGTCACCAAGGGCTATGAGGCATCGACCTACCAACTCATCATAGAGATCAATCACCGCCGCGAGGAACTGGCCGATCTGGCGGTACGCCAGGCGATCGCCCATGCGATCGACAAGAACTACGTCGTCAACACCATCTTTTGCGGCTATGCCACGCCCGCGACCGGCCCCATTCCGAAAACCGCCACGGAATTCTATACGTCCGAAGTGACGGAATATGCCTTCGACGTCGCAGAAGCGAACCGTCTCCTCGACAAGGCGGGCTACAAGCGCGACGGAAACGGCATGCGTTTCAGCCTGAAGCTTCTTCCCGCACCCTATTTCCATGAGACGCGCGCTTTCGGCGTCTATCTCAGCGAGGCGCTTGCTGCGATCGGCATAGACGCCACGATCGTGAACCACGACGCCGCCGCGCATATCAAGGCGGTCTATATGGACCACACTTTCGATCTTGCCGTGGCGCCGCCCGTTTTCCGCGGCGATCCGGCCATCTCGACCACCATCCTTGTGGAAGGCGGTATTCCCGACGGCGTGCCCTTCTCAAACCAGGGAGGCTATGACAATCCCAAGCTCGACGCGCTGATCGGCAAGGCCGCGACCACGCTCGACGAGGGTGAGCGAACGGACCTCTACCATCTCTTCCAGAAGATCGTCACGGACGACCTGCCCCTCATCAATATCGTCGACTGGACCTTCACCAGCGTCGCCCGAAACACGATACACAACATCGCGGACAATCCGCGCTGGGCGGTATCGAACTGGGTCGATACATGGATGGGGTGATCAGGAGAGGTTTGCCGTCTGGCAGATTGCCGTCGCCCGCATCGAGACTCGGAATCAGGAGCGGGACACAAATTCCCCACTCCCCGTCCAAACCCTTACGTCGCCTGCCTCAAGCCGGCAGTGCGCCGGTTTTTTTCGCCGTCCATTCCGCGATGTAGTCCATGAGGCCTGGTGACAGGCAGTCATAGGGCTCCAGGCCGGCTTTCGCGAGCTTGTTGCGGATGCCCTTCATGCGCGACGGCCTAACGCCGGACTCGATGATAGACGATACGAAGGCCGCGAATCCGGGGGGCGCCCAGCCGCTTTCCTTGAACCGTTCGGGATGGACGAAGGAGAGGCCCTTGAACGGATGGTCCCGTTCCACCGGCCCGTACATATGCACGCCGCAGGCGCGGCAGGCATGACGCTGGATCAGCGCCTTCTTGTCCACCACCTTGAGCTTCGACTTGTTGGCCGTGACCTTGACGTTGTCGGTCGGCACGACGGCGACGAGCGAAAACAAGGCACCCGCCGGCTTCCAGCATTTTGTGCAGCCGCAGGCATGGTTGTGCAGGACCTGGCCCTTGATCTCGACCGTCACCGGATTGTTGACGCAGTCGCATACAAGCGTGCCGCCGGCGAACTTCGCGCTCTTCCTGGGCAGCCCCTTGTCGATGTTCGGATGCAATGTTTCAGCCATGTCCTTCCTCCCTTTGACAATTCAGAAAGCCGGGGCGTCCGCCCGCTACCGGACCCCTCAATAAACCACGACGCTTCGGATCGACTTGCCTTCATGCATGAGGTCGAAGCCCTTGTTGATCTCGTCGAGCGTCAGCGTGTGGGTGATCATCGGGTCGATCTCGATCTTGCCCGCCATGTACCAGTCGACGATCTTCGGCACGTCGGTGCGTCCCCGCGCCCCGCCGAACGCCGTGCCCTTCCAGACACGGCCGGTGACGAGTTGGAACGGGCGCGTCGCAATCTCCTGCCCCGCGCCGGCGACGCCGATGATGATCGACTGGCCCCAGCCGCGATGACAGGCCTCCAGCGCCTGGCGCATGACCGTCGTGTTGCCGGTGCAGTCGAAAGTGTAGTCGGCGCCGCCGATCTGGTCGGCGCCGCGCTTGGTTAGGTTGACGAGATGGGGCACGACATCGCCGACCTCCTTCGGATTGGCGAAATGCGTCATGCCGAAGCGCTCGCCCCATTCCTTCTTGTCGTTGTTGACATCGACGCCGATGATCATGTCGGCGCCGGCGAGCCTCAGCCCCTGGATGACGTTCAAGCCGATGCCGCCGAGCCCGAAGACCACCGCCGTCGCGCCGGCCTCGACATTCGCGGTGTTGAGCACGGCGCCGACGCCTGTCGTCACGCCGCAGCCGATATAACAGATCTTGTCGAAGGGCGCTTCCGGATCGACCTTCGCCACGGCGATCTCGGGCAGCACGGTGAAGTTCGAGAAGGTCGAACAGCCCATATAGTGATGGATCTTTTCCTTGCCGATGGAAAACCGGCTCGTGCCGTCTGGCATCAACCCCTGCCCCTGCGTTGCCCGGATCGCGGTGCAAAGATTGGTCTTGCGCGATAGGCAGGACGGGCACTGCCTGCATTCCGGCGTGTAGAGCGGAATGACGTGATCGCCCTTCCTGACGCTCGTCACGCCCCTGCCGACATCGACGACGATGGCTGCGCCCTCATGCCCGAGGATCGCCGGAAAGAGCCCTTCCGGATCGGCGCCCGACAGCGTGAATTCGTCGGTGTGGCAGATGCCGGTCGCCTTGATCTCGACCAGCACCTCGCCTTCCTTCGGCCCTTCGAGATCGACTTCAGTGACTTCAAGCGGCTTTCCTGCGGCATATGCCACGGCGGCGCGTGTCTTCATCGGATGTCTCCCTTGATCTTGCGGCCGAAGGCCGATTCCTGATCAAATGCTTACAGGGCGAACCTCATGCGATCAATTCACAACCCGCCTTGTGCTGGTTAACCAGCGACGTCGGTTCAGGCCATGGCCGCGCGCGGCGAGCCCGCGCGCCACAGAAGCAGCGTGATCATGGCGATGTTCAGGATGTTCCAGGCGATGCCGTTGAGGAACGCGGCTTCGTAGGAGCCGGTCTGGTCGTAGATCCAGCCCGAAATCCAGCCGCCGAAGGCCATGCCGGCGACGGTCGCCGTGATGACGACGCCGACCCGCTTTCCGGCTTCCGCCGCCGGCAGATATTCGCGCACGATGATGGCGTAGCAGGGAACGATGCCGCCCTGCGACAGGCCGAAAATCAGGGAGATCGCGTAGAGCGAAACGAGACCGTTGAACGGAATGTAGAGGAAGAGCGCGATACATTGCAGGATCGATCCGAGAAGCAGCGTGCGGATGCCGCCGATGCGGTCGGCGATGAGACCGGAACCCAAACGGCTGACGACCCCGCCGACCAGCATGAGAGACAGCATCTCGGCGCCGCGCGCCGCGCCATAGCCGAGATCGGCGCAGTAGGCGACCATGTGCACCTGCGGCATCGACATGGCGGCGCAGCAGCCCAGCCCTGCGATGATGAGCATGGTCTGCAGCGCGCGCGGCGAGACGGAAATGGGCCTGACCGCCGGCGCCTTGCCGGTCGTCCCGCCCTGATGCGGCGATTTCCGTCGCAGCAGGAGAAGCAGAGGCACCATCGTCACCAGGCATATGATGCCGATATCCATATAGGCGCTGCGCCAGCCTTCCTGCGCGGTGATCGGCTCGATGACGAGCGGCCAGATCGCCCCGGCGAAGTAGTTGCCGCAGGCCGCGCTCGTCACAGCGACGCCGCGATAGCGCTGGAACCAGTGCGAGATGTCGGCGATCAGCGGGCCGAAGGTCGCCGCCGCGCCGATCCCGACGAAAACGCCGAGGATGGCGAAGACGGTCAGGGAGGGCGCCAGCGATGAGAAGATGAAGCCGAGGCCGAGCATCAATGTCGCGGCCATCGCGGGCAGCATGAACCCGAAACGGTCAATGATGCGCCCGATGAAGAAATTGCCCAGCGCATAGCCGATCATCATCAGAGTGTAGGGCAAGGAAGCGGCCGCCCTATCGACGCCGAACTCGGCCTGCACGGCGGGCAGCACCACGACCACGGCCCAAAGCCCGACGCCGCCGACCGTACCGATCAGCACCGAGACGGCAAGGCGCATCCAGGCGTAGCGGCCATCGATGTCAGCATCGACATCCCCGATTTCGGCTACCTTCGACATGATCCTCCGGCCGTAGCCTCACCGCTTTTCGCGAGCGGGAATACGCCTGCCATCCCTCTCACGGTTGCCCTGCGACATGGAGCACCACGCGCGGCCTTCCGCTGTTCCAGCCCGAAACCCGCATGCAAACTTATCCGTTCTCGATCTCCGCCTGGAGCGCGGTAAGCTGTTGTGCGGCGGCGGCGGCCGCGGCGCGCTCGATGGCGCGGAAACGGCTGACGACGGCGAGCCCGACCGGCGTCAGTTGCGCGCCGCCGCCCCGCTTTCCGCCGGTTTGCGCGGAAACAAGCCGCTTGCCGAACAGCAGGTTCATCTCATCCACGAGGTCCCAGGCTCGCTTGTAGGACATGTCCATCGCCCGCGCCGCCGCCGAGATCGAGCCGAAGGCGGCGATCTGCTCCAGCAGTTCGATCTTGCCCGGCCCGATGCGACCTTCGGGGTCGAGATTTATTCGGAGGCTAAGTGAAGGCATGAAGCCACTCCAACATATCTGAAGCGCCGGTCCGCGTCAGGTCTCCATCCGTTTTTCCCGCGAGACGGTGCCTTCGTCAAATGCGACCGCCTTCACCACCGCGAAGACGTTCCGTCCGATGGCGAGTCCCAGCGTTTCCAGCGACTGCCGCGTAATCCGCGAGATGATCGTTTCGCCGTGACAATCGAGTCGGATCTCGATCAGGTTCTCGCCGGCCGGTGCGATGGCTGCGATCGTTCCGGAGAGGATGTTGAGCGCGCTGAGGCCGACCGGCCGTTCCACCGCCAGGATCACGTCGCGCGCCCGGATGCGGACGCAGTGCATTGAGCCGATCGCGTGGTTCAGTCCGGGAACGTGGATATCGCCGGCCGCCGAACGCAGCACCGTCATGCCGAAATGCCGGTCCTGTTCCGCCACCGCCATGTCGAGCACGGCGCCGGCCTCGCGGCGCTCTTCCGGCGGCATGAGGTCGAGCCGGCCGACAATGTCGCGGGCCGGGCCCGAAGCGGCCACACTTCCGTCCGCCATGACCACGATGGTCGTCGCCAGCCGCGCCACTTCGGCGATCGAATGGCTGACATAGACGATCGGAACCTTCGTTTCGTCGCGAAGCCGTTCCAGATAAGGCATGATCTCGGCCTTGCGCGCTTCGTCAAGCGCGGCGAGCGGCTCGTCCATCAGGAGCAGTTTTGGACTGGAGAGAAGCGCGCGCCCGATTGCAACCCGCTGCTTTTCGCCGCCCGAAAGCAGGACCGGCCGCCGGTCGAGCAAATGGCCGATGCCGAGAAGATCGACCACATGGCCGAAATTCTCCCTGCGCTCCGCCCTCGGCGCAAAGAACCGGCCATAAGAGAGATTCTGGCGCACCGTGAGATGCGGAAAGAGCCGGGCATCCTGGAAGACATAGCCGATCCTGCGCCGGTGCTTCGGCAGGAAGATACGCCTCTCGGTATCGACGAGGACGCGGCCGTCGACGGCGATCCGTCCCGAATCCGGCTTGAGCAGGCCGGCGATCAGATTGACGACGGAGGTCTTTCCGGACCCCGACGGCCCGAAGAGCACCGTCAGATGGCCCTCGCTCTCGAAAGTCGCGTCGAGGTCGAATGCGCCCAGCCTGCGGCGAATGGCGACGGAGAGCGTCATTGGGCCCGGAGCCTGCCCCCGACCCGTCGCGCCAGCGCTTCGGAGGCGATGAGCGCCGCCATCGAGATCACAACGGAGACGAGTGTCAGCCGCAGCGCGCTGGCGTCCCCGCCCGGCACCTGGGTGAAGGTGTAGATGGCGGAAGGCAGAGTCTGCGTCTCGCCGGGAATGTTCGAAACGAAGGTGATGGTGGCGCCGAACTCGCCCATGGCGCGGGCGAAGGAAAGAATCATGCCGGCGATGATGCCGGGAAGGATGAGTGGCAGCGTCACGGTCATAAACACCCAGGCCGAATTGGCGCCGAGCGTCCCGGCGGCCGCTTCGAGACGCCCGTCCACCGCCTCGACGGAAAGGCGGATGGCGCGCACCATCAACGGAAAACCCATGATGCCGCAGGCGAGCGCCGCACCTGTCCAGCGGAAGGCGAAGACGAGACCGAAATGATCGGCAAGGAACGCGCCGACCGGCGCGCGCCTGCCGAAGGTGATAAGGAGGAGATAGCCCGTCACGACCGGCGGCAGGACGAGCGGCAGATGAACGAGCCCGTCGAGGAAGGTCTTGCCCCAGAACTTGCCGCGCGCCAGCACCAGCGCCGCGACGACGCCGAAGGGCAGGCTGACGATCATCTCGACGGACGCCACCAGGAGCGACAGGTGGACCGCGCTCCACTCGTCAGGACCGAGGCCCAGCCAGTTCATCGCGCGGCGCGGCCGAGCTTCAGTTGGACGCGGTTGCCGGCAGGAAGGTGAAGCCCTGCTT
This sequence comes from Rhizobiaceae bacterium, assembly GCA_035547755.1. Taxonomy (GTDB): domain Bacteria; phylum Pseudomonadota; class Alphaproteobacteria; order Rhizobiales; family Rhizobiaceae; genus Mesorhizobium_L. Next base: position 68,256 of record DASZUG010000061.1, read on the forward strand.
CTCGAAAAGCTTCTTCGCCCTCGCCGTCTGCATATATTTCAGGAAAGCCGCCGCATCCGGGTTCTTCGAGCCGGCGACCAGTGCTGCTGGATAGATGATCGGCGGATAGCTTCCTCCTGGGAATTCGCCAACGATTTTCACGCTCGGTTCCGCATGTGCATCGGTCTGGTAGACGATGCCATAAGGCGCCTCGCCCGTGGCGACGAGCTTCAGCGCGGCGCGGACATTTTCCGCCTGCGCGATCTTGCCTTCGACCGATTTCCATATGCCAAGCTTCTGCAGCGCCGCCTTGCCATATTTGCCAGCCGGCACGGCAGACGTGTCGGCCATGGCAAGATGCCCGCCCTTGAGCAGCCCGGCAAGATCGAAATGCGCGGCGATCGTCACAGGTTTGGCGGAAGCCCTCGGCGCGATCAGCACGAGCTTGTTGCCGAGCAGCCGAACCTCGGTCTTCTTCTGGATCAATTTCTTGCCGGAGAGATATTTCATCCAGTCGAGATCGGCTGAAATGAAGAGATCGGCAGGCGCGCCGGCCTCGATCTGCTTGGCGAGCGCGGAACTGGCCGCATAGGAAATCCTCGCCTCCGTGCCGGTATCGGCCTTCCAGGCATGATTGACGTCGTCCAATGCGTTCTTGAGGCTGGCCGCCGCAAAAATCGTCACGGTGTCGGCCGCCAGCGCAGCCGGCGCCGCGGCAAGCAGGCCAGCCACAACGCCCCCTGCAATGGCCGCTATCCTTATCCCGAAAATCCTGCGCGTTATCATACCGGCTCTCCCTGCTTCGCTGCTCCGCACCACAACGCGCAAGCGTTATATGCAATAAAATATAACCTTGGAAGAGCCTGTTGAAATAGGCGGGAATTGCCGTCGCTTGTTCCGATCCGCCGGAAGATACAATAAAATATAGCGTTGCCTGACCGAATGGCCCGCAAGCGGCCTCAGGCGCGCCCGTAGAGCGGCATGATCGTCCCGCTCGCCGCCATGTTGGCGGGCGAACCGAGATGGAAGATCGCTTCCGCAGCCGCCTTCAGCGGGACCCATTTCGATGTATCGGCGTTCGGCATCTGCGCACTGTTCGCCGGCGTATCGAGGGTCGAGGGCGCAACCGCGTTGACCAAAATCCGATCGTCCTTCAACTCCTCCGCCAGCGCGACCGTGAGCGCGACGATCGCCGCCTTGCTCGCCGCATAGGCCGTTGCCTTGGCCCCCCTGCGCGGATTGAGGCCGGGACGCGCGGCAACGTTCACGATACGGCCTTCAACACCGTTGGAACGCATATTGCGCACGGCTGCCCGGCAACAGGCAAAGGCCGTGGCGGTATTGATCTCCATCATGCGGCGGAAATCGTCCAACGACGTATCGACAAGCGGCCCCATCGCGAAACCGCCGGCTGCGTGAACGGATGCCCAGAGGTCCGGCACATTGTCATAGAACCGGTCGACATCGCCCTGGCGCGTCAGGTCGATCCCCTCGACCACAAGGATATTCGGCCCGGCCTCGAAAGCCGGCTCGTCCGGCATCGAACGCACAGGCAAATGGCAGATCGCACCGGCTGCGGCAAACCTCGCTGCGACGGCGCCGCCGAGGGCTCCGGAGCCTCCGGTAATGACGACATGCCGGCCTTCCATCGATCGTGGCATCGCGTTTTCTCCTTCGCCGGTTGCGTAATTCCACTCTCAATCAGGAAGCCATAAGCCCGGAAAAGCAAGTTGCAAATGCGCGGAACTATGGAAGTGAAGCGAGCCATCCGTCCGGGGAATGGCACGAGCTGCAAAATCGCCCTTTCGATAACCTTTTCGTCCGGGGCGGTTTCGGACCGACGCTTTGCGCCCTATGACATTATGACAGATGGATTCCGCGAAACGTTTGCAAGGAGAAGACATGGCCGTAACGCCATTTCCTCTTTCCGATTTCGATATTGCCGAGCTACGCGGCGAAAACGTCGCCTTTTTCCTCGATTTCGACGGAACGCTCGCCGATTTCTCGGACGACCCCGCCGCGGTCGTCCTGCCGCCGTCGGAAAGCCGCTCACTGGAAAAGCTCAAGCGGGCCACCGGTTCCGCGATTGCAATCATTTCTGGACGCTCTATCGCGGACCTCGAACGGCTTATCGCTCCGCTGGAACTGCCACTGGCGGGCGTGCATGGCCTCGAACGGCGCAACGCCCAAGGCGAAATGCTGCGCATGCCGACCAACGAAGCAGTTCTGCTGAAGGCCAGGAGCAGGCTCAGGACCTTTTCGCTTGGCCATGCCGGTATTCTCGTCGAGGAAAAGCCCGGTTCGATCGCGCTCCACTACCGCAAGCGTCCGGAGCTTGAAGCGCCGTGCATGGCGACCGTTCGCACCATCGTCGACGCGAATCCGGGCTTGCAACTTTTGCACGGCAAAATGGTTATCGAAATCAAGGCGGGGCAAGCGACAAAGGCAGATGCGATCCGAGCTTTCATGCGGGAAGAGCCGTTCACGGGCCGTCATCCGGTTTTCGCCGGAGACGACGCTACGGACGAGGATGCGTTCCCTGTGATGAAAGCGCTTGGCGGTACGTCCATCAAAGTCGGTCCTGGTCCTACCCAGGCGACTTACCGGGCAGCGAGCATCGATGAATTCCGTTCCTGGCTCGGCCGGGTCGCGAGGCGTTTTCGGGAAAGCGGCGTGAAGGCGCCCGCAGGAGGCGCGGATGGCAAATCCTGACCTCGGTGCCATCGGTTGTTGCGGCTATGCGGGCACAATCAACGGCGCGCGGTGGCTGTCGCGCCCGTGGGAGTCGGTCATTTGAGCAGGCTTGTCATCGTCTCGAATAGGGTCGCCAATCTGAGGAAGACGACCCAGACGGGAGGCTTGGCCGTCGGGCTCGCCGATGCCCTGAAACAGCGTGGCGGTGTATGGTTCGGCTGGAACGGCAACACGAAAGCCGCCGACGCCGGCGAACAGCCGAATGTGGACAGGATCGGCAAGGTCACGCGCGTTTCGATCGGCCTGACGAAGCAGGATTATGCGGAATATTATCTCGGCTATGCCAACAGCGTGCTTTGGCCGCTCTGCCATTACCGCCTCGACCTCGTCAATTTCCAGCTGGCCTTTTTCGACGGCTATGTCCGGGTGAACCAGAAATTCGCTTCAAGCCTGGTTCCCTTCCTGGAGCCGGACGACCTCATCTGGGTGCATGACTATCATCTCATGCCGCTGGCGGAGGAGTTGCGCCGCCGCGGCTGCCGCCAGCGCATCGGCTTTTTCCTCCATATCCCGTTCCCCCCGCCGGACCTCCTCGCCGCCGCTCCCAACCACGAATATCTGGTGGAATGTCTTTCGGCTTACGATCTGATCGGTTTCCAGACGGAAGCCGACCTCACCAATTTCCGCCGCTACATCGAGGAGAACAGCGGCGCGGAGGAACTCGCCGATGGCTCCATGCGTATCGGCGGCAATAGCTTTCGCGCCGGCGCCTTCCCGATCGGCATCGATGTCGATCAGTTCGCCGAGATGGCCGAGAAAGGTTCCGATGAAGTGGCGATCGACCATATGCGCCGGCAGATGCTCGGCCGCAAGCAGGTGGTGGGCGTCGACCGGCTTGATTATTCGAAGGGCTTGCCCGATCGCTTCAAGGCCTTCGAGCGGCTTCTCGAAACCCATCCCGACATGCACAAGAAAGTCAGCCTCCTGCAGATCGCTCCGCCGACGCGCGAGGACGTGCAATCATACGCCGACATTCGCGAGGAATTGGAACTCCTCTCGGGCGCCATTAACGGCCGTTTCGCGGATTTCAACTGGACGCCGATCCGCTATCTCCACCGCAACGTGCCCCGCGACAAGCTTGCGGCGCTTTTCCGTTCGAGCCAGATCGGCTTCGTCACGCCGCTTCGCGACGGCATGAACCTCGTCGCCAAGGAATTCGTCGCGGCGCAGGAAAGGGACGATCCGGGCGTTCTCGTGCTGTCCCAGTTCGCCGGCGCCGCGGAGCAGATGCAGGAGGCCCTGATCGTCAATCCCTATGACCTAGACGCCATGGCGGACGCACTTTACGGCGGACTGATGATGCCGCTGGAAGAGCGCAGGGAACGGCATGAAGCGCTTCTGAAGCGGATAAAGGAAGGCGACGCCCGCGCTTGGCTGAACGGCTTCCTCGCGGCCCTGGAGAATTCCCGCCCAATGGCTGGCTGACGCAGGTGCTGGTCACACGACCAGTTCTTTGTCCTGCCAGAGCCGGAAGCCGCCCTTGAAGGCAAGCGTATTGTCGCCGCGGCGGCAATCTTCCGGCAGTTCGTCCAGTCTTTCGACATTGCCGCCGCCGATCACGACATAATCGGGCTGCATGGCGGCGCGCAGGCGGTCGACCACGTCGAAGACGGATTTCCGCCATTTCTTCTTGCCGCGCTTTTCCAGACCACGCTCGCCGACATAATCCTCGAAACTCTTGCCTTTCTTATAAGGCAGATGCGCCAGTTCCATCGGCTGCGCGACATTGTCGACGATCATCGCCGCGCCGAGCCCGGTACCCAAGCCGAGAAAGAGCATGCGGCCGCCTTCATAGCTGCCGATGGCCTGCATCAACGCGTCGTTGACGATCTTCACCGGCACGCCGAAACTGCCCTTGAAATCGAAGCCGACCCAATGCGGCCCGAGATTGGCCGGCTCCACCAGCGGCCGATCGTGGAGGACAGGACCGGGATAACCCATTCCGATCGCATCGTAATGCCAGCCCTTGGCGAGCTTCTTGACGGCCGCGACCATGTCCTCGGCGGTCATCTTCGGGCCGGATTCGGCCTTCCGCTCCTCGCTGCCGGCGCTGGTCATCACCTTCACATGCGAACCGCCGATGTCGATGGCGAGCACAACCTGCCCGTTCGCCGAGACGATCTTCTTCTCGATCTTGTTCATGTCTCCTCCCTTATTTCGCCGCAGGGTCTACCCAGCCATTCACCGGGCCGAAGCCTTTCATGGCGGCGGCCGGACCCCAGGTTCCGGGATCATAGACAGGCGGAGGCGTCTTGTCGTCGAGTATGGGCTGAACGATGCGCCAGGCGATCTCGCTGGCGTCCTGGCGGGTGAAAAGCTGGGCATTGCCGTTCATGGCATCACCGATCAGCCTTTCATAAGGCGGCATGTCTTCCTTGCCTGTATCCTGCGCCAGAAGTTCCACCTGCTCCCCGACCATCTCGTCCCCCGGCTTCTTGCGACGCGCGCCGATCCTGATCGAGACGTCGGGATCGATGCCGAAGCGGATGTAATTCGCCTCCTTGGCATCGACAGGATCGAAGACGTCGAGCGGGGGTTTGCGGAAGCGCACCACCACTTCGGTGCAGTCGACGGGAAGGCACTTTCCCGCGCGGATGAAGAAGGGCACGCCCTGCCAGCGCCAGGTATCGACGAACAAGCGGACCGCGGCGAAGGTTTCGACGGGCGAATTCGGCGCCACGCCCGGCTCGTCCAGATAGCCCTTGAACTGGCCCCGCACCACGTCTTCCTTGCTCAACGTACGGATGGCCTTCAGCACCTGCACCTTCTCGTCGAGCAGTTCCTCGGTCGAGCGGTCGTTCGGCGGCTCCATCGCGAGCAGCAGCATGATATTGAGGAGATGGTTCTCGATGACATCGCGGATACACCCCACTTCATCATAGAAGCGGCCGCGCCCCTGGACGCCGAAATCCTCAGCCATGGTGATCTGGACGCTCGATATGTAATTGCGGTTCCAGATGGGCTCGAGAAAGGAATTGGCGAAGCGAAAATAGATCAGGTTTTGGATCGCCTCCTTGCCGAGGAAATGATCGATACGGAAGATCTTGTCCTCTTCGAAAACCAGATGCAGCACGCGGTTCAGCCAGCGCGCTGATTGCAGGTCGCGTCCAAACGGCTTCTCGACCATCAGCCTGGCTCCAACTGCGGCTCCCGACTGCTCCAACCCCTGTACCACCGGCTCGAACATGCTCGGCGGCACCGCGAGATAATGCAGCGGACGCCTGTGGTCGCCGAGCGCCTCCTTCAGCTTGTCGAAGGTCGCCTGGTCGCGATAGTCGCCGCTGACATAGTTGAGGAGAGAGGCAAGCTTGGCGAAAACCTTGTCATCGACCTTGCCAAGGGTGTTCTTGATGCCGTCCTTGGCGCGCTCCTGCAGCTTCTTCACGTCCCAATTGTCAAGTGCTACGCCGATCACCGGCTCGGTCAATTCGCCATGCTCGACCATGGCGTAGAGCGCGGGAAAGATCTTCTTGTGCGCGAGATCGCCTGTCGCCCCGAAAAGCACAAGTGCGTCGGACCGTTCTTCGCTCATGAAAACCTGCCTTCCTGTTTCGTCGGATACATTTCCTGCAGCGCGCCACGCCACGGCGGCCGGATGACCGGGAATTGTCACTTTCCCGCCGGCTTTTCGAGATGGCCGCCGAACTCATAGCGCATCGCGGACAATAGCTTGTCGGCGAATTCGGACTCACCGCGCGAACTGAAACGCTGAAAGAGCGCGGCTGCGAGGATATTGGCGGGAACGCCCGTTTCGATTGCAGCATTGAGCGTCCAGCGCCCCTCGCCCGAATCCGAGACCCGGCCGCCGAACTTGCCGAGCGCGGCGTCTTCGCGCAGCGCCGAGGCGGTCAGGTCGAGCAGCCAGGAACTGATGACGCTGCCGTGCCGCCAGACTTCCGCCACGGAGGCGAGATCGATGTCGAACCTGTAATATTCCGGATGCTGGAGCGGCGTTGTTTCGGCATCCGCTTCGCGCGTCTTTTCGCCCGCATTGGCGGCCTTGAGGATGTTCATGCCCTCCGCATAGGCGGCCATGACGCCATATTCGATGCCGTTATGCACCATCTTGACGAAATGCCCCGCGCCGGCCTGTCCGCAATGCAGATAGCCGAAGGGCGCGGTGCCGTGCGACTTGTCCGGAGCCTTCTCGGAAGGCTCTGCGCCCGGCGCCAGCGTGGCGAAGATCGGATCGAGGTGCTTCACCGCCTCGTCCGGGCCGCCGATCATCAGGCAATAGCCGCGCTCGAGTCCCCAGACGCCGCCGCTGGTGCCGACATCGATATAGTTCAGTCCCTTCGGTGCAAGCCTGGCCGCCCGGTCGACATCGTCGTGATAATGGGAATTGCCGCCGTCAATAACGATGTCGCCTTTTTCCATCAAGGCAGCCAGCTTGTCGACGTTGTCGCCAGTGATGGCGGCGGGCAGCATGAGCCAGGCGGCGCGCGGTTTGGAGAGTTTGGAAACGAATTCCTCCAGCGATCCGGCGCCGATCGCGCCTTCCTTGACGAGCGCAGCGACCGCATCCTTGTTGACGTCATAGACGACGCATTCGTGGCCGGCCTTCAGGAGGCGTCGCACCATGTTCGCGCCCATCCTGCCCAATCCCATCATACCGATCTGCATGGTCTCTTCCTGTCTTCGTTGAACTCAGGCCCTCTTCCCGCTTTCCCCTTAAGCGGCGTTCTCCGCGTCTATCCCTACACAAAAATCGGTTCCCTCCCAACGGTCCGCATCGGACCAGAAGAAAGTGAAACATACGCTGTCGCCGGGTTTTGCCCGCTCCACCGGGAGATCAACGAGATAGACCCCGAAGCAGTTGCGAATGGTTTCACTGTCGTGAACATTTTTCCATCCATCCAGGCTCCAGTGGACGACCGCAGCGGCCGTCACCTCGATGCGCAGAATCTTGCCCGCAGGTATCGAGCGGATCTTGTTGACGAATTGCCAACTGCGGAAGGGCGAAACGGTCTTGTCTCGGATATAGCGCTTCACGCCCTGCGGCGGCATGTCGAACACCACGCCGTCCCGGAGCGAGCGCAACAGCTTGATGTGCTCCGAATGCGCCCAGACGAGCGGCATGGCGCTGCCGGAGGGCTTTCCACGGAAGAGTTCCCTTTCGGGAATATCCGCGCCGTCCCATAGCTGTTCCGGGATCAGCCCACCCTTGCCGGCGGACCGTTCCATCGTTTCCAGAAGCTTTCGCGCCTCCTTCTTGCGACCCGCCGCCAGTTCGTAATGCGCGCGCTCACCGGTGAGAAGCGGCCATGGCTTGCCATGTCCGGTGCCGTCGAACGGCCTGCCGTCCGTATGTTCGCCATAGCCGTCATCCGTATAGCGGTACCAGACGGGCCCCTGCGGCAGATCGCATTTCAGCGAATGATCGATCACCTTGACCGTATCGACGATCCGAGGATCGTCGGCAGCCCGTAGCCCGAAGCGGACAAGCGCCAGCGCATCCGGACTGATGACGTGGATCGCCTCTTCCTCGGCCTCGGCGGGCGGGCGGTTCTTGATCGGTACGAAGCCGTCCTTGGGAGACGCCGCATCCGCCCTGTCGGGAGCGGTGATGCGTACATAATAGCCACTGACGCCAATCTCGCGGCAGATGTCGGTTTCCGTCACATAGGTCCAGCGCTCGATCTGGTCGTTCCAGCTGTCGGCGGTTTCGCGAAGGTAATGCGCGCCGTCACTATCCCCTTCGAGCTCGATCAGATCGGCCGCCGCGAGAAGCGCCGCGATCTCGACGGCAAGTGTGAAGGGAGAATAGCCAGCGTCCTCTTCCCAACGGTCCTCCCCGGTTACGGGTCCGTGTCGCACGATATAGGACGCGGCCCGTTCGATCATGGGCATGAAAGGCTCCAGCGCCGGCAAGGGCAAATGCCCGTTGCGATAAAGCATTTCGGCCAGCAGGATCGGAAAGGCGCATTCGTCCATCTGGATGCCGCCCCAATAGACCGTGCCGTCGAGCCACGCATTTTGCGGCCAATGGCCGTCGGCTTCCTGGATCGTTCTGAGATAGGCCAGAACGCCGAGCGCGCCCTTCCATGCGCCGGCGGCAAGAAAGCCGCCCGCCGTTTCCACCAGATCGCGCGGCCAGACGAGATGATAGCCGCCTATGTCCTCATCGCCCTTGGCGAAACCCCACGGAATGGACAGGCTTGCCACCGCCGCGCCGGGGAAAGCAAAAGGATGGTGCGTCGCCAAAACCGCGGTACTTGTTCTGTAGGCGCCGGGGCCCGAGCCGGCGACACCCTCGAGCCGCTCCAACTGGTTCTGCCAGTCGCGCCAGCCCTCGACATAGCCTTTGGTCATCTCCTCGAAACCGGCCTGGAGCCCGGCGCGCGCATTGTAACCCGCCTCGCTCGGCGTCGGCCCGAAACCGAGCGCCAGGACGGCGCGCCGCTCGATCTCCGTGAATCCGATCTCGCCGGTCAGCGCGACATTGCCGTTTTCGGCGCGCTGGCAGGAGGGGTCGAGCTTTCCATCCTTGTGCAGCAATTGCCAGCCATCGGAGAATCCGGCATAGCCGGCCGAGGCCGTGACCCACGGGAGAGACGATGCCAAAGCGAGCGAGACGCCGTGCGTTCCGGACGCGAAAAGCATCGGCGTCCCTTTGTAATCGCCGACCCATGCCGTGTTGCCCATCCCCGCATTGATCAGATGCGGCGCGAGCAGCGCGTAGACGCGGTAATCCTCCGGGGCGCCTGCGAGATGGATGAATTCGATCTCCTGCAAGATGGTCGGGCGCACCGGATCGACGACGATCCGCTTCTCCACCCTGTAGCGTCCGTCCAGCGATGTGTTGGTGAGATGATAGGCCGGCACGCCGTCCTCGAAAGTCGCAACGAGGTGTTCGGCGTCCCGTTTCTCTTCGGAAAAGTATCCATCCGGGCCGGTAATGATGAGGCCGAGATCGCGGGTGCAGGCGCTGTCCACCCGTGGATAATAGATCTCGTTCAGGATGCCGTGGCTGATGGTGAACCAGACCCGGCACGAAGGCGCAAGAGCTGTCCCGACGCCGCTTTTGGCGCTTGATGTCCAGCGCGCTGGAATTCCCGGAGCCCCATAGGCGAGGCCTTGCGTCGCTGACATTGCGCAACTCTCCCTCATCGTTCTGGTAAACCACAGCGTGTGCCCGTTGCAACCAGGCGCTGGGTGTAGTGACGGGTGATTTGTCGCGCTTTTTCGGATTGAATGTAAAATGAACAATAATTCATGAAGGGAACCGGGAATGCCCGTCCGCGCGTCGGCGGTGGGCGCCGGCTTTTCTCACGAAAGCCGCGTCGCCAGCACCTTGTCGACGCGATGCCCGTCGAGGTCGACGATCTCGAAGCGCCAATTGCCGATCTCGATCTTGTCGCCGAGATCGGGGATCCGCTGGAACTGATCGATGAGGAAACCCGCCACGGTATCGTAGCCGCGTCTCGACGGCAGCGAGAGATAAAGGAGTTCAGCCATTTCGTCGGCCGGCATCCAGCCGGCGATCAGCCACGAGCCGTCTTCCCGCTGAAACGCTTCAGGCTCTTCATCCTCGGCATCCGAGCGGAAGGCGCCGGCGATGGCGTCCAGCATGTCGGCCGGCGTCAATATCCCTTCGAAATGGCCGTATTCGTCATGGACAAGCGCGATCGGGATCTCGGCCTCGCGCAAGACTTTCAACCCATCGAGCCCTTCGAGCGTGTCGGGAATGACGGGCGCCCGCCGGATGAAAGGCTTCAGGTCGAGCTTCTTTCTCTGCGAAAGCGGTTTCACCATCTCGCGCAGGACGATCACGCCCAGAATTTCGTCCGGGTTTCCCTCGAAGACAGGCAGTTGGGAATGTTTCGCCCCGAGAAGGAGCCGGCGCATCTCCGCATCGGGCAGTTTCAGGTCGATCATGTCCACGTCGGTCCTCGGCGTCATGACGGCACGCACGGTCCGGTCTGAAAGCCGCATGATCGCCGTGATCATGGACTGCTCCTCGCTCTCGATGACGCCCGCGCTTTCCGCCTCCGCCACGACGGTCTTGATCTCCTCCTCCGTTACCGCGCTTTCGGGCTCTGCCGAAATCCTGAGCGCCCACAGGATGAAGCGGGTCGAGGCGTCGAGAAGCCAGACCAGAGGCGCGGCGGCGCGGGAGAGAAGCAGCATCGTCGGCGCGACCATGCAGGCAAGCCGCTCCGGCGCCTTCAGCGCGAGATGCTTCGGCACCAGTTCGCCGATAATGACGGAGAAGAAGGTGATGGCTCCGATGACGAGGATATAGCCTTCCAGTTCCGCCACATGCCGCGAGACGCCATGGCTGACCAGAAAGGCGCTCAGCCGCTCGCCAAGCGCGGCGCCGGAAAACGCGCCGGCCAGGATGCCGACGAGCGTGATACCGATCTGCACTGTGGAGAGGAAGCGGCCGGGATTTTCCATCAGCCTCATGGCGGCGCCCGCTCCGGCGACGCGCCGCTCCGCCATCGCGTGCAGGCGCGGCTTGCGCGACGAGACGACCGCAAGTTCCGAAAGCGCAAACACGCCGTTCAGCAGGATCAGGAAAGCGGCGATGAAAAGCTCGATCATGATTGCTGAAGGCGTAGCCGCAAGGGGGAAACCAAGTCAACGACCGCCCTATTCTTTCCCGTCGGCGCCAGACATATCCATGGCTCGACACATTTTCGCCTTAATGTTATATTGTTACAGGCTCTGCGGGCGCGCCGCACCATCGCCATCGATAGTCGCGTACCGGAGATCCTGATGCGCACCCTTCCCTTCCTGACGGCCGCTTTCCTCGCCATTTTTCTCTTTCTGGCCGGGAATCCCGCTTTGGCGGCCGACACGATAAACATCGTCGCGGCGGAAAATTTCTATGGCGATCTCGCCCAGCAGATCGGCGGTGACCGCGTCGAGATATCGAGCATCCTGTCCAATCCCGATGCGGACCCGCATCTGTTCGAGACCAGCCCCTCCACGGCAAGAACCATCTCCCGCGCTACGATCGTCATCTATAACGGCGCCGCGTATGAACCCTGGATGGAAAAGCTGCTTTTCGCCTCCCCTTCCCGCGACCGCACAATCATCGTCGCCGCGAAGCTGACCGGCGGGAAGCCCGGCGACAACCCGCATCTCTGGTACGATCCGGCCACCTTTCCGGCGGTGGCGAAGGCGCTCGAAGCCGAGCTTGAGAAGCGCGATGCCGCCCACGCCGCCTTCTATCGCGCCAATCTGGAGAAATTCACTGCTTCCATGGCGGAAATCGGCAAGGATATCGCCGCGATCAGAAAGGCACATGCCGGCGTGGCCGTCACCGCGACCGAGCCCGTCTTCGGCTACATGGCCGCTGCGCTCGGCTTCAAAATGATGAACGAGGAATTCCAGCTTGCCGTCATGAACGATACCGAACCCTCGGCTTCCGAAATCGCCGCGTTCCAGAAAACCCTGACGGACGGAACGGCGAAAATCCTCTTCTACAATTCACAAGTCACCGATCCGGCCACGACCCGCCTCCTTCGGATCGCAAGCGAGAACAAGGTCGCCATCATCGGCGTAACCGAGTTGGAGCCGAGCGGCAGGACGATCCAGACATGGTTCAAGGGGCAATTGGACGCCATTCGCAAGGCGCTGGAAGCGAGAACCTAATGAATGTGATCCAATTCGACCATGTCACGCTGGCGCATGGAAACCGGAAAATCCTTTCCGACGTTTCCTTTTCGGTGCCGGACGGCGCCTTTGTCGGGCTGCTCGGCGCCAACGGCGCCGGCAAGACGACGCTGCTGCGTGCCAGTCTTGGCCTGATGAAACCTGAAGCCGGCAGGATTTTCGTCCTTGGCCGGGAGCCCACCCGCGGCAATCCGCTGATCGGCTACATGCCGCAGACAAGGCGGCTTCCGCCGCATTCCGGCCTGACCGCTTACGATCTCGTCCTCGGCGCAGCGGGCGGCCATCGCTGGGGCTGGCCGATTGCTGCCGCCACCGAAAGAGAGGCGGCTTGGACCGCGCTCGAACGTGCCGGCGCGGCTGGCCTCGCCCGCCGTCCGGTTGCACAACTATCGGGCGGTGAAAGGCAGCGTATCCTGATCGCTCAGGCTCTCATCGGCGAACCGAAGCTGCTCCTGCTCGACGAACCGCTGATCAGCCTCGATGCCGGCCACCAGCGCGCCATGGTCGATCTGGTTCGGAACGTCAGCCAGCAGCTCGGGATTACCGTTCTCTTTTGTTCCCATGAAATCAATCCGCTGCTCGACGCGGTTGATTCGGTTCTTTATCTCGGCAACGGCCAGGCGGCGATGGGATCGGTGGACGAAGTCATCACAGCCCCCGTTCTTTCCAGGCTCTACAACGCGCCCATCCACGTGCTGCGCGCCGAGGGACGCATCTTCGTCATGGCCGACGGCGTCGAAATGGAATGCGACGCACATATCCATGATGGCCACGCACACGATCACGGCAACGCGCACCCTGTTTGACTACGACTTCATGCGCAACGCCTTCTATGCCTGCACGATCGTCGGCATCGTGGCGGGCGCGGTCGGCTATTTTCTCGTGCTGCGCGGTGAAACCTTCGCCGGCCATGCGCTCGCCCATGTCGGCTTTCCGGGCGCCACCGGCGCAGGCCTCCTCGGCGTCTCGCCCTTCTTCGGGCTGACGACCTTCACTGTGCTTGCAGGGATCGGCATCGGCCTGCTCGGAGAGCGGGCGCAGCGCGACGTGGCGATCGGCATCGTGCTTTCCTTCGCGCTCGGCCTCGGCCTGCTCTCCCTGCATTTCTATACGGCTTTCGCCGGTCAGACGACCAATATCCTCTTCGGCAACGTGCTTGGCATCGACCTTGGAACCGTGCGCCTGCTGGCCATGCTCGGCGTCGCCTTGCTCCTGGTCCTCCTCTTCATCGCCAGGCCGCTTCTCTTCGCCAGCCTGCAGCCGGAGCTTGCCGAGGCCAAGGGGGTCAATCTCGACCTCATTTCCGTGCTTTTCATGATCGTCGTCGCGCTCGCCACCGCCGAAGCGACACAGATCGTCGGCGTGCTCCTGGTCTTCGCGCTGATGGTGGCGCCGGCGGCGGCGGCGATTCGCCTCTCACCCAGCACCCGCTCCGGCATCATGCTCTCCGTCGTCCTTGCCGTTTTGACGGCATGGTTCGGGCTGGCGCTCGCCTATTGGACGGATTGGCCGACGAGTTTCTGGATCACTGCCCTTGGCGCCGCTTTCTACCTGCTGAGCGGCTTGAAGGGGGCAAGGTGGCGGTTTGCTGCGAGGTGAAAGAGGAAGCAGGATTGCGCGTTGGCGCGCTATGTCCCATTTGGTGTAGCATTGGACAGGACGAGATTTCAGGCGCCAAGGGAGCGTGAGATGACAGGCCTCGAGATGACCAGGAACCAGAAGCTGGTCTTTGGCGTTCTCTCGCGCGCCGGCACGCCGCTCAGCGCCTATCAGATTCTCGACGAACTCCGCACGGAAGGTTTTCGCGCGCCGCTGCAGGTCTACCGCGCGCTCGACCAGTTGCGCGGCATCGGCATCGTGCATCGGCTGGAAAGCATGAACGCCTTCGTCGCCTGTTCCCATCCCGCCGACCATTCGCATATGGACGAACCGATCGGCTTCGCCATTTGCGAGCGCTGCGGCGCCGTCGCCGAGATCGACGACCAGGATTTCCAGTCGTTTATCGACGGCATCAGCAGGCGGACCGGCTTCCACCCCGAGAAGACGACCGTGGAGATCCGCGGTCTTTGCAAGGACTGTGCGGCTGCATAGCGGCCAATTGCTGTCATTGCGATCCGACCCAGAACCTCTGCCCGCCTTGGGCGTTAACCACAGGGCATTCAGGAGACGCTGTTGGTCAATCCGCTCATTCTCAATCTTCAGCACAGGGATGTGATCGCCCCGCTTGAGCAGGCGGCACTGGAAAGCATCGTTTCAAAAGTCGAATATTATCGCGCCGGCCAGGACATCGTCGCGGAAGGGACTCACCCCAGGGAAAGTTGCCTGATGATCGAAGGCTTCTCGGCGCGTTCCCATGTGATCGAGCAGGGCCAGCGGCAATTGACGGCGGTTCACATACCGGGCGACTTCGTCGATCTTCATAGCCTGCTTCTGAAAGTGATGGATCATGGCGTCGTGGCGCTTACGAATTGCACCGTCAGCAAGGTTCCGCATGAGAATTTGCGGAAGATCAGTGCCGAATATCCCCATCTTACCCGCATGCTGTGGCTGAGCACAGTGGTCGATGCCGCCATCCACCGGGCCTGGATCGTCTCCATGGGGCGCCGCTCCTCGGTAGGTCAGGTCGCGCATCTCCTGTGTGAATTATACTTGCGCCTGAAGGCGGTCGATCTCACGCGTGCGTACAGCTTCGAGCTGCCAATCACGCAGGCGCAACTCGGCGATATGATGGGCCGGTCGGTCGTCCATGTGAACCGCATCCTCCAATTTCTGCGCCGGAAGGGGCTCATCGCGTGGCGCGGCGCCAGCCTCACCATTCTCGATTGGGAACGCCTGCAGGCGATAGCGGGATTCGATCCGACCTATCTCAGCCTCAGGGTCGAGCCGCGCTGAACAAGCCCTATTTGCAAACAATTGTGCCACCTCGCCGGTGGAAATCCCATATGGGACCACAAGCCGGGTTGATATGGCAGGCTTATTTACATATTGCCCATTTCCATCCGCCCTCGGCATACCGTAAGAAGAGCAGAACCGTGGCGGGAGGAAACCATGGCGCGTCACCATTTCCGCTATCCGCAACCGACGAAAAAGACCGTCCGACACGTACCGGTTCAGGGAGGCATCGCATGGCGGCGGCGCTGAGAGAAGGCCGCGCAAAGGCTGCGCCCGCCGCCGAAAGCGCGCCGGCCGTCTCCCTCGATCACGTGACGATCGAATTCGCGGTCGCGCGCGGTCAGAAATTCCAGGCCGTGGCCGATGCAAGCCTGACCGTCGGCAGCCAGGAATTCGTCGCCATCATCGGTCCGACCGGTTGTGGCAAATCCACCCTTCTCAACGCGTCCGCGGGCCTGCTCGGTCCGGCCTCCGGCAGCGTCGCGATCTTCGGCGCTCCGCTTTCCGGCATCAATCGCAAGGCCGGCTATCTCTTCCAGCAGGATGCGCTGATGCCATGGAAGACGGCGCTCGAAAACGTCGCGATCGGGCTCGAAGTCGCCGGCACGAAGCAGCGCGAGTCGCGCGAACGGGCGAAGACCTGGCTCGGGCGCGTCGGCCTTTCCTCCTTCTGCGACCGCTATCCGCACATGCTGTCCGGCGGCCAGCGCAAGCGCGTCGCGCTGGCGCAGGTGCTGATCCGCGATCCCAAGATCATCCTCATGGACGAGCCCTTCGGGCCGCTCGACGCGCAGACGCGCGTGATCATGGGCGATCTCCTGCTGAAACTCTGGTCGGAGGACCGCAAGGCGGTGATGTTCGTCACGCATGATCTGGAAGAGGCGATCGCGCTTGCCGACCGCGTCGTGGTGATGTCCGCCGGCCCCTCGGCGCGCCTGATCGGCGACTTCCCGATCGCGCTGCCGCGCCCGCGCGACATTTCCGAGATCAAGCTCGAACCGGCGTTCCAGACAATCCACCGCCAAATCTGGCATATGCTGAAGCAGGAAGTCCTGAAAGCCTATGGCGACCTGGAAGGAGCCGCCCCGTGAGCCGCGCCAGCCTTCTCGCTTCACAGATATTGGTGGCGATCGTCATCATCGCTTTCTGGCAGGTCGCCTCGACCACGCACCTTCTCGGCAATCCGGACAACATCTCCTTCTTCTTTTCCAAGCCGGCCGCCGTCGCCGACCAGATATGGAAATGGTTCGCCGAGGGTACGATCTGGTATCATCTGTGGATCACGCTCCTGGAATCCATGCTCGCCTTCGCCATCGGCGCGCTGGGCGCGCTGGTCATCGGCTTCTGGTTCGCGCGCAAGGAACGGCTCGGCGCCATTTTCGACCCCTATATCAAGGCGGCGAACGCCCTGCCGCGCGTCGTTCTCGCGCCGATCTTCACGCTCTGGTTCGGGCTCGGCATCTGGTCGAAGGTCGCGCTCGGCGTGACGCTGGTCTTCTTCATCGTCTTCTTCAATGTCTATCAGGGTGTGCGCGAAGTGAACGGCACCGTGCTTTCCAACGCACGCATGCTCGGCATGAGCGAGCGCCAATTGCTCCGCCACGTCTATCTGCCGTCGGCTCTCTCCTGGGTGTTCTCCTCGCTTCACACTTCGGTCGGCTTCGCCGTCGTCGGCGCGGTGGTGGGCGAATATCTCGGCGCCGCCGCCGGTCTCGGCTACATCATCCAGCAGGCCGAGGGCGTCTTCGACGTCGGCGGGGTCTTCGCCGGCATGTTCGTGCTCGCCGCCTTCGTTCTCCTGATCGACTGGATCGTCACGATCATCGAAAGGCGGCTGCTCGTCTGGCGTCCCGAATTCTCGAAACAGGGCAAATAATCCAAAGGAGGAAAAGAAATGAAGCTGATATCCCGGCTGACGGCAGTGGCCGCAGCGTTGATGATGATGGGAGGCGGGGCGGTGGCCGCGTCCAAGGTGACGCTCGCCATCGGCGGGGCCTCATGCCTCTGCTATCTGCCGACCGTCCTCGCCAAGCAGATCGGCGCCTACGAGAAGGCCGGCGTCGACGTCAATCTCGTCGATTTCAAAGGCGGCTCGCAATCCCTGACGGCGGTTCTCGGCGGCAGCGCCGATGTCGTCTCGGGCTATTTCGACCACACGGTGGAACTCGCCGCCAAGAAGCAGCATCTCGAAGCGTTCGTGATCTATGACCGCTATCCGGGTCTCGTCCTTGTCGTGTCGCCCAAGGACACCGGCAAGATCAAGTCGGTCAAGGACCTCGCCGGCAAGAAGGTCGGCGTCAGCGCGCCCGGCTCCTCGACCGATTTCTTCCTGAAATACCAGCTGGTGAAAGCCGGCCTGAAGAAGGATTCGGCCGCCGTCATCGGCGTCGGCCTCGGCGCGACGGCCATCGCCGCCATGGAGCAGGGCCAGATCGACGCGGCCGTGATGCTCGACCCCGCTGTCACCGTATTGCAGAACAAGTACAAGGACCTCACCCTGCTTGCCGATACGCGGACGCAGAAGGACACGGAAAGGGTCTTCGGCGGCGATTATCCCGGCGGCGCCTTCTATACCCGTCCCGAATGGATCAAGGCGCATCCCGAGGAGACGCAGGCGCTGACGAACGCCATGGTCGCGACGCTGAAATGGATTCACAGCCACAGCGCCCAGGAGGTCATGGACAAGATGCCGCCGAACCTCGTCGGCGCCGACAAGGCCTCCTATCTCGCCGCGCTGAAGAACACGATCCCCATGTATTCGACCACCGGCCTGATGGATCCCAAGGGCGCCGAGGCCGTGCTCGACGTCTTCAAGATCGGTTCGCCCGACGTAGCCAAGGCCAAGATCGACATCACCAAGACCTACACCAACGCCTTTGTCGAGAAGGCCGACAAGGCGGAGAAATAATTTTTCCCGACAATCAGATTATGCAAAACGGGCGTCGCGGGGCGCCCGTTTTCACTTCGAAGCTTGGGCCAATCGAGAGCGAATTGTTTCTGTAGACGCTCCTTCTGCCGATCACTATGTTCCCGCCAACATAGGAGCATTTCATGACGGCACCCCGCACCGAATCCGACACTTTCGGCCCCATCGACGTTCCCGGCGACCGCTATTGGGGCGCGCAGACGCAGCGCAGTTTCCAGAATTTCCGGATCGGCACGGACCGCATGCCGCTGCCGCTCATCCATGCGCTTGGTCTGATCAAGCGCGCGGCGGCCGAAACCAATATGCAACTCGGCAAGCTCGACCCTGCCCTCGGCAAAACGATAGCGGCGGCGGCGGATGAAGTCGCCAATGGCAAGCTCGACGACCATTTCCCGCTTGTCGTCTTCCAGACGGGCTCGGGAACCCAGACCAACATGAACGCCAACGAGGTCATCGCCAACCGGGCGATCGAAATGCTGGGCGGCGAACTTGGCTCAAAGAAACCGGTCCATCCGAACGACCACGTCAATATGAGCCAATCGTCGAACGATACCTTCCCGACCGCCATGCATGTCGCGGCGGCGCGCGAGACGACCATCCATCTCCTGCCCTCGCTCACCAATTTGATCGAGGAGCTTGCGGCCAAGGCGGAGGAATTCAAGGATATCGTCAAGATCGGCCGCACCCACACGCAGGACGCCACGCCGCTGACGCTCGGCCAGGAATTTTCCGGCTATGTCGTCGCTCTCGAACTCGGCAAGAAGCGCATCCTCGCTTCACTGGAAGACGTCTATGCGCTGGCGCAGGGCGGCACCGCGGTCGGCACCGGACTGAACGCGCCGAAGGGCTTCGACACCGGTATCGCCGCGCAACTGGCGAAAATCACCCACCTGCCCTTCCGCACGGCCGAGAACAAGTTCGAGGCGCTGGCGTCGCATGGCGCGCTCGCCAATTTCCACGGCAGCCTCGCGGCGCTCGCGACAGATCTCTTCAAGATCGCCAACGACATCCGCTTCCTCGGCTCCGGCCCGCGCTCGGGCCTCGGCGAACTCCGCCTGCCGGAAAACGAACCCGGCTCCTCGATCATGCCGGGCAAGGTCAACCCGACGCAGGCCGAGGCACTGACCATGGTCGCGACCGAGGTGATCGGAAACAATGCCGCCGTGCTGATGGCCGCGAGCCAGGGCCATTTCGAGCTGAACGTCTTCAAGCCGGTCATCGCGCTCAACGTGCTGCGCTCGATCAAGCTGCTTTCCGACGCCATGCAGTCCTTCGCCGAGAATTGCGTCGCCGGCATCGAGGCCGACGAGACGCGCATCGCCGATCTGATGGGCCGCTCGCTGATGCTGGTGACGGCGCTCGCCCCGACGATCGGCTATGACAATGCCGCCAAGATCGCCAAGACCGCGCACAAGAACGGCACCACCTTGCGCGAGGAGGCGGTGAAAAGCGGTCTCGTCAGCGAGGCGGATTACGACCGGATCGTGCGGCCGGAGACGATGACGCAGCCTGGATAAGCGGTTGTTTGGTGCGTCCTTCGAGGCTCGCCCTCTGGGAGAGCGCCTCAGGATGAGGACCGCCGGTACAGACTCCTGTCCCGAGATGCCCGAAAATGATGACCTTGGCAAAGCGACCGGGTGCTGGCTCCCTCATCCTGAGGCGCGAGCGAAGCGAGCCTCCAAGGACGCACGGCACCGATATCAGTTCCGACCAAACCGCGCGGCGATAGCGCCGATGATCTGTTGATCCTCGTCGCTTCTCTCCTTGGAAGACGCGACAAGGCAGGCTTCCGAGCGCAGGATGACGCCGTCTTCCAAAATCCTGAGATGGTTGGCGCGAAGCGTCGAGCCGGTCGTGGTGATATCGACGATGATGTCGGCAAGCCCGGCCGCCGGCGCGCCTTCGGTCGCGCCGAGACTTTCGACGATGCGATAGACCTGGATACCGTGCATCTGCGAGAAGAACTGCTGGGTGAGCCGCCAATATTTGGTGGCGATCCTGAGCCGCCGCCCGTGCCGGTGGCGGAAATCGGCGGCGACGTCGTCGAGATCGGCCATGGTCTCGACATCGAGCCAGACGTCCGGCACGGCTACCACCACGTCCGCCCGGCCGAAACCCAGCCGCGCAACGGTTTCCGTGCGCCTTTCCCAATCCGAAAAGGTCTCGCGCAGAAGGTCCTCGCCGGTCACGCCGAGATCGACGCGCCCCTCGCCCACTTCGCGCGCGATCTCCGACGCAGAGAGAAAGGCGACCTCGACATTCTCCAGCGACGCCATGCGCGCATTATATCGCCGCTGGTCGGCGGGCGACTCGATCGCCATGCCGGCTTTCTGAAAGGCTTCGAGCGCCTGATCCTTGAGACGGCCCTTCGAGGGAAGCGCGAGCGTGATGGTCATTTAGCCCCTTCCCGCAATTCCTCAACCCGGTCGAGCCAGACGGAAAAGCCGACGGCGGGAATGGGTTTTTCCGCTCCGAGCAGCGTCAACAGCCTGTCATAACGGCCGCCACCCAGAAGCGGACGCTCCTGTCCTTCCGCCGCCATCTCGAACACCAAGCCCGTATAATAATCGAGCGGCCGGCCGAAGGCGGCGTCATAGCGGATCGACTCCAGCGGGACGCCTTCCGCCCTGATCGCTTCCACGCGCGCTGAAAAATTATCGAGCGCCGGGCCGAGCGACAGCCGCGCCTCGGTGCAGAAGCGCGACAGCTCCGCCGCTGCCTTGCCGAGCGGCGTGCGGATGGAAAGGAAGGTTTTCAGCCCGGAGAACGCTTCGTCGGCAAGACGGACGCTCCTCAGTTCCGCCTTCTCGATCAGCCGCCTGGCGATGTTCTCTGGCGAGCGGCCAACCTCGGGCGACAGGCCGGTAGCTTTCATTCGCTCGGCAATCTGATCGGCAAGCCGCTCATGATCGCCGTCGGCGACTAGCGCGGTTATGGCGGGTTCCAGTTGCCCGCTCCTTGACGGATTGGCGAGATCGGCCAGCGCCGCCGCGAGCACCGCGCTCGATCCGAAGGCGCGGGCAAGCCGCATGCGCCAGCCGCGCGGCAAGCCGAGCGCCAGAAGCACAGCCTCGAACAGCGACTGGTCGCCGAGCGTGACGGAGAGCGCTGCGCCCGGCAGCACCCGTTGGAGAAGCCGGTGCGCGTCGGCGATGCTTCTGGCGTCGGCGCGCGCCGTTTCCACATCGCCAAGGTCTTCAATGCCGGCCTGGAAGAACTCGTTTTCGCCGTCGCGCCGCTGGCGGAAGACCTCGCCGAGATAGGCGTAGCGGCGCGGCGTCGCCGCATGGCTGGCGATGTGGCCGATACAGACGGGGATGGTGAATTCCGGCCTGAGGCACAGGCTTTCCCCGGTCTCGCTTTCGGTGAGGAAGATACGCCGCCTGAGATCCTCGCCCGCCATGTCGAGGAAGGGGTCGGCCGGCTGCAGGATCGGCAGATCGACGATTTCCGCCCCGCGCTCGGCGAAGAGTGCCAGCAGATCGGGGGCGATGGCGGGGGAAGTCATGCGACGCGCCTTTTCTCCCCCCTTGAGGGGGAGATGGCCGCGAAGCGGCCAGAGGGGGTCGGCAGAGGCAGCGCACGGCATAAAAGAACGCTGAAGACGGCCGTGGCGACCCCACCCCGATCCGCTGCGCGGATCGACCCTCCCCTCAAGGGGGAGGGAATGGATCGGCGCATGGCCGTGGCGACCCCACCCGGCCGCGGGGCGGCCACCCTCCCCTCAAGAGGGAGGGAAAAGAGCGCGCGCGTCACCGTCCCCGCTCCGCCTTCTGCGCGTCGAGGATGCGGCGCACCGCCGCGACGAGATCATCTTCCGGCGCCGTCACCTGCCCCGGCCGCGCTTCCTTGTATTCGGTATGATCGGCGATCGCCGCCGCCTGCCGCCGACCCTCGACCATGTCCTTGATCTGCACCTCGCCCTTGGCGCGCTCGTCGCCGCCCTGGATGACGACGCACGGGGCCCCGCGCCTGTCGGCGTATTTCATCTGCGCCTTCATGCCGGCGCCGCCGAGATAAAGCTCGGCGCGGATGCCGGCCTGCCTCAATTCCGAAACCATCTTCTGATAGCGGCCGAGGCTTTCCGTATCCTTGTCCATGACCAGCACGACGATCGGCGCGACGACCTCGGCCTGATCGAGCTTGCCCAGATTCTTCAGCGCCGTCATCAGCCGCGAGACCCCGATGGAAAAGCCCGTCGCCGGCACCGGCTCGCCACGGAAGCGCGAGACGAGCCCGTCATAGCGCCCCCCGCCGCCGACCGAGCCGAAGCGCACGAAGACGCCGTCCTCGTTCGGGATTTCCGCCAGAAGCTCGGCTTCGTAGACCGGGCCGGTGTAGTATTCGAGGCCGCGAACAACGGAGGGATCGATGCGGATGCGGTCGGAGCCATAGCCGGCGGCCTGCACCAACGAGGAAATCTCGCGCAATTCCTCGATCCCCGGATTATTCTCTATCTTTCCGGTCTGGATATATTGCAGCACTGTTGCGATGGCGGAGTCGTCCAGCCCAGCACCCTTGGTGAAGTCCCCCTCACCGTCCTTCCCGCCGTCCCAGCGGCCCGGCCCGAGCAACAATTTCACCCCTTCAGGCCCGAACTTGTCGAGCTTGTCGATGGCCCGCAGCACCGTCAGGCGGCAGCCGGCATTTTCCTCGCCGCCGAGGCCGATCGCCTCCAGCACGCCATCGAGCACCTTGCGGTTGTTGACGCGGATAACGTAGTCGCCGCGCTTGATGCCCAGCGCTTCCATCACGTCGGCCATCATCATTGCCATTTCGGCGTCGGCGGCGACGCCCGGCGTGCCGACCGTATCGGCGTCGAACTGCATGAACTGGCGGAAACGCCCCGGCCCCGGCTTCTCGTTGCGGAACACCCAGCCGGCGCGATAGCTGCGATAGGGTTTCGGCAGCCGCTCGTAATGCTCCGCCACATAGCGCGCCAGCGGCGCCGTCAGATCGTAGCGCAGCGACATCCATTGGTCGTCATCGTCCTGGAACGAGAACACGCCCTCATTCGGCCGGTCCTGGTCGGGCAGGAATTTGCCGAGCGCATCGGTGTATTCGATGAGCGGCGTCTCGACCGGCTCGAAACCGTAAAGCTCATAAACGGCGCGGATCTTCGCCACCATCTCGTCGACGGCGCGGATGTCCTCCGGCGCACGGTCGACAAAGCCGCGCGGCAGCCGCGCCTTCATTTTCTCGGATTTCGGAGCCATGGTCGGTCTGTTCGCGTCGTGTTGAATTGCCGGCGGTTCTCCGCCGCCGACGGTCGCAGGGGTCCTATCTGAATGCGCCGGAACCGGCAAGGGTGGTTGCTTTTCCTGATAAGCCGCGCCCCTTTGCGCCCCCTCTGTCCCGCGAACATTTCTGCATTATTCCCGTAGCACCTGAGAGTCACCCGAAACACCCGCAGACGCGGAACCAATTTTCTGCGATCCTGTTCCTCCAACGGCACCCCAGCGAACGGCGTCCATGCAGGAAATCCAACATTATATCGCCGCTTACGGCTCTCTGGCGGTGTTCGTCGTCATCTATCTGGAATCGATGGGCGCGCCGCTGCCCGGCGAAACGCTGGTGGTCGCCACTTCCGCCCTCGCGGCTCACGGCACCATCAGCCTGACGGTCGCGTTGATCGCCATCTTCTGCGGCGCGGTGCTGGGCGACAGCACCGGCTATGCGATCGGCCATTATGGCGGCAACCGCCTGCTCCGCCGCTTCGGCTCCTATGTCAAGCTGACGCCGGAACGGCTCGATCGGCTGGAACAGCTTTTCAAGCGGCGCGGCGCCTATATCGTTGCCACGGCGCGTTTTGTCGTCGTGCTCAGGCAGTTGAACGGCCTTGTGGCCGGCGCTGTGCATATGCCCTGGTGGCGCTTCCTGGCCGCGAATGTCGTTGGCGCTGCGCTCTGGACGGCCGCCTGGGGCTTGGGGCCCTATGTCATCGGCAAAGCCGCCAAGCCGGTCATCCAGCACATCAAATCGAACCACCAGAAAAACACCAGCAGCCTGCTGGACGGCAACCGAATGCCGCGCTTCGCGATCGTCTACCAGTCGCCGATGGTCGCCTGAACGAGCGCCAGCGCCGCCACCGCCGCCGTATCGGCTCGCAGGATACGGGGGCCGAGCGGGATCGCCGTGACGAAGGGAAGCGCCCTCAGCGCCTTGCGCTCGGCTTCCGAAAACCCACCCTCCGGCCCGACCAGAAGGCCGATTTTCGTCCCGGCGATCGCCTGGAGCGCGGCAAGCGGATTGTTCGTCTCGGCATCCTCGTCGCAGAAGATCAGCCGGCGTTCCTTCTCCCAGCCGGCCAGCAGCCGATCGAATTTCACCGGTTCGCGCACCGGCGGCACGGCGAGAACGCCGCACTGCTCTGCCGCCTCGATCACATTCGCCTCCAGCCGGTCGAGGCCGGGCTTCGCCACCTGCGTGTGCTGGGTGATGACGGGCTGCAAGGCGCCCGCCCCCATCTCGACCACCTTCTGGACGAGATAATCGAGGCGGCCCTGTTTCAGAGGTGCGAAACAATAGAGAAGATCGGGCAAAACAGGCTGCGGCCGCACCTGTTCGATCGTTTCGAGAACGATCGTCCTTTTCGCCACGGAGGCCGCGCGCGCCAGCCATTCGCCGTCGCGTCCGTTGAAGAGCAGCAGTTCCGCGCCTTCCACCAGCCGCAAAACATGCAGCAGATAATGCGTCTGGGCGGCCGAAGGCTCAATCTTCGCCCCCACTGCCAGATCCCCCGGCACGAAAAGCCGCTGCATCCTGTAATTCGCGCGCATGGCTTCTGATGCGGCAGGTCCCTCCGAGCGTCAAGGGGATCGGCATTGCCTCCCTTGAAATGATTTAATGTTAAATTATATAGTTGAATGTTAAATCATCTCAGTTAAGGGAGAAGGAGATGCCCGTATCCAGACGCAATTTCATCCGGATTTTGGGCGGAGGCGTGGTCGTCGCCGGCACGGGATCGCTATGGGCGGCGACCCGCGCCCCGGTGTCCGCTCGTGAGCCGTGGCATTCGGCAGGCTTGGCGCAAGCGGATATCCGCCGCGACGCGCTCTCCTTTGCCGTTTTGGCGCCCAACCCGCACAATCGCCAGCCATGGCTTGTCGCCCTCGATGATACGGATAGCCTGACGCTCTATTGCGAACTCGATCGGCGGCTGCCGCAGACCGACCCCTTTGACCGGCAGATCACGATCGGCCTCGGCGCCTTTCTCGAAATCCTCTCCATGGCGGCGGCCGAAGCGGGTTACCACACGGAGATGACGCCCTTCCCCGAAGGCGAGCCGCAGCCGAGACTTGACGGTCGCCCTGTCGCGCATATCCGTTTCCGAAAGGATGAAGAGCGGCAAAAGCACCCGCTTTTCGCCGAAATCCGGAAGCGCCGAACGAGCCGCACGGTCTATGATAGCCGCCCGGTGACGGAGGAGAACCTGCGGCGGATCGCGGGCGCTGTCGGGCAGGTCCAAACCGATTGGACGAACGAACCCGGCCGCCGCCGGGCACTGGCTTCGCTCGCTATGGCAGCGCTCGTCACCGAACTGGACCTGCGGCGCACGGCGAAGGAAACGGTGGATGCCTTGCGTATCGGCAAGAAGGCGATCGATCGCCGGCCCGACGGCATCGCCGTCGCCGGGCCCATGGCCGAGGGCCTTTATGATCTCGGCCTGCTCGACCCGGCCGATCTTCTCGATCCGCAATCATCGCTGGCGAAACGTGAACGGGCGGAGGCGCGCGAACAGATCGACAGTTCAGCCGCGTTCGCCTGGCTCGTCACGGAGGGCAACAGCCGCGCCGACCAGATCGCCGCAGGGCGCGACTATCTGAGATTCTGCCTGGCAGCAACCGCGGCAGGGCTGTCGATGCAGCCGCTCAGCCAGGCGCTGCAGGAATATCCGGAGATGGCAGGCCACTATAGTGATATGCGCCGCGCACTCGGCGTCGGCGCGGGCGAGACCCTGCAAATGTTCGTGCGGCTGGGCTATGGTCCGGCCGTCGAGCCGGCGCCGCGCTGGCCTTATGAAAGCCGGATACGCGCCTGATGACGGAAGATGCTCGGATCGAGGAACTGTTCGATTTCTTCACCGAGATCGGCATCATCGCCCAGCTGAACGAAACGGCGGTCGAGCGGCAGCTTCCCCCGGAAATGACGCTGGCGCAATTCGTCCTCCTGCATCATCTCAGCCGGGTCGGCGGGGAATGGACCCCTGCCCGGCTCGCCGATGCGCTCCAGGTGACGCGCGGCGCCATCACCAACACGCTCAAGCATCTCGCACGCAAGCGCTGGGTCGCCACGAGGCCGGCCGACAAGGATGGACGCTCGAAACTCGTGTCGATCACCGAAGCGGGCATGGCGGCGCGCAACAGCGCCTTGCAAGCACTGGTGCCGGAGATTTCCGAACTCGCCGGCGAACTTCCACTTGGCGAAATCTCGGCCATGCTGCCGGCGCTGAAAGCCATTCGCAAGCTTCTGGACGAGCGGCGCTGAGCGAAGATTATCCTCTCATGACGCTGGGATGCCAGACCGGCTGATAGCCTCTCTTCAGGATCTCAACCGTGGTCGGCGGCGTCAGCAGCCAGACGTCAAATTCGGCAAGGTCGTAAAAATCCCATGCGTCGGCCCAGCCCCAGAAGGTCCAGGCACGCAATTCGCCACGGCACTTGGCAAATGTCCGCTCGCCTTGAAAGAGCATCGCGCCGTCCGGCAATGCTTCGAACGCCTTCGCATCGACTTCTATGATCGAAGGGCCTCCGGGAAAGGTGATGCCCGAAGCCAGCCTCTCCCGATGCAGCCTCTCGTCAATGTCAGTGGCCCTCGGTTCGGTCTTGCCGACGGCCTCGGCATAGCAGCGCGCGAATTCCTTCGCCCGCTCGCGTTGGCAATAGAAGCAGGGACGATGGCCGGCGGCGAGCGCCGTCACCTCGTCGAGGAAGAAAAGCTCGGTCCAGCCGGCATTCCCGGAGGGGGTATTGCGGCCCATCACCTCGCGGTGGCGGTCCTTGTAGTCGCAGACGCAGATCAGCCAGGCCTTCGTCGACCAGCGCCGTTCGAGCAGCGTCTTCGTCGCCGGATCGTGGATGACGCCGCGATTGCCGGTGAACATGCCGCGCGCCTCGACGGCATGGATATCCCCGAACGGATCGACCCGGTTCTGCAGCGGCATTTTTTCCCCGACAGCGGCAAAGCTATTCCCGATTATATCACCAGTCGAACCGAATTCGCGCGCCGCCCGCATGCATATGCTGACAGCCGAAGTCTCGAGGCTGCCGCAACCATGCATCGTTGCATTTTGGACACGGCCGGTCTTTTCCGCTTGTGGAAAGCCGTATTGCCACTGGCGCGCCACATGCTCCGCCTTTAGATGAGCGCCGCTTCCGCCACGGCGGACAGAAAAGTTCAAACTCAAGGCAACCTTGTTCCAAATACGGCGTTTCGAAACCGATTGGTAAGGCTGTTCGTCTACAGACAGGAAACCACAACAGAGATGAAACCCGTGAAAGCAGCAATCCTGTCTCTCGTCATGCTGTCCGGCCTGCTCGTTTGGGGCGTGGGCGTCTACAGTGCCGATGCATCGTCCCACCATCGCGTGGTGGATGGCTACGGCGTCGTCTCCTACCACTGACTATCCGATACCTCGATCAGCGTCTTCTTGCCGCCGTCAATGACGAGAGCGGTAAGACGCCCGGTCTTGAAGGCACCCGTATCGATATCGATGCGATTCGGCTGAATGTCAGGCCGGGCCACCGGCGTATGGCCATGCACGATCACCTTCTCGTAAAGGCCGGTATGGTCCAGGAAGTCCCAGCGGATCCAGGCAAGGTCCCATGGATCCTGCCGATCGAGCGGGACACCGGGGCGGATGCCCGCATGGCAAAAGAAGAAATCGCCGAAAGCGATCGAGCGCGGCAAAGACGAAAGAAAGGCGATATGCGCCTCCGGCATCGCCTCGAGAAGCGCATCGCGTCCGGCACGCGCATCCTCATCGCTTGAGAAATCGATCTCGACGCCATAGGAGCGCCCGGTCGCCTCGCCGCCATTGCCGGCAAAGAGACCGTCTCTGTCGGCTGTGGCAAGGAACTCCAGCAATCCCTCGTCATGATTGCCCATCAGGGCGATGTGACGAGAATCGTTCTCGCTCCTTGCGACCAGAAAATCGAGGACGCCCTTCGAATCGGGACCGCGGTCCGTATAGTCTCCCAGATGGATGATCCTGCAATCCGCCGCCGGTCTTTTTTGGAGATCGTCCGCGATCCGTTCATGCATCGCTTGAAGCAGATCGAGCCGCCCATGCACGTCACCGACCGCGTAGAGGCGCAGGTCTTCCGGACCGCGCGCCTCTCTGTAGCGGATGGTCTTCACGCTATCCGCCGACGATGATGATGTGGACCGCGCGCGGCCCATGCGCGCCGAGAAGCAATTTCTGCTCGATATCGCCCGATCGTGACGGGCCGGTAATCAGGTTGACGGTGCGCGGCATGCGCCTTTTGCCGTAAGTCTTGCGGACCTTGGCGAGCACGGTTTCGAGGTCGCCGTCAATATCGCCGGCATTAACGACGACGATGTGATGTTCGGGCAGGAAATTGACGGTCGTCGGATTGTCCGGTCCGGAGGTCATCACCAGTGTGCCGCTTTCCGCCACCGCGCCGAAGGCATGGCTGACGCCGGCCTCGTCCTCGCCGCCCGACGCGCCCGATTTCACTTGCAGCGCCTTCTGCTTCTGCCATGGCATGGCGGCAAGCCGCGGGTCGCCGCCCATGCGGACCGACGAGGGAAGGTTGCGCGAGCGGAGATATTCCGCCACGGCCTTCGGTACGTCATCCGCTCCCTTGACGTGACGGACGCTGGCGAAAACCTGCTCCGCCATGGCGGAAAAAAGCGCGGCGCGCCCCTTTTCGTCGAGTTGCCCCCTTGCGGGAATGACGCCTTTTGGCGGCTTCGCCAGCCTTTTCGCCACGGTTGCGGCACGAGCCGTATCGTCGGCGCCGGCGCCGAGCGACTGGCGGATGCGGCCGAGGATCGCTTCGCGCCCGCTCACGACGTCACGCCCTGTTTGCGCGCCTCGCGCTGGCGCCATTGCTGCTGGAAGGTGCGGCTTTCGGGCGCCGGCATGTCGCGGTGCTTCGTCCAGCCGGAGGCGAAGGGCAGTGAGTGGAAACGATGCTTCCTGCCACCGAAGAGCGCCAGGAAGGGAATGCCGATCGATGTCGCCAGCCGGTAGAGCCTGGGCCGCCTGGCGAAGAAGGCCCATAGGCCGAGGCCGGTTCGATAGGTCGCCGGATTGAGCCGGCGCTCGAACTCGCGCTCGCGCCAGTGCCGCATCATCTTCGGCAGCGGAATGCGCATCGGGCAAACAGCCTCGCAACGGCCGCAGAAGGTCGAGGCGTTCGGCAGGTTTCCCGCCTTGTCGATACCGATCAGCGCCGGCGTCACGACGGCGCCGATCGGGCCCGGATAGACCCAGCCATAGGCATGACCGCCGATCTCGTGATAGACGGGACAATGGTTCATGCAGGCGCCGCAGCGTATGCAGCGCAGCATATCCTGGAATTCCGTGCCGAGGACCGCCGAGCGGCCGTTGTCGAGCAGCACGACGTGGTACTCCTCCGGCCCGTCGGGGTCGTCTTTGCGTCGCGGCCCGGTCGAAAGCGTCGTATAGACGCTCATGTCCTGTCCCGTCGCCGAACGCGCCAGCACCCGCAGGATCTGTGACACATCTTCCAGCGTCGGCACGATCTTCTCGATCGACGCCAGCACGACATGCACCTTGGGAAGGGTCTGCGTCAGGTCGCCATTGCCCTCATTGGTGACGATGATCGACGTGCCGGTCTCCGCCACCAGGAAATTGGCGCCGGTAATACCGACATCGGCCGCGAAATAGGCCGAACGCAGGACGCGGCGTGCCTCGCCCAACAATGCCTCCGGCTCCGATAGGTCGCGCGACGGCGGCAAATGGTTGTGCACACGGCGGAAATCCGCCTCGACTTGCTCCTTGTTCAGATGCACGGCCGGCGCGATGATGTGGCTCGGATGCTCGCCGCGCAGCTGGATGATGTATTCGCCGAGATCGGTCTCGATCGGCTTGATGCCCTGCTTTTCGAGGAATTCGTTGAGGCCGATCTCCTCGGTGATCATCGACTTGCCCTTGGTGACGGTGCGGGCGCCCGCCGAGCGGCAGATGTCCAAGATGATGGCGCGGGCGTCTTCCGCGCTCTCGGCCCAGTGGACGATACCACCGGCCTCCTTCACGCGCTTCTCATAGGCATCGAGATAGAGGTCGAGATGCGCGAGCGTATGGTCCTTGATCTCGCGCGCCTTGTCTCGCAGCGCGTCGAATTCCGGCAGCGCGTCGGCGGCTTTCTGCCGCTTTTCGATGAAGCCGGTGCGCACATTGTTGAGCGCCTTCTGCAATTGCGGATCGGCCAGCGCCTCGCGCGCATTCTGCTTGAAGGAGGGGGAGGTTATTTCCATAAAGATGCCTCCGCCCAGCGAAACCGCCCCTCACCCTTACCCTCTCCCCGCAAGCGGGGCGAGGGCGGCATCGACGCCGGAGCGCTTCCTTTTCCCTGCCTGCGGGGAGAAGGTGCCGAGAGGCGGATGAGTGGCGGCGTGAGCGATTTTTTCGCCATCACCCCCTCCCACCGATCGGCGGCGTGTCGTCCATGCCGGCCAATACCTCCGCGACATGACGGGCTTCCACCTTCGAACCCTGGCGCTTCAGCTTGCCGGCCATGTTCATCAGGCAGCCGAGGTCGCCAGCGACCAAGGTCGCCGCGCCCGTTTCCTCGATACGGGCCGTCTTCTTCTCGACGATGGCGTTCGAGATATCGGGGTATTTGACGCAGAAAGTTCCGCCGAAGCCGCAGCATACGTCGGAATCCTTCATCTCGGTCAGCTTCAATCCCTCGACGGATTTCAAGAGTTGGCGCGGTTGCGCCCTGATGCCGAGTTCGCGCAAGCCCGAGCAGGAATCGTGATAGGTGATCGTCTCGTGAAAGCCTGCATCGACGCTCGTCATGCCCCGCACGTCGACCAGGAAGCTGACCAATTCGAAGACCTTCGCCGAGAAGGCGGTGGCGCGAGTCTCCCAGTCGAACTCGCCCTTGAAAAGCGTCGGATAATGCTTCTTCAGCATGCCCGCGCAGGAACCGGAGGGCGCGACGACGTAGTCGAATTCCTCGAAAGCCTCGATCGTGTTTTTGGCGATCGCCTTCGTGTCTTCGCGGTCGCCGGAATTGTAGGCCGGCTGGCCGCAGCAAGTCTGAGCGGCCGGCACCTCGACGATGCAGCCCGCATCCTCGATGAGCTTGACGGCGGCGAATCCCACCGACGGACGGAAGAGATCGACGAGGCAGGTGACGAAAAGTCCGACCCGCGGTCTGAAAGGTGTCTGGTCGTTCATCGGCCTCGCTTCCATGATCCGGACCGTCCGTCATATGCAGCGCTCCCGCCGCTCTTTCGATCCGGTTCCGAAGATAGAAGCGTCGGCAAGAACGGGTCAAACGATTTGTCCAAGAACCTGTTGTTCCAGTGGTTTGCCAGTGAGATGGAACGCGGCTAAACAGCATTGATGAAGAGAAAGGACAAGGTGCGATGTCCAGTCTGACGATGCCGCCTTCGGACGAGAAGGTCTTTGCCAAACGGGCTGAGATCGTCGCCGATTTGCGCCGGATCGTGCCCGGCGAAGGCGTCGTCGCCACGACCACCGAGATGCGTGCCTTCGAAAGCGACGGGCTAACGGCCTACCGCCAATTGCCCCTCGTCGTCGTGTTGCCCGAAACGGTCGACCAGGTCTCGCGCGTGCTGAAATATTGCAGCGAGCGCAACATCAAGGTGGTGCCGCGCGGCTCCGGCACTTCGCTTTCCGGCGGCGCTCTGCCACTCCAGGACGCCGTGCTGCTCGTCATGAGCCGCTTCAACCGCATTCTTGAAATCGATTATCCGAACCGAATAGCCGTCGTGCAGCCGGGCGTCACCAACCTAGGCATCACCACGGCTGTCCAGGAGGACGGCTTCTATTACGCGCCGGACCCCTCCTCGCAAATCGCCTGTTCGATCGGCGGCAACGTCGCGGAGAATTCGGGAGGCGTGCACTGCCTGAAATACGGGCTGACCGCCAACAACGTGCTCGGCATCGAAATGGTGATGATGAATGGCGATATCATCCGGCTGGGCGGCAAGCATCTCGACGCCGAAGGCTATGATCTGCTCGGCATCATGACCGGCTCGGAAGGGCTGCTCGGCGTCGTCACCGAGGTTACGGTGCGCTTGCTGAAAAAGCCGGACATGGCGCGCGCGCTGCTGATCGGCTTTCCATCCAGCGAGGAAGCGGGACAGTGTGTCGCCGACATCATCGCCTCCGGCATTATCCCTGGCGGCATGGAAATGATGGATGGCCCGGCGATCCGCGCGGCGGAGGATTTCGTCCATGCCGGCTACCCGCTCGACGTCGAGGCGCTGCTGATCGTCGAACTCGACGGCTGCCAGGCCGAGATCGACCATCTGATCGACATGGTCGAACAAATCGCGAAGCGGAACGGTTCGCTTACCTGCCGCATTTCGCAATCGGATGAGGAGCGCCTTGCTTTTTGGGCCGGCCGCAAGGCCGCTTTCCCGGCAGTCGGGCGCATCTCGCCCGATTATTACTGCATGGACGGCACTATCCCGCGCAAGCAATTGCCGCGCGTGCTTCAGGGCATGCGCGAACTCTCCGAGCAATATGGCCTTCGCGTCGCGAACGTCTTCCATGCGGGGGACGGCAATCTCCACCCGCTCATCCTCTACGACGCCAACAATCCCGGCGAACTGGAGAAGGCGGAAGCCTTCGGCGCCGACATTCTGCGGCTTTGCGTACGGGTCGGCGGGGTATTGACGGGCGAGCACGGCGTCGGCGTCGAAAAGCGCGACCTGATGCCGGAAATGTTCAACGAAACCGATCTCGACCAGCAGATGCGGGTCAAATGCGCCTTCGATCCCGAGCATCTGCTCAACCCCGGCAAGGTCTTCCCGCAATTGCGCCGCTGCGCCGAACTCGGCCGCATGCACATTCACCAGGGCAAGATGGCGTTCCCGGACATCCCGAGGTTTTGAAGGTTGAAAGTAAGGTAAATTTGCCTTACTTTTGGAACGCACTAGGATATTCGGTATGACGACATTGACCATAACCGCCAAAGGCCAGGTGACGCTCAAGAAGGAACTTTTGCAGCACCTTGGCGTGAAACCGGGCGACAAAGTGGAAATCGATGCAATGCCGAAAGGTCAGTTGATGGTGAAGGCCAAGCCACGGAAGGGCAGTTGGGCAGAAGCCTACGGTATTTTGGCCGGCAAGACAGATAAGGTGGCGACGATCGAGGAAATGAATCAGGCGATCGCCGATGGCTGGGCTGGCCTGAAGTGAAGGTGACAGCCGATACAAATCTCCTTGTGCGTATTGTGGCGCGGGATGATGACAGGCAAGCGCGGATCGCGTTCGACTTTCTGTCCGCCGCAGAGCAAGTCATAATTCCGTTGCCATCCCTTTGCGAATTCGTCTGGGTGCTGCGCAGATTTTATGGCTTCACCTCCGACGACCTTGATATCGCGGTCCGCGCGGTGACGAATCCCTCCAACGTTATTACGGACCGAACGGCGGTCGATGCCGGTCTCCATATGCTCGCGGATAATGGCGATTTTGCCGATGGGGCCATCGCGAGTTTCGGCATGGCAATGGGCGCGGATACTTTCGTCTCGTTCGACCGCGCCGCCGTCAAGAAACTGAATCGGATGGGGATTCCCGCTCGCGACATTGGTGTGCCGGCGTGACCTTCTTCACCCCTTCCTCCGCCGGCGATGTTCTTTCCGCCGTCCAAGGCGCGCTGGCCGAGGAACAACCGCTCGAAATCGTCGGCCATGGCTCGAAGCGCGGCATCGGGCGCGCGGCCCAGGCCGCGCACACGCTCGATCTTTCCGGCCTTTCCGGCGTCACGCTCTATGAACCGGAGGAACTGGTGCTGTCGGCCAGGGCCGGCACTCCGCTTGCCGAGATCGAAAAACTCCTGGCCGATTATCGCCAGGAACTCGCCTTCGAGCCGATGGATTATGGATCGCTTCTCGGCGGCAAACCAGGTCGCGGCACGATCGGCGGCGCGCTTGCAGCGAATCTGTCGGGCCCTCGCCGCATCAAGGCCGGTGCGGCGCGCGACCATATTCTCGGCATCCACGCTGTCTCCGGGCGCGGCGAGGCCTTCAAGTCCGGCGGCCGCGTGGTGAAGAATGTCACCGGCTATGATCTTTCGAAGGCGATGGCCGGATCCTGGGGCACGCTTGCCGTGGTCACGGACGTCACCTTCAAGGTGCTCCCCGCCGCCGAAACCGAGACGACGCTCGTCCTCAGCGGCTTGGCCGACGATCAGGCCGCGAACGTCATGGCGCATGCCATGGGATCGAGCGCGGAAGTGTCGGGCGCGGCGCATCTGCCGATGCTGGTTTCGGGCAGCGTCGCGGGTGGCATCCTCGGCGGCGATGCGGCAACCCTTTTGCGCGTCGAAGGCGTCGCGCCTTCCGTCGCATTCCGCGTCAGCCGTCTGAAGAGCCTGCTGAAAGCAGCAGGCGAGATGCGGGAACTGACTGGCGAAGACTCGCGGCGGCTCTGGCGCGATATTCGCGACTGCATTCCTTTCGCCAGCGATAAGGATCGCGCCAAGCCGGTTTGGCGCGTTTCAATGGCGCCTTCCGAGGGCCATCGCATGGTCGATGCGCTCCGCCGCGAGGCGCCCGTCAACACGCTTTACGACTGGCAGGGCGGATTGATCTGGCTGATGATGGAAGCTGATCCTGAAGCCGAAACCCTGCGATCGCTGATCCGGCGCTTCGGCGGCGGCCACGCCACGCTCGTCCGCGCCACGGCGTCGCAGCGCGCGTCGATCCCGGTCTTCCAGCCGCAATCCGCGCCGCTCGCCCAACTCTCGGCGCGATTGAAGGAACAATTCGACCCGAAAGGCATCCTCAACCCCGGCCGTATGGGTTTCTGAATGCAGACTTCCTTCACGCTCGCCCAACTGGCCGATCCCGATGTCGCGGAATCCGAGAAGATCCTGCGCGCCTGCGTCCACTGCGGCTTCTGCACCGCCGCCTGCCCGACCTATGTGACGCTCGGCAACGAGTTGGACAGTCCCCGCGGCCGTATCTATCTCGTCAAGGACATGCTGGAGGCCGGCCGCCCCGCCGACGCCGAGACCGTTATCCACATCGATCGCTGCCTCTCCTGTCTCTCCTGCATGACGACCTGCCCCTCCGGCGTGCACTATATGCATCTTGTCGACCATTCCCGCGCGCACATCGAGAAGACCTATAAGAGGCCGCTTGCCGACCGCTTCATCCGCACACTCCTCGCGAAAATCCTGCCCTACCCCGCGCGCTTCCGGACGGCGCTGAAATTCGCCGGTCTGGGCCGCGCATTCGGTCCGCTCTTGCGCAAGAGCGAAGCGCTGAAGCCGCTCGCCGCCATGCTCGAGCTAGCGCCGAAGGAATTGCCTGCCGCTACGAAATCGTTCACAGCGAGCGAGAACGCCCGATCGGGCGCTCGCGTTGCACTCCTTGCCGGCTGCGCCCAAAGCGTGCTCGACCCCGGCATCAATGCCGCGACTGGAAGATTGCTCGGCCGATTGGGCATCGAGATCGTGCCCACGCCCGGCGAGACTTGTTGCGGCGCGCTCGTCCACCATATGGGACGCGAGGAAGAGGCGCTCGGTTTCGCCCGCAGGAATGTCGATGCCTGGATGAGGGTAGCGGATGGCGGGCTGCTGGATGCGATCATCATAACCGCGTCCGGCTGCGGTACGACCATTAAGGATTACGGCTTCATGTTGCGCAACGATCCCGCCTATGCGGAAAAGGCGGCGCATGTTTCCTCCTTGGCAAAAGACATTACCGAATATCTGGCGGCGCTTAACTTGCCCGAGCCGGAAATCACGCCGGGGCTGGCCGTCGCCTATCATTCCGCCTGCTCCATGCAACACGGGCAGAAGATCACGCGCCAGCCAAAGGAACTTCTGAAAAAGGCAGGCTTCGCGGTGAAGGAACCGCGCGAGGGCCATCTCTGCTGCGGTTCGGCCGGCACTTATAATATCCTCCAGCCCGACATCTCGCGACAGCTGCGCGACCGCAAGGTGAAGAATATCGAAGCGACCGAGGCCGACCTGATCGCTACCGGCAATATCGGCTGTATCACCCAGATCGCCGGCGGCACCCGCCTGCCCGTCTTGCACACCGTCGAACTCCTGGATTGGGCCTATGGAGGACCAAAGCCTTCAAAGCTGCCAAATGCGAAAGCGGCAGCCCCAAGACGAATACCGGTTAGCTGACCTATTGCGACATAGAAGGGCGGAACATCCATCGCCTTTGCGGATTGAAGCTTTATCGCATCAAACGGAGGTCACGATGAGAGCCCTGGTCATGCTTCTGCTCGGATATACCGCCTATCGCATGGCGCTGCGGATCAGGGAAGAGAATTCCTCGCGCCTGCTTTTGACCGATCAAAGACCCGGGACGCCGCAAGCCAAACCGACCGCGAGTACATCGCGGACGCGCACGACTTCCCGGACCACCGCTTCGAAGGTTTCGACGTCGCGCCCGCGCAAGCGACTCTGATGTACTGAGCCGGTTCTCTCTTTCGAGGTCGCTATCTCCGTATCTATGCGGATTTGCGCAGGGATTTAGGCTGCTCTTCCTGCGGAAGATCGTCCTCGTCCGATCCGGCGTTGAACGAGGCGAGCGGCACGGGCCTGCCGACATGATAGCCCTGGATCTGATCGATGCGGAAATGATGCATAAGCTCCAAATGTTCTTCGTTCTCGACGCCTTCAACCAGGATTTTCGGACCACGGTTGCGGATCAGGCTGACAATATCGTGGAGCATGGCCCGCCCTTTGTCGCTGTCGCAATCATGAAGGAATGAGCGATCGATCTTGACGGTATCGAAATCGATCAGCCGCAACCAGGACAACCCCGCGAAGCCCGTTCCGAAGTCGTCGAGCCAGATCTTGACCCCCAGCAGCTTGAGATCGCCGATGCAACGCAGGACATCGGAGTGCATCTCCATTTCCAGGCCTTCCGTGATCTCGAGCGCCAGTCTGCTGCCGGCGACGCCGGTCTCGCCAAGGATCGCGGCGACCGAGGCGGCGAAGCCCGGCGCCTTGAGCTGTATGGGGGAAACATTGACGCTGGCGATCTCAACGTGGCCGTCGACGAGAATATCCTCGCAGACACGGCGAATGGCCCAGCGTCCGAGTTCGAGGATGGCGCCGATCCGTTCCGCGACGGGAATGAAAAGGCTCGGCGGCACGGAGGTGCCATCGAGCATCCTCAGACGCATCAACGCCTCGGCGCCTTCTATGCCACCCGACGAGAGACCCTGTATGGGCTGATACACCATCGAAACCAGATCCTGTTCGATCGCGATCCTCAGCAGCGCGGCGATGTTTTCGCTTTCGTCGCTGCTTTCGGGGTCGTTCGGATCGAAAAGCCTGGCGCAGTTTCGTCCGTGCGCTTTGGCGAGATATAGTGCGCGGTCCGCTTCGTGGATGATCTTCTCCAGTTTCGTACCCGTCTGATTCCTGGTGAAGGAGGCGCCCACGCTGACGGTGACGACGGGCACGCCGTCGCGTCGATGGGCATGCACGATCGCAAGTTCCTCGACCGTATGGCGGATTCCCTCGGCAAAGGCGGCGACTTTTCCCTCTTCCTCAAGAGGGGCGAGCACGATGAATTCCTCCCCGCCATAGCGGCCGATCGATCCACCCTGCTCGCCGATCATGACGCTCAGAGCATCCGCCACCCGGACAAGGCAGCGATCGCCCTCCTGATGTCCATAATAGTCGTTGAACCTCTTGAAGAAATCGACATCGATGAGAAGAGTGACGAAGCCCTTGCCGTGGCGCTGCCAATTGCTCCAGCATTCCCTCAGCTTTTCGTCGATGGCGCGCCGGTTTTCCAAGCCTGTCAGCGGATCGGTGCGCGACAGCCTCAGAAGAGCCTTGCCGCGCTCGGTCGCCTCGCCATGCTGTATCTTCGCTTCGAGCGCGTTGAGGAACACATTGTAGCGTTCCCTGTTCAGCTTCCAGTTCACATAGGAAGTGAACGCAAAGCAGGAAATATAGAAAGATCCAAGCGCGATCTGATAGGAAGTGTTGACCGGAAACAGGTACAGCGAAACGAAAAACGCCAGGAGAATGATGCTCGACGTCACCACCGAGAGCAGAAAACGGAAGCGGAAGAAAAGGTTCGCGCCCAACATGAAGGTCGAACCGAAGACCATGAAGTAGGAAAGGTTTTGTGTGTGGCTGGTCGTGATCGCCACGGCGAGCCATCCCACATAGCCGGCGACGATGGCGGTCGCACAGGTCAGGTCGAGCCACTCGGTCCCGGTCCTGGTGTGGAAGACGAGTTCGAGGACCAAAAGGACGGTCACGCCGATGGCGAAACGCGCGGCGATCACGTGGAAAGCCACATCCGGTATCAGCAGAATATCGATGACCGAGAAAAGCAGATAGGCGCAGACGGCGAGCCACATCCCCTGCCGGGCGCCGTTCCTGCGCGCGACCTCCCCTTCTTTCCGGTAAAGCCGGCGCAGTTCCCGAGAATTGGTCTTGCGCTGATAACCAATCGGTTCAACCAGATCGACCAACGTTTGGGTCATGCACTGATCCTAATGTTGTCCTGGTTGGACGGGAGTCGGTTCCCCGCTTTCGATTGCGCCGGGGATGCGCGTTCAACTTACGCTGGTCCTGCAGCCTGTTGCTATAGCATATGGTTGTTTCGGAATATTGCCTGCGACACGTCAATTTTTTCTAAAATTGAAGATAGGCTGAAGACCGCCTGCGCCCGCTGTTCGATTGTTTTCTCGCATGACGCGCCGAAACACGAAAAAGGCCGACGGAATTGCCATCGGCCTCAATCGTCGCGGAAAATTTCAATCGCCAGAAAAGTTCGGCGGCTATTGATTCCCGGTCGCGCGCTTGCGCACCTTGCCGTAGACGATGTTGCGGTTCGAGCCGTAATAAACCTCGGCATCAACCATATTCCGGTCCACTGCGGCGTTGATGATGTCCCACATATCGTCGGCCGAGCGCAGGATGAGCGGCCAATCCATGAAGGTTTCCATGTAACCGTCGGTCGTGATCTCATCGCTGAAATTCGCGAAGAGAAAGTCGCCGCCGGGCCGAACCAGTTCCATCGCCCTTTGCATCAGGCGGATGCCGACGGCACGCGGCAGATAATCATAGAGGCCGGACGCGTAGACGAGATCGAACGTGCCGAGATTGTAGGCGCGGCGCAGGATGCCGCGAACGGAGCCGTCGATCGCCTCCACCCCGGTGCCGGCCAGGTCGCGATTGACGGTTCCGACGCTGATCGGATCCTGGTCCAGCCCGATCCATCGCTTCAACTTTCCTTGCGCAAGCGCGGTGGAGAGTTCCGCTTCGCGCAGATGCCCGCAGGCGATTGCCAGCACCTCGGCGCCATCGACCCGAGCAGCCGTCTCGTCGACGGTTTTCGCAAGGATGTCGCGCCTTTCCCGCCCGGCGACGGAACTCGCCGCCTCGCTCGTATAGCCGTATATCGCGCGGCCGAGCGCCGGCGATGACTGGACGATCTCGTCGGCGCTCGGATGCTTGTAATAGATGTCGAGCAGGCTCGCGTCGCCCGAATAACCGCGCGGCTTCTCGAACGACCAGCGCGTGAACGGGTCGGTCAGCAGATATTCCGCCACGCTGTGCTTCTGCGCGATCGGGATAAGTTCCTGCCAGACCACGGGCGAGGCCTTTCTCCGAAGCAGGTGAAGGCGCCCCGCCAGGCCATGAACGATCTGTTCTGCCGGATCCTTCCTGATGAATCCCTGCTCCGCCAGATTGAGGATCAGCGCAAGCTCGGCGGTTCGCTCCCTCAATTCGCCGGCATCGATCGATTCGGTCGATCCGACGCCATGCCTCTTCATCAGTTTGGACGTGATCAG
This sequence comes from Rhizobiaceae bacterium, assembly GCA_035547755.1. GTDB lineage: Bacteria > Pseudomonadota > Alphaproteobacteria > Rhizobiales > Rhizobiaceae > Mesorhizobium_L. The sequence continues at coordinate 108,416 of DASZUG010000061.1, forward strand.
ACTATGTTCGTCGAGTTTCAAATCTTCATTCAACGCCATGCCACCAAACCCTCTGCTGCAACGCAGGGGAATATAGGGACATCTTTTGCAACACGAAATAATTTAATAAAAATTTAGTTAATTTTGCGGGATTATGCTTGGAGAGGCAAAGATAAGCGCCTGATCTTCTTTTGAATTTTTTGGAAGCTCAACAGCGCGCGAAAAGCGCCATTCCCACCCTGACGGCCAAATGCGAACCGTTGCGCATCAACCCAAGGATGCCGCGCGGCCGGTCTCTTCGGCGGGCGCGTAGGCCGTCTCGTAAAGCTCGCGCTGGCGCTTGAGCGCCACCATCGTGTTGCGCAGCAGGATCGCCACCGTTACCGGCCCGACGCCGCCCGGCACGGGGGTGATCCATGCCGCTATATTCTTGACATTGTCGATATCGACGTCGCCGACGATTCGCGAGCTGCCGTCCGGCGCGGTTTCGGTGTTGATGCCGATGTCGATGACCGCGGCGCCGGGTTTGACCATGTCCGATTTGATAAGGCGCGGTTTGCCCACCGCGACGAAAAGAGCATCGGCGCGCCTCGCATGCGCGGCCACTGACCGCGTCATATGATGGCAGACCGTCACCGTCGCCCCCTCGCTCATCAAGAGGAAGGCGATTGGCTTGCCGACGATTTCGGAATGGCCGACGACGACAGCTTCCAGCCCTTCGAGCTTCATGCCGGTCGCCTTGAGCAGTTCGATGGATGCGGCGGCCGTACAGGGCGCAAGGTCGAGCTGGTTATAGACGATGTTGCCGATCGATGCCGGGTGCATGCCCTCGACATCCTTGAGGGGGTGGACGGCACGTTGCAGCATGCGGATGGGGATATGCGCCGGCACCGGTCTTTGTATGATAATGCCGGTGACGCGCGGATCGGCATTCATGCCGCGGATCGCCGCTTCAAGTTCTCCGAGCGTCACGCTTTCGGGGAAATGGCGCTCCTCGAAGTCAATGGCCGCCCGCTCGGCATTCCGCCGCTGGTTGCGCACGTAGACCTCGACGGCATCGACGTCGCCGACCGTGATGGAAACGAGCTTCGCGGACCAGCCATGCGCTCGCGCCTCGTCGGATTCGGCGCGCGCCTCCGCGATGATGCGGGCTGCGATCGGCGCCCCTCTCAAAAAGCGTTCTTCGCCTGATCCTGTCGGCAAGACTGGCTCCTTCGTTTGGATGGCCATCAGCGGCCGCGGATACTTCCGCGATCATCTACCGGAGGGATGGACGGCACGCAAATGATACCGCGCTTCATTGCGCGGCAGCCACAACTTGCCCGCCACGCACGGAAAAGGGCAGCACGATTGCGAATCGCACTGCCCTTACCGCGACATTGGAACGCGCCTAACCCCTCAGGTGCGTTCGCCCTTCCCCCGCGGTTCGCTGTACTACATGACGACAACCTTCGTGCCGACATGCACCCGGCCATAAAGGTCTATAACGTCCTGATTCCGCATGCGAATGCAACCCGAGGATACATTGTGGCCGATCGTCCAGGGCGCATTGGTGCCGTGGACACGATAAAGCGTATGGCCGAGATAGAGCGCGCGCGCGCCAAGCGGATTGGCGATGCCGCCTTCCATATGGGCTGGTAGGATGCGGCCCTTGGCCCTTTCGCGCGCGATCATTTCCGACGGCGGCGTCCAGCCTGGCCATTCGGCCTTGCGCGTGATGAGGTTCGTTCCGGTCCAGCCGAACCCTTCCTTGCCGACGCCGACGCCATAGCGCCGCGCCTTTCCGTCGGGCTCGACGAGGTAGAGAAACTTCCGCTTCGTATCGATGACGATCGTGCCCGGCTTTTCCTTCGTATGGTAATCGACGATCTGCGGCAGGAATTGCGGCGCAAGCTTTTGCGCCATCTGCTTTTCCGTGTACATCGGAACGATCGCCGCGGTGCGCTGCCCGTTCGCGCCGCGCGGTCCGGGCACGACATAGGAATTCCGGAGATCCATGCCGGCCGGCGCTTCGGCGCGCAATTGTTCGAGCGTCTGGTCGGGAATGGCGTGCGGAGAAGGCTCAACGGGCATCCGCTCCACCCGCTCGACCCTCGCTCGGTGCTCAATTCGCCCGGCTCTCTCGCGTTGCTGTATAATGACCCTCCGGCGCTCCACGCGCGGTGCAGGCCGATAATCCATCGCCCCTTCCGGAGAGCGGCGCAACTGCATGACCCATGGCGCCGAAAGATCGGGGCTCACGACGAGCGGCGGCAGTTCGGCATAGCGAGTCTGCGCAGCGGTCATGGACGGCTGGAGGATGAGCATCCCGGCGGCGCCGAGGAAAGACAGGAATTGTTTCATGCGAACTCTCGGATGTGTTGCCCGGAAGAAGCAAACCGGCTTGACGGAACCCGCCGCTTGCTGCCTTCTCGACGAAATGTTCGCGCCATCACGCAAGAAAATGATGAACGCGTTTTCATAAAATGCCGGATTTTCGGGAAAGCTCGCCGCGTGGTTACTGCGCGGTTCAGGAATCTGGTAAAGCTCGTGTAAACATGATCTTTCAATTGGTTAACCGCTGGAACTGAATCAGTTTGTCCGGAAGATGGATCAATGCCTGAGGAATTAAACGGTCTCATCGAGGGGATCGACGGGAAGATGCGCTGCGCCTGGCACGCCAATTTGCCCGACTATCTCCATTATCACGACCATGAATGGGGGCGGCCCGTCGTGGACGACCGCCGTCTGTTCGAGAAGATCTGCCTGGAAGGCTTCCAATCCGGCCTTTCGTGGCTGACGATCCTCAGGAAGCGCGAGAATTTCCGCCGCGCCTTCGCCGATTTCGATTTCGAGAAAGTTGCCTGTTTCGGCGAGGTGGATGTCGAGCGCCTTCTCGGCGACGCCGGCATCATCCGCCATCGCGGCAAGATCGTCTCTGCCATCAACAATGCCCGCCGCGCGCTGGAACTCATCGAGGAAAAGGGCTCGCTCGCGGCCTATTTCTGGAGTTTCGAGCCGGATCCGGGAGAAAGGCCGGAAATCGTCACCTACGCGACGCTACGCGCCAACCCAACCAGCCCGGCATCGGTTCGCCTGTCGAAGGACCTGAAGAAGCGCGGCTGGAGTTTCGTCGGCCCGACGACGGTCTATGCCCATATGCAGGCGATGGGTCTCGTGAACGATCACATTGAGGGTTGTGTCTGCCGCGCCGGGATCGAAGCCGAACGGGCAGCATTCAGGCGGCCAGCATAACCTGTCTGTTTTGTGGAGGAATCCACCTCGATGCAATGCGAGAGCGCCGGCGTCGATGCCGGCGCTCCAGGCGATCGTATTTTATTTAATGCAGATCGGCGGGAACCTTGCCGCCGTTCTCGGCGAGCTTTTTCATCAGCGCCTTGTGCAGCCAGATGTTCATCGTCGCCGAATCGGATTTATCGCCGGTATAGCCGAGTTCGTCCGCGAGTTCCTTGCGGGCGGTGAGGCTGCTGTCGAGGTCGAGCGCCTTCATCATGTCGACGATCGACGTGCGCCAATTGAGCTTCTGGCCCTTGGCCGCTACGGCCTTCTCCATTACGGCCGCGACATCCACGGGAGAAGCCGGCGCCGCCGATGCGGATGATGCGGAAGAAGGCGCGGGTGCTGCGGATGACGGTGCCGCGCCGGAAGGCGACGATGGTACGGCTTGCTCCGCCGCTTGCGCCTTGCCGAATATCGCGTTCTTGATTGTATTGAAAATGCTCATGCGTCTCTCCTGCTCTCATCCTGCTAAAGGATGTAGCGTGTTACGCCCCGTGCCCAAATATGTGGCCCCCGCCAGGATTTATCGCTTTATCATGCGCCAGATCGCAAGCAGGATGCAGGCGCCGATGAAGCCGGCGATGAGGTAGCCCAGCCATCCCGTCAGCGCCAGGCCGAAGAAGGACAGGATACCGTTCGCGATGGCCGCCCCGGCAATTCCGAGAAGGATATTCACGAGGATGCCGGTGCCGCTTTTCATGAACATTTCGGCGAACCATCCGGCGAGGCCCCCAATGATGATCGCGGCTATCCAGCCGACGCCTGCCTGATCCATGATTACACTCCTCTCCTCAGGCGGCAGCTTTGTTCTTGATCGCGCCGATGATGGCGGTCAGAACGGCACCGCCGACACCACCGCTGATGATGTTGGTGATGACAGAGCCGACGCTGAAATTGCCGCTCTGGAGCGAGGCAACCACCGACGGCCAGATCATCGTGACGATCTGCCCGAGCACGCCGCCGCCGACAAGACCGGCGATCGTGTTGCCGAGCGTGCCCAGATCGAATGTCGGTGAAGATTTACCCGTCGCGTTGCCGGCGAGCGCGCCGACCACGGCATTAATAAGCAGCTGTTCCATATTGAATTCCCTCCTTCAATACTTCAAAGACCGCCCCCCGATACGGCATCTGCCGCGCCCCGCTCTGCACGACTCGCGAGAGCCGCCAGAGCGAAGCACAATCACTTTACACCCGATTCAATTGTAAGGCGAGTTGCACTGCCGTCTTGGACGTTATGGGGTTGGGAGGTGTGTTGCGACGCCATACCCGCCATCCTTTCGCGACTGATCAAATTTGCAGATAGGCCACTCAGGATTTTTCACTTGATCGGATTGCCCCTCTTCGTCCATCAAGCGGAACCGATTTGCGCCGGCTTCGGCCGGAGGAGAATGATTTGGCGCGCGATACCACGGATAACCGGTCTCTCGAAAGCGTCGATGATCTCGTCGCCTGGCTCGCCAAGGGCTGCAAGCCGCGCGAAGCCTGGCGGATCGGTACCGAACATGAGAAATTCCCCTTCTATGTCGATGGCAACGCGCCGGTGCCCTACGAGGGCGAGCGCGGCATCGAGGCGATCCTGCTCGGCATGCGGAAGACGCTCGGCTGGGAACCGATCATGGACAATGGCCGCATCATCGGCCTTGGCGGGCCGACCGGACAGGGCGCGATTTCACTCGAACCCGGCGGCCAGTTCGAGCTTTCCGGCGCGCCGCTCGAAACGATTCACCAGACCTGCCGCGAGGGCAACGCCCATCTGGCGCAGGTGCGCGAGATATCGGAACCGCTCGGCATCCGCTTCCTGGGGCTTGGCGGCAGCCCGAAATGGACGCTCGCCGAAACGCCCAGAATGCCGAAATCGCGCTACGAGATCATGACGAACTACATGCCGAAGGTCGGCACGCATGGCCTCGACATGATGTACCGGACCTGCACCATCCAGGTGAATCTCGACTTTGCGTCCGAAGTGGACATGCGCCGCAAGATGCAGGTTTCATTGAAACTGCAACCTCTTGCGACCGCTCTTTTCGCCAATTCGCCGTTCACCGATGGCCGCCCGAACGGCCTTCAGTCATGGCGCGGCGAGATCTGGCGCGACACGGACAACCAGCGCTCCGGCCTGCTGGACTTCTGCTTCTCGCCCGACTTCGGCTTTGGCGACTATGTCGAATGGGCGCTGGACGTGCCGATGTATTTCGTCATCCGCGAGGGCCGCTACCGCGACATGACCCGCTACACCTTTCGCCAGTTCATGGCTGGAAAGGCGCGCAACGAAGTGCCGGATGGCATGCCGACGATCGGCGATTGGGCGAACCATCTTTCGACGCTTTTCCCGGATGTCCGCTTGAAGCGGTTCCTCGAGATGCGCGGCGCCGATGGCGGTCCGTGGCGGCGCATCTGCGCCCTCCCCGCCTTCTGGGTCGGCCTGCTCTATGACGGGGAAGCCCTCGACCAGGCGGACGCCCTGACCAAGAGCTGGAGCTTCGCCGAGGTCCAGGCCATGCGCGACGCGGTTCCCGCCGCGGGCCTGCGGACGGCTTTCCGCAACCGGACGCTGCGCGATATCGGCCGCGACGTGCTCGACATCTCGCGAACGGGCCTCAGGAATCGCAAGAAACTCAACCGGGAAGGCTTTGACGAGACTCACTATTTGAGCCCGCTCGAAGAGGTTGTCGCGCGCGGCACCACCAGCGCCGAGGATATGGTTTGCGCCTTCAACACGCGCTGGGGCGGCTCGATCGAGCCGGTCTTCCTGGAATATGCGTATTGATCCAAGGTCCGGGTCCTCTGCCGCGAAATCTTCAGTGCGTCCTTCGAGGCTCGCTCCGCTCGCGCCTCAGGATGAGGGAGCCTGCGCCAACGGTCCTCATCCTGAGGTGCGAGCCCGAAGGGCGAGCCTCGAAGGACGCACCTAGACATGGGACCGCTGCTATCACTCGATATTTTGAGCTCTGCCGCGACCGAATGACCAATTTTCCAGCAGGACTTCGACGATATTGATGAAAATGTCGTCCGGCCGAACGCCGGCCCTTTCTTCAAGCTCGTCATTGATCGCCCTGTAGAGCGCCAGCTTCTGTTCTCTGGACCGATTGTTGCTGACAATGATCTTGATGATGATGAGGTCGTCGCTCCGCTCCACATTGGGATATCGATAGCCATAGGAAAAATCGGCATCGCCGAACTCGCTGATCGTCATGAAACGATCGTCTTCCGGCACGGCGAACGTGCGTCGCATGGCGTTATAGATGCCGTCCATGACGGCGCGCCGGAATTCCTCCGACTTGCCTTTCCGTATCGAGATCTGAGTGAGGGGCATGTTCTCTTACCTTCCAAGCCGGCTCGTTTCTCCGGCGACAGTAGCACCAGCATTGCAGCCGAATAGCCTGAACTTTGCCAAGGCGCTCGTCTGCCTGGAAAATTATTCTTCGTTTGGGACACATGGCTTCACTGGAGGCGAAATTACCCCTTGATCGCACCGGCGGTGAGGCCCGAGACGATGCGGCGCTGGAAGATCAACACCAGCACGACGAGCGGCACGGTGACGATCACCGACGCGGCCATGATGTTGCCCCAGGGCACCTCGAATTCCGTCGCGCCCGATAAAAGCGCGATCGCCACCGGCACCGTGCGCTGTGCATCATTCGATGTGAAGGTGAGCGCGAAGAGGAATTCGTTCCACGCCGTGATGAAGGCGAGCAGTCCCGTCGTCACCATGGCGGGCGTCGTCAACGGCAGGAAGATCTGGACCAGAATGCGAAGCGGCGAAGCCCCGTCCATGATTGCCGCCTCTTCCAGTCCTTTCGGCATGTCGCGCAGGAATGCCGTCAGCACCCACACCGTGAAGGGCAGCGTGAAGATAAGATAGCTCAGCACCAGCGACCAGAGCGAATTGTAGAGCCCGAGCGCTCGGATCACCTCGAACAAGCCCGCCAGCACCGCGACCTGCGGAAACATCGACACTGACAGCATGGCGAAGAGCAGAAGCTTGCGGCCGCCGAAGCGGAAGCGCGCCAGCGCATAGCCAGCCGTCGTCCCGAGGATGAGCGAGAGGGCGACCGTGACGCAGGCGACGAAGAGCGAGTTCAGGATGTTCCGCGCGAAGACGCCCTGCGTCAGCACCGCGGCATAATTGGAAAGCGAGAAGGAGGTCGGCCAGTAGTCGACATGGAAGATGGCGTTGCCGGATTTGAAGGCGGTGATGATCGCATAATAGAAGGGAAACACCGACTCCACGATGATCACCGCGACGAGTAGGTAGAAACCAACAGTCTTGAGGAAGCGCATCCTCATCATCCGCGCTCCGGATCGAGTTGACCGAGCGTGACGAAAAGAAGGGTGATCAGCGCCACGACGAGGAAAAGCAGCGTCGAGGCCGCCGAGCCATAGGCGAATTTGTCGAAGGAAAAGAGGTTCTGCTGCGCAAAGACGGACATGGTTTCCGTCCGCGCATTGTTGGGCGTCAGGACATAGATCAAATCGAAGATGCGCAGCGCGTCGAGCGCGCGGAAGATCACCGCGACCAGAAGCGCCGGCCGGATCAGCGGCAATGTGATGTCGAAGAAGGCCCGGAACGGCGAGACGCCGTCGACGCGCGCCGCCTCGTAGACGTCGCGGGGCAGCATTTGCAGTCCGGCAAGGATCAGAAGCGCCATGAAGGGCGTCGATTTCCAGATATCGACGATCAGCACGGCAAGAAAGGCGGTATCGGGAGATGCCGTCCAGGCGATCGGGTGCGACAGGAGACCGAGCCGCATCAGCATGTCGTTCAGGATGCCGAACTGGTCGTTCATCATCCACGCCCACATCTTGGCGGAGACGATGGTCGGCACCGCCCACGGAATGAGCACGGCGGCGCGGACGAGGCCCCGCCCCGGAAAGCGCTGGTTGAGGACGAGCGCGACGATGGTGCCGAACACCGTTTCGATCGACACGGAGATCGCCGCGAAGCGGAGCGTGTTCCAGACCGCCTGCCACCAGACAGGATCGGCCAGCAGACCGGTATGGATGGTACGGCCGCTTCTCAGCGTCAGCGTGTCGAGATAGTTGCGGAAACCGATGAAGCGCGCCGCGTCGAGGTCGCTCAGCGAGGCGTTGGTGAAACCGTAGAGGATCGTTCTTACAAGCGGCCACGCCGCTATCCCGGCGAGCGTGACGAGCATCGGCGTCAGGAACAGGAGGACCGCGAACCGCCGCCCGCGCAAGATCGCCGACAGGCGTCCGGCAAATCCAGCCGCCATCACCAGCCGGCTCCTTTCAGGCGGCCAAGCTTCGCCTCCAGCAGTTCCAGATTGTCCTTCGCCGAGCCGTCGCCGGCGAGCGTGTTGTGGACAGCCGTCCAGAAATCGGCCGAGACCTCGTTATAATTCGCTCCCGTCACCGCCGAGGGCCGCGCCACGGCATTCTCCAGCGCCGCCTTCATCCGGCCGATGATCGGCTGCTTTGCCCTGATTTCGGGATCATCATAGAGCGATTTCAGCGTCGGCAGCCTGGCGCTGGCGATGGCACGCTCCTTCTGCACCGCCTTGGAGGTCAGGAATTTCACCAGCTTGATCGCAACGTCCTTGTGCCTGGAATAGCGCGAGACGGCGAGGCTCCAGCCGCCGAGCGTTCCGGCATGGATGCCGCCCTCAGCGCCCGCCGGCAGCGGCGCGATGTCGAACTTCCCCTTGATGGGCGAGTCGGCGCTCTCGCCGAGCGGATAGGCATAGGGCCAGTTGCGCATGAAGACGGCGTTGCCCGTCTGCCAGACGCCGCGCGATTCCTCCTCCTGGTAAGACAGCACGCCCTCGGGCGAAATCGTGCCGATCCACCCGCGCACCATCTCGAGCGCTTTCACCGTCCTGTCATTATAGACCGAGATGCGCCCGTCCTTTTCAACGATGTTGCCGGCGCCTTCCGCGCGCATCCATTCGAGCGCGTTGCAGGTCAGCCCTTCATAGGCCGCACCCTGGAAGACGAAGCCCCATATCCGGCTTTTGCCAGCGGCGCGCTCGCCATCCATGATGGTCTTCGCCGTCGCCGCCAGTTCCTCCCACGTCTGCGGCACCGGCTTGTGGTACTTTTCCAGCAGGTCCTTGCGGTAATAAAGCGCCGGCGCGTCGGCGAACATCGGCACCGCGACGAGTTTCCCGCCGACGGTCTGCGAGGCGAGGATTGTCGGGAAAACGTCGCCGAGACTGTCCTTCACGTAAGGCTTCAGGTCGATGAAGCTCGATGCGAGCTGCGGCGCCCAGACGATGTCGGTCTGGTAGACATCGATGTCGGGATCACGCGCGGCGAGCCACAGCCTGAACTGCGCGAACTGGCTGGTCGAGGAGGACGGCATCGTGACGATGCTGACATGGTCGCCGGTCTTCTGCTGGAATTCAGCCACGAAATGCCTGAGCGTCTTCAGATCGTTGCCGACCGAGCCGGAAACCATGGCGATGTCGGCGGCGCGCGTCATCACGACCGAGCCGAAGACTGCGAAGAGAGAGAGGGCGAGTTGCGCCACGAGCCGGATCGCTACCCTGCTTCTCTCCTTCCACCTTGTGTGCATTGCGCCGTTCCCTCACCTACGCACTTGATTCGGGTGGTGCCGCCCCTCATCCCCTGCCGAACCTTCTCCCCGTGAACGGGGAGTAGAAGCCTTGCCGCAACGCCGCCAAGTCCCCTCGCCCCGCTTGCGGGGAGAGGGTCAGGGGTGAGGGGCACCTTCCGCAATCTAGCGCATCGAGCCGCGACGCCAACGCCGCCCGGCAAAAGCCGATAGGCGGCGCGCTCGCTTTGGGTTAGGGTTTCAGGCTGGAATAGGAGGAAAAGGAGGAGACCATGCCTTCCCTGTTCGAGATGATGGCGAATGCGCAGAACGGCAACGGCATCGACGCCTTGTCGCGCCAGTTCGGGCTGTCGCCGGAGCAGACGCAAGCAGCGCTGCAGGCGCTCCTCCCCGCTTTCAGTCAGGGGTTCAAGCGCAATGTCGCCGACCCCTACGGCCTCGGCGCCTTCATGACCGCGATGGCAAATGGCCAGCATGCCGCCTTTTTCGACAATGCCGCAACCGCGGCTTCTCCCGCAGGGGTGAACGAGGGCAACGCCATCCTCGGCCAGTTGTTCGGTTCGAAAGATCTCAGCCGCGCCGTTGCCGATCAGGCGGCGCGGGCGACCGGCATCGGCCAGAACATCCTCGCGCAGATGCTGCCGGTCATCGCTTCGATGCTGATGGGCGGCTTCATCAAGCAATCGACTGGTCAGCCCGGCGCACAGCAGGCTGGAAGCGGCAATATCTTCGGCGATCTCCTGCAGCAGATGATGCAGGGCGGCCTGGGCGGCACGGCGGCGCCACAAATGCAATCGCAACCAACCTCCGGCCCTTCCGCATCCGATCCGTTCGGCGGCAATCCGTTCGGCAAAATGCTGCAGGACATGCTCGGCGGCTCAGGCATGCCCCCGCAAGGCCAGGCGTCTCCCGGCTCCTACGGTGCGGACAATCCGCTCGGCCGCATCTTCGAGCAGATGATGGGCGCGGGCCAGCAAGGCTCGGGGTCCGCTTCTCCCGCGCCGGATGCCGAGCAGCAGGCGGCCCCGAGCGGCAAGCCGCCAAACCCCTATGACGACGTCTTCGGCAAGATGTTCGACGCCGGGTCGAAGATGCAGGACGACTATCAGAAGAACATGGAGTCGGTATTCGATCAGTACATGAAGGGCATGGACAAGCATCGCTAGAGCAGGCGGCAATAGCGGCGCTTCTTTACCGATCGCAAACGCTATCGAATAAAAGTTCTGCTTGCGCTCCCCCAAGCGGGCGACGGTTACTGTTTCTTTGCAAGCGTAGGAGCAATCTTCCCCCGCTTTCAGGGGGCTGGCATGCTCAGGCTTTTGCGCAGGTTCGGCGGCGACCGCGCCGGCAACTTCGCGATGACGTTGGCTATCATCGCAATTCCTCTCATCGGGGGCGCCGGGTTCGGCCTCGACGCCGTTCGCGCCTTTAATCTGAAAAGCAGGCTACAGAACGCCGCCGACGCCGCGGCCGTCGGTTCAATCGCCAAAAGTTCGCCGGGGGTTCTCGCCGCCACCACCATGTCGGGCGACGGAGAGATCGCGGAGGGCGACGCCGACGCGAAGAACCTCTTCCAGGCCAATCTCGACAAGGGCGATCTGGCGGCGGTCCAAAATGTGACGGCTCAGATCCAGAAGGACGGCAACCGGGTCAACTCCACCGTTACCTATCAGGCCACAATGCCGACCACCCTCATGCAGGTGCTCGGCCAGAAATACGTCAAGCTGTCAGGCACGGCGAGCGCATCCAGCAACATGCCGCTCTTCGCCGATTTCTACCTCCTGCTCGACAACACCCCGTCGATGGGCATCGGCGCGACGCCGCAAGACGTGGCGACCATGGTTGCGAACACGCCCGACCAATGCGGCTTCGCCTGCCACGAAACCTCGACCAGCAATGATTACTATCACCTCGCCAAATCGCTCAACGTGACGATGCGTATTGATGTCGTGCGTCAGGCGACCCAAAGCCTGATGGAGACCGCCAAGGAGTCGACGCAATTCCCCGACGAATTCCGCATGGGCATCTATACGTTCGGTTCGACGATCGACGACGCCGATCTCGATCAGATCGCGGACCTCACTTCGGACTTCGACGCGGCGAGCAAACAGGCCGGCGGCATCGACCTGATGACGATCCCGACCCAGGGCTACAAAGACGACATGGCGACGGATTTGAACGGCGCGATGAACAAGCTCAACAACGACATCGACACGCCCGGCAGCGGCTATTCGGGGGCAAGCCGGGCGAAATATATCTTCCTGGTATCGGATGGCGTGAACGATCACAGCAATTACAGTTGCAGCCGGCAGCTCGTGAATTCAAAAGACGGTCGCTGCATCGAACCGATCGACCTGCAGACATGCAGCAAGATCAAGAATCGCGGCATTCAGATCGCGGTCCTCTACACCACCTATCTCGACCTGCCGACCAACGCGTTCTGGACCAGTTGGGTAAAGCCCTTCACGCCGAAGATCGGCTCGTTGATGCAGTCCTGCGCTTCTCCCGGCCTTTATTTCGAGGTCAGCCCGACGCAGGGCATTTCCGACGCGATGACCGCGCTCTTCAAGAAGATCATCCTCGATCCGCGGCTGACGGGCTGATAGAGCAGCGATCGAAACGAAAAAGCCCGGCCGTTGAAGGGCCGGGCAGATGGCAGGCAGCCGGTGGGAGCCGGCGGGGAGTGGGATGCCTGCGGTAGCTCTGTCGATGGGGTGTATCAGCAGACGCGGCGTGCCGCGTCCTCGCCGTCCCAGCGTTCACGCGCCGTCGCAATCGATCCGAGCGAAACCGTGGGATCGACGCCGAAGGGCGAGCGAAGCGCCACATGCAGATCCGTGCGCCGCAGGCCGATATCGGCGAGTTCCACATCGCTCATCGTCCCGAGGCGGTAGATCTCGCGACGATTTCGGATCGCCCGGACGAAATTCGATACGGCTTCCCATATGGCCGCTTTGACGCGTGCGATCGGCGCCACGCGCGGCGCTCCGGTGAGCGGCAATGTGGCGGGGTCGAGCGTCGTCATCGGATGTCTCCTTCATCGCTTGGCGTCACAGGCTCTCGCCCCGCGTGGGAGGACGCGGGACGGCCGGACGCAATGCGTCACGCTTTTCGTGAACGGTCGGAATGTCGCACAGTGCTATTGATCAGTCGAACGAATGTTTCTAATGTTAAACATCAACAAACGTGATGGATGACAAATGGCGGCTCCGCTCGACCTCGACCAGCTTCAGACCTTCATGGCCATCGCCGCGACCGGCAGCTTCACCAAGGCCGCCGATGAAGTGCACAGGACGCAATCGGCCGTGTCGATGCAGATGCGGCGGCTGGAGGAACGCCTCGGCAAGCCGCTTTTCGAGAAGGACGGCCGCTCGAACCGGCTGACCGACGAAGGCGATCGGCTTCTCACCTATGCGCATCGCATGCTGCAATTGAACCGCGAGACGCTCGCCGCCTTCGACGACACTCAATTGCAGGGCTCGATCCGCATCGGCACGCCGGACGATTATGCCGATCGTTTCCTTCCCGAGATCATGGCCCGTTTTGCCCGTTCCAATCCCCGCGTCGAACTTTCCGTCGTCTGCGAGCCAAGCCCGAGCCTCGACAATCTGATCGCGCGCGGCGCGCTCGACCTGGCTCTTGTGACGCTGAGCGAGACGCGACGTCATGCCGAAATCGTGCGCCGCGAGCCGCTTCTGTGGGTCACGTCGGCAAACCATTCCGTGCATGAGGAAGAGGTCCTGCCGATGGCGTTCGGCCGCGCCGGCTGCGTCTGGCGCGAGGCCGCGGTCAGCGCGCTTGGGCGTTCCGGACGCAGCTATCGCGTTCTGGTGACGAGCTGGTCGGCGACGGCTGTCGCCGCCGCCGTTCTTTCCGGCCTTGCGGTTTCGATCCTGCCGGAATGCGCGCTTCGTCCGGGTATGCGGGTGCTCGGCGAGCAGGACGGCTTCGCACGCCTGCCGGACGTGAAGATCGGGATACTGCGCGGCCATGCGACCCAACCGGACATCGTCGATGCCCTGGCGCGGCACATCACCGAAAGCCTCGACAATATTTCCGGCCGCGCGATTGGCGAGGATGGCGGCGGCTTCGATTTCGCCGCGATTGCCCAGGGCCGCCTGAAGCGTCACCGCCCGAGCCAGATCATGCCGGGCTGGTAGGCTGCGCTTCCAACTCTTGACGCCCGCCCCTTCATCCCGGTCAATTCCTTCATGAGCGATCCTTTTGCCGCCGATTCGCGATCGAACGTCGCGGAATATTCCGTCAGCGAGATCTCCTTCGCGCTGAAGCGCACGGTCGAGGACAATTTCGGTCATGTCCGGGTGCGCGGCGAGATTTCCGGCTATCGCGGCCCGCATTCCTCGGGCCACGCCTATTTCGCGCTCAAGGATGACCGCGCCAAGCTGGACGCCTGTATCTGGAAAGGCACCTTCTCGCGGCTGAAATTCCGCCCCGAGGAAGGCATGGAGGTGATCGCCACCGGCAAGCTCACCACCTATCCCGGCAAGTCCAATTACCAGATCGTCATCGACAATATCGAGCCGGCCGGTGCCGGCGCGCTGATGGCGCTTCTGGAGGAGCGCAAGAAGCGGCTCGCGGCCGAAGGCCTGTTCGACCAGGCGCGCAAGCGCCCCCTGCCCTTCATGCCGCGCGTCATCGGCGTCGTTACCTCGCCGACCGGCGCCGTCATCCGCGACATCATCCACCGTATCACCGATCGTTTCCCGCTGCACGTGATCGTCTGGCCGGTGCGCGTGCAGGGCGAGACGACGGGGCGCGAAGTCTCCGCCGCGATCGCTGGTTTCAACGCGCTGCCGGAGGGCGGCCCGATCCCGCGTCCGGACGTGCTGATCGTCGCACGTGGCGGCGGCAGCCTCGAGGACCTCTGGGGCTTCAATGACGTGGGCGTGGCCCGCGCCGTCGCCGCCTCCGCGATCCCGATGATCTCGGCCGTCGGGCACGAGACCGACTGGACGCTGATCGACTATGTCGCCGACATGCGCGCCCCGACGCCGACGGGCGCGGCCGAATTCGCGGTGCCGGTCAGGGCCGAACTGGAAGCGCGCACCGCGAATCTCGCGGCAAGGCTGGGCGGCGCGGTGACGCGGGTTTCCGACCGCAAGCGCCAAGCCTTCCGCGCCGCCGCCCGCGCGCTGCCCTCCGCCGACCAATTGCTGGCACTCCCGCGCCGCCGCTTCGACGAGGCGGCCAACCGGCTGGGACGGGCGCTCGTCGCCAACACGCGGCGGAAGCGGACGGAATTCAGCAGCGTCCGGCTTTCCCCCGCACTTCTCAACCGCCGCATCGCCGAGGAAAAGCGCCATGTCCTCCGCGCCGCGGAGCGTCTGCCGGGCGCGCTTTCACGACTCGTCTCGACACGCCGGATGGGCTTCGGCCGCACCGCCCAACGGCTGCGCCTGGAGCCGCTGGAGGACAGGTTGCGGGCAAGGCGCGACAGACTGGAGAATTTCGCTGCGCGCGGCACACAGGCGCTGGCTCTCGCCGACGAGCGGCGGAAGCGGCGGCTGGCGCAGGCGCACCGGCTGCTCGACACGCTCTCCTATCACTCGGTGCTCAAGCGCGGCTACGCCGTCGTCAGGGATGATCATGGCAAGGCCATAATGCGCGCCGCTGATATTCCGGCCGGTACGGCGCTCGGCCTCGAATTCGCCGATGGCGAGGTCAAGGCAATCGCGGGCAACGGATCGGAGAAGAAGCCGCCGCGCCAACCGCGCAAAGACAAGATCGATCAGGGATCGCTGTTCTGACGCATCCCTGCCGGCGTTTCAGTCGAAGCGTATGACGTGCCGCACGGTGCGCCCTTCCGCCAGAAGATCGAACCCTTCATTGATCCCGTCCAGTGTGCCGGTGCTGGTCAGCAATTGATCGACCGGCAGGCGGCCTCTCTCATAAAGCCTGATGTAGCGCGGGATGTCGCGCGAGGGCACGCCGCCGCCGAGATAGCTGCCGCGCAAAATGCGTTCCTCGGCGACGAGCCCGACCTGCTGGACGGAAAATTTCGCCGCAGGATTGGCAAGGCTCGCCGTCACCGTCTGGCCGCCGCGCCGGGTGATCTGATAGGCGAGGTCGAGCGCGGGAATGACGCCAGCCGTCTCGACGACGACATCGGCGCCGCCCTTCGTCTCCTCCCTGATGAGCACCGCCGCGCCCTCCGCGCGCGAATTGTAGGTCGCCGTGGCGCCCAGCCTTTCGGCGAAGGCGAGCTTTCCTTCGTCGATATCGATGGCGATGACATCAGCCGCTCCGGCCGCGAGCGCGCCCAGCACCGCCGACAGGCCGACGCCGCCCAGGCCCACCACCGCGACGCTCTGCCCCGGCTTCACCGCCGCCGTGTTGACGACGGCCCCGACGCCGGTCAGCACGGCGCAGCCGAAAAGCGCCGCTTTCTCCAGCGGAAAATCCCGGTCGATTTTCACCAGCGACCGCCTCGAGACCACAGCATATTCGCCGAAGGCGGATACGCCGATATGGTGGCTGACCGGCGCGCCCTTCAGTCTGATGCGACGGCCGCCGCCCAAAAGTTCGCCGGCGGCATTGGCTCTCGCGCCGGGTTCACAGAGCGCCGGCCGCCCCTCGGCGCAGGGGCCGCAATGGCCGCAGGAGGGAACGAACACCATGATGACATGATCGCCCGGCACGAGGTCGTCGACGCCCTCGCCGCATATCTCGACCACGCCGGAGGCCTCGTGACCGAGCGCCATCGGCACGGGCCTCGGACGATCGCCATTGATTACCGAAAGATCGGAATGACAAAGGCCAGCCGCAGCGATCCTGACCAGGACCTCGCCATAGCCGGGCTCGTCGAGGTCCACCTCCTCGATCGAAAGCGGGCGTGATGTGGCGTAGGGCCTCTCATGGGGAAAGGAATGCAAAACGGCGGCGCGTGTCTTCATATTCTCCTCCCGGCGGACATCTCCACCTCAAGTCTGAAATGATTCTACCCCGCCTGCGCTCACGCAATTTGCCCGAGGAAGGTGCGTGTGCGCTGATGCTGCGGGTTCTGGAAGAATTCCTCTGGCGGCGCCACCTCGACGATTTCGCCGCGATCCATGAAGATGACGCGGTCGGCGACGCTGCGGGCGAAGCTCATTTCATGCGTGACGCAGAGCATCGTCATGCCTTCATCAGCGAGATCGATCATCGTGTCGAGCACTTCCTTGACCATTTCGGGATCGAGCGCTGAGGTCGGTTCGTCGAAGAGCATCACCTTCGGGTTCATGCAAAGCGCCCGGGCGATCGCCACGCGCTGCTGCTGACCGCCGGAAAGCTGCGCCGGATATTTGTCGGCCTGTTCGGGGATGCGCACGCGATCGAGGAAGCGGCGCGCCGTCGCTTCTGCCTCTTCGCGCCTGACGCCGCGGACCTTGAGCGGCGCAAGCGTGCAGTTCTGCAGCACTGTCATATGCGGGAAGAGGTTGAAATGCTGGAACACCATGCCGACCTCCTGGCGGATCGCATCGATGTTCCTGCGGCCGGAAAGCTCTATCCCATCGACCGCGATACGGCCCTTCTGGATGGTCTCGAGCTGATTGATGCAGCGGATCAGCGTCGATTTGCCGGAGCCCGACGGCCCGCAGATGACGATGCGCTCGCCGCCGCCGACCGTCAGATTGACATTTTTGAGGGCCTGGAAGGCGCCATACCATTTATCGACGCCTTCCATGACGACGGCGGGTTTGCCGTCGCTTCGCGGTGAAGACTTTCCGTTTGCGGATTCGCTCGCCATCGCGAAGGCCCTCTTTCCCCGCTTATTTGCCCGAAAGCGCCGACTTCGCCGTCGTCGTTTTGATGACGTCCGGCATCGGCTCGCCCAACCATTTCTCATGGATCTTGTTGAGTTCGCCATCATCCTCGACATGCTTGATAAACGCGTTGATCTTGGCGAGCAGCTGATCCGAGCCCGGCTTCACGGCGACGCCCTGGACCTGGTTCGCAAGCTGTATCTTCTTGTCGAACTTGCCGGGCGCGGCCTTGTTGATCTGCAGGATCACCGTGTTGGAGCAGCCGATCAGCTGCGTCTGGCCGGAGAGCAGCGCCTGGACCGCGCTCGCGTCGGAATCGAACCGCCTTATATTGGCGTCCTTCGGCGCGATCTTGCTGATCGCGGCATCCTGCGTGCTGGCGCGCGCGACGGCGATCGTCTTGCCGGAAAGGTCGGCAGGCTTCGAAACCTTGAGGTCCTTCGGGCCATAGACGGAGATCGTGATCGCCGCATAGGGGTTCGAGAAGTCCACCTTCTTGGCGCGCTGCGCCGTGATACCCAGTGAGGCGACGAGCACGTCGACCTGGCCGGAAAGGAGATAGGGGACGCGGTTCGGGCCGGTGACGGGCACGAGATTCAGCTTCACGTTCAGATATTTTGCGAGCAGCTTGGCGACATCGGCGTCGTAACCATCCGGCTTGTTCTGCTCGTTCATGATGCCGTAGGGCGGGAAATCCACGAGCATGCCGACATTGATCGTGCCCTTCTTCTCAATCTGCTGGAGCGAGGCGGCGTCGGCGGTCGCGGTTCCGGCCGCGGCCATCAGGCTCAGCCCCAGCACCGCCATGGCGGCCTTCTTCAAGAGGTTCTTCATTTCCTTCTCCCTTTTGTTGCAGCCGGACCGAATGCCCGGCCCGGTCAGCGCGTGGTTGCCCGAGCGAATTTGCGCTCCATCCGCTGCGCCAACAGCGACAGCGGCCAGCACATGATGAAATAGAGCGCGGCGACGATGCTGAAGACGAGAAACGGACGAAACGTCGCGTTGTTGATGATTTGCCCTTCGCGCGTCAGTTCGACGAAGCCGATGATCGATGTCAGCGACGTTTCCTTGATTAGCTGGACGAGAAAGCCGACCGTCGGCGCGACCGCGATGCGCGCGGCCTGCGGTAGGATGACATAGCGCATCCGGTTCATGTAGCGCAGGCCGAGCGCGGTGGCAGCCTCGCTCTGGCCAGGCGGCACCGCCTCGATGCAGCCGCGCCAGATCTCGCCGAGATAAGCGCTGGCATGCGCCGTCAGCGCGATCGTCGCGGCGATCCACGGATTGATGTTGTAGCCGAAGATCGTCATGCCGAAATAGGCGAGGAAAAGCTGCATCAGGAGCGGCGTGCCCTGGAAGACACGGATGAAGGCGATCATCACGCCGCGCCCGATGCGGCTGTCCGATGTTCTGAGCAGCGCTACGATCAGGCCACCGATGCCGCCGCCGACGAAGGCGATTGCCGAAAGCGCGAGCGTCCAGCGGATGGCGAAGACGATGATCTCGAACTCGTTCCAGCCGAATTGGCGTATCATCCTGCCCGCCTCCTACCGGCTCAACGGATAGCGGAAGGCCGCCCGCTGGATGAGCGTGAAGATGGCGGACAGCGCCGAAGACATGACGAGATACATCGCGGTGACGACGAGATAGACCTCGAAGCTCGCGAATGTCTGCGATTGCACATCATTGCCGGCAGCGGCAAGATCGTTGGCTGAGATGACCGAGACGACGCTCGACGTCAGCATCAGGAAGATGAACTGGCTGGTCAGCGCCGGATAGACGGTCCGCAATGACGGCTTCAGGATGATGTAGCGGAAAATCTGGTGGGGTTTCAGCCCGAGCGCGATGCCGGCCTCGATCTGGCCGCGCTGGATCGATTCGATGCCGGCCCGGATGATCTCGGTGCCATAGGCCCCGACATTGACGACGAGAGCGATCAAGGCGGCGGTGTCCGGCTGGAACGAGAGGCCGACGACCGGAAGGCCGAAATAGATGAAGAATATCTGGACGAGGAACGGCGTGTTGCGGATCGCCTCGACATAGATGTTGATAAGCCAGCGGAGCGGCTTGATGCGGGATGTCTTGCCCGCAGCGCACAGAACCGAGACGACGAGCCCGATGACCATTGCGCCGCAGGAGAGTTCCATCGTGACCGCGGCGCCCGCCAGAAGGTGGCCGAAAGATGCAAAGACAGGGGCGAAATTGAAGTCGTACAAGCCTCCTCCTCAAGGTAGTACGATTGTCACCCATGTCTTAGGTACGTCGCGTTACCTATGTCTCCGGGCCGGACAAAGAAAATTGGTACGGTTGGGTGGAGTTGAACCACCGACCTCAGGAGCCACAATCCTGCGCTCTAACCAACTGAGCTACAACCGCATGCGCTGGGCGTTGGTGTCATTAAGCGGAATGCACGCCATTTTCAAGCCCATCCCGATCGTGATGTTGACGAAAACCGGGTTTTCGACGCCAGCACGGAAGATGGCCATCATCGGGCCATCGAGAAGCGGCGCGCGAAGCCGGGCAAGGGCATCGCCAATCTCTGTCTCTCATCAATCGGCCTTCCCAAATGGAACGCAGAAACTTCTGATGCGCCAGCGTTTACCGTCGCCGCGCAACTCGGCGACCGAAAGCGGTGCGGCATCGAGCAGCCAGAAAGAACGGAACGGCGCGCCGAGACTGCCCGCGATGGCAGCGCGGATGACGGCTGCATGCGTCACGGCGACGATCCGCCTCTCGCGGCCATTCTGCGCGTCGAGCCATGCCGCGACTCGACCATAAAGATCGGCGAGCGTCTCTCCTCCGTGCGGCGCCGCTTCAGGATCGGATAGCCATTCCGACACGGCTTCCGGCTCTTGCTCCTCCAGATCGGCCAGCCGCCGCCCTGCCCAACGTCCGCAATTCCAGTCGGCAAGCGCCCCCTCCTCGCCGACCTCCTGCGACAGGATTTCGGCCGTCTGCCGCGCCGCGAGCGACGGCGCCGCCAGGAACCTGCCGGAAAGCCCTCCGTGCTTCGCCAATTCCACGACTGCGGCGAGCGCGCGGGTTTCCAGCGGTTCGTCGCGCGGAAAAGCAGCCGCCTTCGTCGCCGCGGTTGCGCCGGCGCAAACGAGTGTCAGCCTTGTGTGCATTTTCCCCCTTCGCAATTTCCGCCGCCGGGAAAGCCATTTTTTCGTCACATTGACAAAGCGTCCGGCCGCCGATACCGTCACCATCGATGCGTGTGAGGAAGCCGGTGGAAATCCGGCGCGGTCGCGCCACTGTGATCGGCCTCGACAAGGCTGGAAGTCAGACCCTCACCCCGTATCGCACTTCTGTCAACGGGACGCGTAATCCCAGGAGAAATTTCATATGTCGAGCATTGCACTCAACCCAGGCGCCCGTCCAACCTCGATCCCGGTCGGCGAAATCCTGCCTTGGGCCATTTTTGGTGGCCTTCTCCTGCTTCTGGCGATCTATTTCATCGGCGCGGAAGAGGGCGCGACGTCGCTCATTCGCGGCATGTATGTGCATGAATTCGTGCATGACGGCCGC
Source organism: Rhizobiaceae bacterium (assembly GCA_035547755.1). Taxonomy (GTDB): domain Bacteria; phylum Pseudomonadota; class Alphaproteobacteria; order Rhizobiales; family Rhizobiaceae; genus Mesorhizobium_L. Next base: position 129,503 of record DASZUG010000061.1, read on the forward strand.
CACCTTCTCGGTTTTCCCTGCCATTAAGGGAATCTGAAAAATGGTTGGAAACCTCCTGCTGCGCGGGATGCTGGTCGGCGTCTTCGCAGGCCTTCTGGCGTTCGCCTTTGCAAGGACATTCGGTGAACCGCAGGTCGATCGCGCCATCGCCTTCGAGGAACAGTTGGACGCAGCGAAAGGCGAAGCGCCGGAACCCGAACTGGTGAGCCGTGAGACGCAGGCCGGACTTGGCCTCTTCACGGGCGTCATCGTCTATGGCGCCGCGCTTGGCGGCCTGTTTTCTCTCGTTTTCGCCTATGCGTATGGCCGCGTCAGCGCGCTTGGCGTTCGCGCGACTTCCGCGCTTGTCGCTTTGGCGGGTTTTGTCGCCGTCGTGCTCGTCCCCTTCATCAAATATCCGGCAAACCCGCCCTCTGTCGGCAATCCGGAGACGATCGGGCCACGAACGGCGTTGTTCTTCATCATGCTGGTCCTGTCGATCGCGGTGATGGTCTTCGCGATATGGCTGGCGCGGCGGTTGCGCGCAAGATATGGCGACTGGAACGCGGTCCTCATCGCGGGCGCAGCTTTCATTATCATCGTGGCGGTCATCCAACTCGTTCTTCCTGCCATCGACGAGGTGCCGGAAAACTTCTCGGCGGTCGTTCTTTGGCGCTTCCGCGTCGCATCGCTCGGTATCCAACTGATATTGTGGGCGACGATCGGCCTCCTCTTCGGCGGCCTGACTGAAAAGAGCTTTGCAGGACGCTTCGCCCCGAAACCAGCGCGACCGGCGCTGCGATAATGCAAGGCAAAACCGGCAGGAGGCGGTTTCTTCCCGCCTTCCGCCTCGCCCTTTTTTCAGCGTTTTTCCTTTTGCCGCTGGGCAACAGTGCCGATGCGCATTCGAGCGCCCCCGTCGGCCCGACATCCGGCATTTCCATTCCGAGCCTCGACCATGGGCAGATGGCTGTCATTGCTCGGTATCGCCACCGGATCGTCGCTCTCGCCGGCCGGCAGATCCGAACGGACGAGACGCTGCGGCGGCTTCTCAACTACGCCAACATCCAGTTCACCTATTGCCTGTGGGGCCTTGTCCCGGGCAGCGTCGGCGACGAAGGCAGCCCTTTCAACGAATGCAGCCATGCCTACCTCGCCGCGATCCATGCTCTTCTCGTCCATCTCCAGCGAATGGACCATAATGGCGAAGAAATCGGTCGCCTGGTCTCGGACATCGATGCGGATATGGTCCGCAACCGGACATCCTTCGTGCTCTGCCGTTACAGCGGCGAGGCTTTCAACACCGCCTCCTTCATAGCGCCCAATGCCGCCGACATGTTCTCCTATCCGCCGATCCTTGCGGGCTTCGGCATCACGACAATCGTGGTGGCGGGCAGCCTTTTCGGCTCTAAACGTTTGCTGCGAAGACGCGTCACCAACCAATCCTGAGTTGTCTCTTGATCAGGCAGTCCCTCTTGTTCTTCGTTGACTTTGCATCACCTCGCTTTTAATGAACAGCCGGTCGGAAACCAACTCGAACGGCACTCATGGCGCGCCCGCGGGTCATAGATCAGGATCAGGTGCTCGACGCGGCGGAAGCCGTCGTCGGCCGCAGCGGCGCCGCGCGCATGACGCTCGATGCCGTTGCGGCGGAAGCCGGGATCGGCAAGGCAAGCGTCGTCTACGATTTCAAATCGAAGCAGAACCTCATCAAGGCGGTCATCGAGAGAAAGGTCCGGCTGGAGGAGGAGCACATCCGCTCGGCGGTTGAACATCAGGGCTCGCGGCCGAACGCGGAAATGCTGGGGCGCATTGCGGTGGCATCGGATGCTCCCAACGACGAAACGCGCGCCGTGGCGCTCAATCTGTGCGCGGCGCTGGCGCAGGATGCGGATTTGCGGATTGACCTCAAGCGCTTCTACGAGGAGCAGATCGCCGCGGTGACCGGTACGGCGGAAAAGCCACGTTTGGCGCTTCTGGCCTTCCTGGCGCTGGAAGGCTTCAAGATGCTGGAATATTTCGATTTTTATCACTGGCCGGAAGCGGAGCGCGCATCGATCCTCAATGATCTGGCGGCGCTCGCGGCCGGCAGGACGCCGCGGCAGGCGAACACCGAAAAGGTGGCATCCGCCGCCTGAGCATGATCAATCGGAAAGCGTATCCTCGCCTCCCGATTGGATCATGTTCAGAACACAAAGAGAATATCATGATGCGGTCGGGGCCGAATGCATCATGATCGGGCATCGGGGGAAGACTGACGGCGCGCCGAAAGGCCGCGTGGGTTCTTTTTGGGATTGGTATGAAGACATTTCCGCTCTTGTACAGGCTTATCGCCGGCGCTGCCGCCTTGTCGTTCCTGGCGGCGTGCACGCAATCCGAGAGCTCGACCAAGCCGCCGGAAATGCCTCCGGCCGCCGTCAGCGTCATTGCGGTAAAATCGGCGTCGGTTCCGATCGTCAACGACCTTCCCGGCCGCATCGCCCCGACGCGCATAGCCGAGGTCAGGCCGCGTGTCTCCGGCATCATCGTCAAGCGCGTCTTCGAGCAGGGCAGCCTCGTCAAGGAAGGCGACGTGCTTTACAAGATCGATCCCGCTCCCTTCCAGCTTCAGGTGGAGAGCGCCAAGGCCACCCTGCAAAGGGCCAACGCCGCGCAGCTCCTCGCCAAACAGCAGGCCGACCGCCAGAAGCAGCTCAGGCAACGCAATTTCGTAAGCGAGCAGGATCTCGACAGCGCTATCGCGCAGCTTGCGCAGGCCAATGCCGACGTCGCCGCCGCCAAGGCGGGGCTCGATACCGCCCAATTGAACCTCCAATACGCGGATGTGAAGGCGCCGATCTCCGGCCGCATCGGCCGCGCCATGATCACCGAGGGCGCCCTCGTCAGCGCCAACGAAACCAATCCCCTGGCGACAATCCAGCAGCTCGATCCCGTCTATGCCGATTTCACCCAATCATCGCATGAACTTTTGGCGTTGCGCCAAGCGCTGAAGAAAGGACTTCTGGAAAGCCCCGCCTCCGGGCAGGCGACGGTCCACCTCTTTTTCGATGACGGCAGCGAATACAAACATCCCGGCCGTCTGCTCTTTTCCGAATCGACCGTAGATCCGACGACGGGGCAGATCACCATGCGGGCGGAATTTCCCAATCCCGACGGCGATCTGCTGCCCGGCATGTATATCAGGATCAGAATCGAACAGGGCGTCGAGCAGGCAGCCCTCGCCGTACCGGAACAGGCCATCCAGCATGACACGAACGGCCAGGCACAGCTTTACGTCATCAACAAGAGCGATGTCGTCGAGGTCAGGAATGTCCAGCTCGGCCGCACGACCGGCGTGAAGACCATCGTCAGCAAGGGACTGAAGGCGGGCGACAAGGTGGTTGTCGAGGGTTTCCAGAAAATCCGGCCCGGCGTCAAGGTGCAGCCGGAGGAATGGAAGGCCGCGAAGGAGACGCCGGCGGACAAGGAAACGACGACTCAGGCCGGCTAGGATCCATCGAGAATGATGCCTAATTTCTTCATTGACCGGCCGATTTTTGCCTGGGTCGTTGCGATCTTCATCATGCTCGCGGGCTTGATCGCAATCCCTCTCCTGCCGATCTCGCAATACCCGAACGTCGCGCCGCCGACGCTGACGATCTACACGCATTACGCCGGCGCCTCGCCCGAGGACATCTATGAGGGCGTCACCCAGCCCATCGAACAGCAGCTCAACACGGTGGCGAACGTCCTCTATTTCGAATCGACTTCGGATTCTTCGGGGCTGGCGCGCATCGTCGTCACCTTCACGCCTGGAACCGATCTCAACCAGGCGAGCGTCGACACGCAGAACGCCATCAATCGCGTTACCGCCCAGCTTCCGCAGGAGGTGCAGCAGCAAGGTGTGCAGATATCGCACTCCGGCAGCGGCTTCCTGATGTTCATCGGCCTCAAATCCACCAATGGCTCGATGAGCGCCGTCGCGCTCGGCGACTATCTGAACCGCAACGTCATCGGCGAGATCGAGCGCATTCCGGGCGTCGGCCAGGCCCAGCTGTTCTCCTCGCAGCGCGCCATGCGCATCTGGATGGACCCCGACAAGATGATGGGACTCAATCTCACCGTCGGCGACATCGAGAACGCGATCGAGGCGCAGAACGCACAGGTTTCGGCGGGCCGCATCGGCTCCCGCCCGAACCCGATCAATCAGCAGATCTCCGCGACCGTGCTCGTCAAGGGGCAGCTCTCCACGCCGAAGGAATTCGGCAATATCGTGCTGCGCGCCAATCCCGACGGCTCGACGGTCAGGCTGAAGGACGTCGCCCGCATCGAGGTCGGCGCCGATACCTACAACTATTCGACCCGCATCGACGGCGAGCCCGCCGCCGGCATCGGCGTGCAGCTCTCGCCGACGGGCAACGCGCTGGCGACCTCGGAAGCCGTGCGCGCCAAGATGGCGGAGCTTTCCAAATTCTTCCCGCCCGGCGTGGAATATGTCGTTCCCTACGACACGTCGCCCTTCGTGCGCATTTCGATCGAGAAGGTGCTCGAAACCCTTATCGAGGCGATGATCCTCGTCTTCATCGTGATGTTCATCTTCCTGCAGAGCGTGCGCTATACCTTTATTCCTGCAACCGTCGTGCCGGTCGCGCTTCTCGGCACAGGCGCCGTTCTTTATGCCGCCGGCTTTTCGATCAACGTGCTCACCATGTTCGCCATGGTTCTGGCGATCGGCATCCTTGTCGATGACGCCATCGTCGTCGTCGAAAATGTCGAGCGCATCATGTCGGAGGAAGGCTTGCCGCCACGCCAGGCGACGCGCAAGGCGATGTCGCAGATCAGCAGCGCCATCATCGGCATCTGGCTCGTGCTGACCGCCGTTTTCATTCCGATGGCGTTTTTCCCGGGCGCCGTCGGCGTGATCTATCGCCAGTTCAGCCTCACCATGGTCGTCTCGATCCTGTTTTCCGGCTTCCTGGCGCTGTCGCTCACGCCTGCCCTCTGCGCCAGCTTCCTGAAGCCCATTCCCAAGGGCCACCACGACGAGAAGAGGGGCTTCTTCGGCTGGTTCAACCGTGGTTTCGGCAAGACGACGACTGGCTATACGTCGATGGTCGGCTGGGTGATCAAGCGCACCGGCCGCCTGATGCTCATCTATGTGGCGCTCCTGGTCGGCCTGGGCTGGGCGTTCATGCGCCTGCCGACCTCCTTCCTGCCGAACGAGGATCAGGGCTTTGTTCTGGTCGACATGCAGACGCCGCCCGAATCCTCGAGCAACCGTACCGAAAAGGCGGTGGAGACGATCGAGGGCTATTTCGCCAAGGAACCAGCTGTCGAGCACCGCACGGTGATCGAGGGCTACAGCTTCTCCGGCGCGGGGGACAATGCGGCGCTTGGCTTCATCACGTTCAAGGATTGGGCGCAGCGGGCGGCCAAAGACTCCGCGCAGGCCATCGCCAATCGCGCCAACGCCTTCTTCTTCGGGCTGAAGGACGTGATGGCTTTTGCCTTGTCGCCACCTCCCATCCAGGGCCTCGGCACGTCGAACGGCTTCACCTTCCGTCTGCAGGACCGCAGCGGCCTGGGCAACGCCGCCCTTTCGGCCGCAGCCAGCAAACTCATGGCGGCGGCGGAAAAAAGCCCCGTGCTCACCGGCCTGCGCATAGAGGGATTGCCGGACGCCGCGCAGATCAATCTCATCATCGACCGCGAGAAGGCCGACACGTTCGGCGTCACCTTCGCCGATATCAATGCCGCTATCTCGGCCAATATCGGCTCGGACTATGTCAACCAGTTCCCGAACGGCGGCCGCTTGCAGCGTGTTCTGATCCAGGCGGACAGCAACCAGCGCATGCAGGCTTCCGACCTTCTGAAACTCAATGTGCGTAATGCAAACGGCGGCATGGTCCCGCTTTCCGCCTTCGCACAGGTCGAGTGGAGCAAGGGTCCGCTCCAGATCGTCGCCTATAATGGTTATCCGGCGGTGCGCATCAGCGGCAGCGCCGCCCCCGGTCATTCCTCGGGCGAGGCCATCAAGGAGATGGAGCATCTCGCCAGCCAATTGCCGAACGGCTTCGGCTATGAGTGGACGGGGCAATCGCTGCAGGAAATACAATCCGGCTCGCAGACCCCTTATCTGATGGGCCTGACGGTCCTTTTCGTTTTCCTTCTGCTATCGGCACTCTACGAAAGCTGGTCCATCCCGCTTTCCGTCATGCTCGTCGTACCGCTCGGCATCATAGGTGCGGTGTTGGCGGTGACGCTCAGGGACATGTCGAACGACGTCTATTTCAAGGTCGGGCTCATCACCATCATTGGTCTCTCCTCGAAGAACGCGATCCTCATCATCGAATTCGCCAAGGATCTGCACAAGGAGGGCAAGTCGCTCTATGACGCGACGATCGAGGCGGCGCGCATCCGCTTCCGACCGATCATCATGACCTCGCTTGCTTTCACGCTCGGCGTCATGCCGCTCGCGGTCGCTACGGGCGCCAGCGCGGCAAGCCAGAACGCCATCGGCACCGGCGTCATGGGCGGCATGATCACGGCGACGATCATCGCGGTTCCCTTCGTGCCGGTCTTCTTCGTCTTCGTGATGAAGCTCTTCGGCTCGAAGAAGGTGATGGAGAAACCGGAACCGCACACGCCCGCGAGAACGCGGGAGAGAGCCGAGGCGCCGGCGGAGTGATGAGCCGGCGCCGCGCAGCGCGCTGACTCAAAATTCCCAAAGATCGTAGGGAAAGCTCGCCTTCAGCTTCGCAATGTTTGGCTTGGCAGGTTCCAGCGGCGTGGCGCGGATCGCCTCCTCGCGCGAATGCGTAACTTTCAACCGCGCCCGGCCGACCCCCAGGACATAATCTTCATACTTGAAGAGCTTTTCCTCCTCGGACAGCCTGAGATAGGTGCAGGGAACGCCGAAAGCATCCGCTACTACGAGGCCGTGAAGCGATGTCGAAATGACGTGCCCGGCCTCGGAGATGCGGCGGATGACGGACCACCACGGATCGAGTGGCGAGACGACGTTTTCCCAATCCCGCATCCTGTCGAGATCGTGCAGATTGGGCACGAAGACGATTTCGGTGCCACGCTCTTTCGGCCTTGGGAAACGGCTTTTCAGGAGATCGGCGACAAGAATTCCTGGATCGCCGAAGATTTCGGGCGTCTCGATCCCCCTGCGGTGGAGGAAATCGCGGGTGAGCGGTCCCCTCACCGCGCGAACGTCGAGATGGGTGAATCGATGCCGCTCCACCGGCACCTTGCCGTTCACGCCCGAGCCCCAGACCACATCGCCGTCGCGCGCGAAATGGAGGATCGAGCCGATCGCCAACAGCCTTGCCTCCGACGGGCGTTCTTCGTCGAGAAAGCAATCCCTCGCGGCCGCCATCTTGGTGACGATCACCGACGAGAGATAGTCGCCGAAATTAACCGCTTGCGGCGATTTCCAATAGAACAGTTCGACAGCATTCGGTTGGAAGGGCCGCGGCTGGTGCGCTGCCGGCCTTGCCGGCACTCCGAACACTCTCACTCGCCGAACCAGCTTTCCAATTTTTTTTCGTGAAGTAGACGCGAGCTTCATCGAATGGCCCCCAGGAATTTGTGGATGACGATCCAGGACATCACCCTGGACTTCGGAACGAGCAATGTGACAATCGCGGCGAAAAAATAGGAGAGCGCTACCGCGATAATGATGGCCAGGAGATCGTTTGATCGTGTCAAGGCGGCCGGAAGCGACCTGAAAACAAGCCACGCCAGAATTGAAGATCCGACATAAAGCGCCTGCGCGAGAAGAAAATCGAAGGCGGAGACGGGCCCCGTCCGCTGGACGATCGCGGCAAGGACGGGCAATCTCAGGATATAGCCGCTGATCGCATAGGCCGCCGCAACACCGGCCACCCCCCAGGGAAGGCCGACAAAGAAAGCGGCGATTGTCGTTGCCGAACCATAGATTCCCCATCTGAACATGGTTTTGGTTCGTCCCTGGCAGATCAAGATCCAACTTGCCGTGTTGTTGGTCGACTGGATCAGCCCGGCCAGACCGAGCCAGACAAAGATCGGTGCGACGGCCGCCCATTTCGGCCCGAACAGGAGATCGACCACCTGATCGGAAACGCAGGTCAGCGCTGCCACCCCGGGAACGGTCACGAAGGCGAGCGCCCAAAGCATTTGCAGGTAAAGCTCACGGAAACGCGGCTTGTCGTCCTGCACCCGCGCCAGAAGCGGGATCATGACGCGCGACAGCGGCGTGACGATGTTCTGGATCGGGAAAAGCAGAAGCTTGTAGGCGCGATCGTAATAGCCGAGTTCGATGGCGCCCGAATAGCGACCAATGAGGATGTTATCGAGGTTGCGCGAAAAGAAATTGACGATGTTGAAGCCCGTCAGATTGGCCCCAAAGGACATGATCTCGCGGTCGATGCCGAAATCGGGCCGACGCGGCATCCAGCGGCACCATTTCCATGCTGCTGCGAGAGAAACGACAGCCGAGGCGGCGGAACCGATCAACAGCGACCAATAGCTCAGGCCCCACCAAGCGGAACCGGCGGCGGCAAGAAAACCGAAGAGAGCGCTCAGAACATCGGCAAGCGCCAGCCGTCCGAAGCGGAGATTCCGGTTGAGCAAGCTGAAGGGCACGCCCGACATGCTGCCGATCAGGAGCGGAAGCGCGGCCACCACGGCGATGTCGCGCATGCGCGGCTCGCTATAGAACCAGGCGACAAGAGGGCTGATCGCGATCACGATGATGGTGCAGCCAAGGCCGACCATCGCCATGATCCAGAAACTGCGATTGAGTTCCGCATCGCTGATCGTGCGGCGCTGGACGATCGCCTGCTGCAGGCCGAGATTCTGGAAAAGCGCTACGAAGGCGACGATCGGCCCGACCGCGGCAACCAGGCCGAAATCCTCCGGCAGGAGGAGCCGCGCCATGACAACGACGGACAGGAATTGCAGCCCGATCTTGATGCCCTGCGAAATGCCGGTGACGACACCGCCGCGGACCGCCACCTTGCCGAACTGCAAGGGTGCATCCATCTCGGGCACCTCCTTAGGCGCGGCCGCAATCCCTTCTCGCCGGGCAGCCGCACCCGCCGAAACCGTGAATCCCCGATCTGGCCGGAAGAATCCCAAGGCTCAGGCCGCCATGGCAGTCTTGCCCCGCGCCGCCTCGCGCAGCACGTCGAGGAACGTCGCGAACTGCTGCTCGGGCTTCATCTCGGGCCGTTCGGAATAGCGCCGCGCCGCAGTGGAAAGCGCCTCGTAGTTCGCCTCATCGATCCAGAGTCGTCTCAACGCGGCGATCCATTCCTCGATCGGCGCATCATAATCGAGGATGATCCCGCCCTCCCCGATCGCCTCGGGAAGGCCGCCCCGGCGCGAACCAAGAACCGGAATGCCGCTGCAATGCGCCTCGGAAGCGACGCGGCCCCAGGCTTCCTCCCATTTGCTCGGAGCAAGCAGGATTTTGGTCCGGCCATAGACGCTTTTCATGTCGTCCGTCCGGCCTTCCAGTGTCACATTCTCCAATTGCGACACGATCCGTTCCACCTCGATCTTGCGATCGCCATCGAGTTTCCAGCTTTCGACGAAAAGGAACGGTATTTCCGGGCATCGTTCCGCGATTTGGACGGCCTTCTCGAACCCTTTTTCGCTATAAGGGTTGATGAAGGTCACATATTGCTTTGACGACGCGGTGCGGTAGCGGACCGGATCGATCGACGGTGGAATGACGGTGGACTCGATACCGAAGCGGTCCTTGTAGGTGCGGGCGGTGAATTGCGAATTGGCGATGTAGCGGGCTGTTTTCAGCTCCGAGAGATCACCGGCCAGTTCACGGAATTCGACATTCCTGAGATAGACCACGATCGGCACGCCCTGGGCTTCGAGCGCCTTGCCGAGCGGAACGGACTTATGGCACTGAACGACCGCGACATCAGGCTTCAACCGCGCGACCGCAAAGGGCACGGCTTCCCAGGGGAACCATGCCCGCACTACCGGATAACCGGGATACTGGTCGATGACGGCGCCCTGTCGAAGCAGCTTCAGCTTCAACCGCGCGGTCATGCCGAAAATGCCGTCGCCGAACAGCGCCGCAAGCACGGCCGCATCGTGTCCGGTTCGCCGCAACTGCTCCGCCAGATGGTGCGTGCTCGATTGCACGCCGCCATGGAACTGCGGAAGATATCCATTGCCGCCTGCAAAAAGGACTTTCATCTTATCTCAACTCGCTCTCTGCCTTGCCGAAGGAAAAACGCCCTCTCCACGCTCCCGCCGCATTGCGCATTCATTGCGGTGGCGATTGCTTGATCTGGACCGCATGATGCAAACGCTCCTTTCGGGCCTGCGCAGGAAACCCGCGCCGAAACGCCGCGCGAGGCTGAAGCTCGCCATGGCGGATACCGTCGTGTATGCGGTCGGCGACGTGCATGGTTGCCTCGACGAACTCGTCGCGCTTGAACGCGCGATCGTTGCGGACGCGGCGGCATTCTCCTGTCGCAAGCTGATCGTCATGCTGGGCGACTATATCGACAGGGGACCCGCCTCATCGCAGGTCCTCGACCATTTGATCGCCCCTCCCCCGGCGGGATTCGAGCGCATCTGTCTCGCGGGCAATCACGAACTGCTCATGCTCGACTACCTCCAGGAGAGAACCACGCTCGCCAAATGGATCGCGTTGGGCGCCACCGCCACGCTGCATTCCTACGGCATCGATCACGACAGGCTGCGGATGATCTATCGCGACCCGGCGGCGATCGACAGGATGATCCGGGAATCGATCCCCGCCTCGCATCGACTGTTTCTCGAGAATCTGCCCGTTCTGGTCGAAATCGCCGATTTCCTTCTGGTCCATGCCGGCATCCGCCCAGGCATAGCCATCGAAAAGCAGGCCGACGCCGATCTGGTTTCGATCCGCTCCGCCTTCTACGACCATGCCGATCTGCTTGATCGCTATGTCGTCCATGGCCACACGCCGGTCAGGGAGCCGGCGCGCGACGGCCGGCGCGTCAATATCGATACGGGCGCTTATTTCAGCGGTCGCCTGACCGCCCTGCGCATCTTCAATCACAAGGGCCGCTACCTGACCAATTGAAGCACGGCTTCTCATGCCTTGGCATTCCCGTCGATCGAAGCGGTGTAGTAGGGCGAATAGCGGTCGAGATATTGCTCCGAACCCCCGAACTTGCCGTAGCGCGCGAGCTTTTTCATATCCGTCTTGTTGAGGATGATGCCGAGGACTTTCTCCGCGATCTGCGGCTCTTCGTTCAGTGTCGTGCGCACGAGGGCGCGGGGCGTCGCGCCCCATTCCGCGACCATGACGAAGCCATCCGCAAGCGGCTCGAAAGCCTTGGCGTCGATGACCGGGCCAAGCGGCGGCAGATCGATGATGATATAGTCATAGACGTTGCGCGCCTCGGCGATGAGTTCACGCATGCTGGGCCCGGAAAGCAGTTCGCTCGTGTGGGATACGCGTCCCCGCACCACGGCCGGGATAATTGCCAATCCCGTTTTGCGGCTCACCATGACCACATCCTGCCAGCGCTCCTGGCCGACGATGACCTCGACCAGTCCCTTCTGGGATGTCAGCGACAGGCTTCGGCTGAGGCTCGGATTGCGCAGATCTCCGTCGATGAGGAGCGTCTTGACGCCGCTTGCCGCAAGCAGTTCGGCGAAATTCGCCGCCACCGTGGTCTTGCCCTCTCTCGGCAGGATGGAAAGGAAACTCAACACCTTGCTCTGCTTCCCCTGCAGAACAATGTCGCTCGCCAGCTTGGCGTTGCGGAGCGTCTCGGCGAAGGAGGAGGACGGCGCATTCGCCGCTATACGCAGGATGCGCGGCATGTCGGGCAAAGGCTGCGACGTGGCTTCCGCCGGCGCGTCGACGGAAGCACTCTTCTTCTGGCCGGATTTCGACCTGCCTCCGACAACAGGCAAATAGCCGAAAAAGCTGAGGTTGAGACTGCTGCGCACATCTTCGCCGGTGCGGAAGAACCGCTCCTGGAATTCCTGCAGGCCGCCGAGCCCGACTCCGGCGAAGAGGCCGAGGACGAGAGACAGTCCTAGGACGAGGGCTTTGCGCGGATGTGATGGCGAAGTGGGATCCAGCGCCTGCGATATCACCCGCGCTTTGGCGATCGGGAACGAGCCCTGCTGCAACGCCTGCGCGTGGCGGGAAAGGAAGGACTGATAGAGCGCCGCAAGGGCATCCGCCTTCTGCTCCAGTTCGCGCAGATGCACCATGGACTGGCTGTTCGTCGAATTCCTTCCGGTCATCTGGTCCACATTGCCGCGCAGCGAATCCTCGCGCGCCTTGGCGACCTGGTATTGGTTGCGGTAGCTTTCGGTGAGTTGCTTCAACTCCTGGAAAATCTGCTTTTCCAGTTCCGCTTGCTGGGCGCGCAGCGCGACGGCCTGCGGATGATCCTTGCCGAATTGGTTTTCGATCTCCTGTTCGCGCCGCGTCACGTCGAGGTAGCGGGATCTGAGATCGTTGATGATCGAAGTGTTGTTGGAATTGGCGCTATCTTTATCGGTCGGAATTGTTGCGTTCTTGACAGCATTGTCCGGCCCGCTGTCGACGATCGCCTTGAACTGCATATAACGCGCGCGCGCATTGGCCGTATCGGCCTGCGCCAGGATCAGTTGCTTGTTGAGATCGGAAAGCTGCTGGTCGGAGAGCAATTGGCCGCTTGTCGAATTGAGCCCGTTAGCCGCCCGGTAGCGCTCCACCTCGAGCGCCGCGGCTTGCGAATTGGCACGCAGATCGGCGATTCGGCCCTGAAGCCATGTTGCGGCGCGTTCGGTGGCTTCGAAATTGGCGTTCAATTGGTCGGTCAGGTAGGCCTGGGCATAGGCCCGCGCGATACGTCCGGCAAGTTGCTTGTCGTTCGCATCATAAGAAACGGTGATGACGAAGCTGCGCCCGACACGCTCCACGTCGAGATTCTTCTGCAGAATTTGGATCGCCTGGCGAATCCGCCGCTCCTGCGCGGAAATGGCAGGGCCGCCCGTCTGGCGCGGCGTAAAATAGCTGATGACGCCCCGCACCTCGTCTTTCGCCCACTCGATCGGAGATTCCGGCGGATTGAGGAAAGCGTCATCCTGATCGAGTTTCTCGGCGGCGATCACGGTGCGGGCGAGCCGTTCCGACTTGAGGACTTCCACTTCGCTCAGGACAAGCGCATCCATTTCCATCGGCGGCGTGGTGTCCTGGGCGTCGCCGGAATATTTGGCGAGGCTGTTGTCGAGCAGAATTGTCGTCACCGCCGTGTATTCGGAGGGTGTGAAAAGAAGATAGACCACTCCAAGAAGAAGGCCGGCCGCGGCGCAAATCGCGATGATCCTTGCGCGGCGCAAGCCCATGGACAACAATTTCTCCAGATCGATGAAATCGTCGGATTTCTCCGGCGTTTCCTCGGTCAGGAATCGTTCCGCCAATAGGGGATTCTTCTGATGCATATGGGTCGGGGCGAGCCTTGTGTTGCGTTCAACCGGATGGCGATCGATCCGGTCAGTTCATGATCCTTTGCACCCGCGCGCCGATCGGCATGCTGAGATGCCTGAGCGCGAGCGGATCTCGGAGCGCGGTTGCCAGCGCCTTTGCCGCCGACCGTTTTTTCAGATGCGCAACGAGGGTCAGGAAAGACGCGCCGTGTTCCAGGCTCCGCGTCCGTTTCCCTTGGGCGGCAAGCGCAGCCTTGTCGAGCCTGTGGTCGCGCAGGAATTCCTTGTCAGCCTGAAGCATGGCCTCGATATGGCGAAGTTCAAGCACCCGCGAGATCGAGCCTTGGCGGATATGATAGGCATAGCCGGCCGTCGGTTCGACCAAACAGCGCGCCCCCTTCGCCAAAGCGGACGCGAGGAAGATATAATCCTCGCCGACGGATAACGTCTCGATATAGCGCATCCTGTGTTCTTCCAGGAAACGTCGCTCGAAGACCGGCTTCATATAGCCGAGGGAATATGTCCATTTGAACAGCAGGTTGCCGGCAATGAACCGGTCGAGCGTCAGTTCGCGGAGACTACCGATAAGCGCAGGCCCGAACATCGGCCGGCACGCCCCGCCCTCGGTGAGGACGTCGAGATTGTCGACCACGATGTGGCCATTCTTTTCTTCGGCAAGAGAGAGAAGCCGGCGGAGACGATCCGGATAGACGGCATCATCGGCGTCGAGCATCGCGATAAAGCGCCCCGCGGCGGCCGCGATGCCGGCATTCCGGGCGCCGCCCGGCCCCCTGTTCTGTTCAAGCGTCACGACGCGCACATCCGGAAACGACCGCGCGATTTCGACGGTGCGATCGGTCGAGCAATCATCCACCACGACGACTTCGACGGCCACCTCCTGTTGCGCCAGCGCGCTTTCGATGGCGCGGGCGATCGTCTCTTCCGCGTTGAAGGCGGGGATGAGGAAGGTCACGTCAACCGGCATTGCCGCGCACCTCTCGTGTGCCCTCGCCGTAAAGGCTAATTTCACTTAGCCCGAAAAGGCCGCTGACCACGCCGGCATGCATGACGAGCCGGAGAACGGCACGATTGCGCCGGATCGGAAAAGCGGCGAACAGGGCGGAAGCCAGAAGGCAATAGCCGACCTTCGTCGCCGCGACGCCAGCCTTGAGGAGCAAACCAGCGACATCCTTATCCTCCCCAAGCAGCCGCCCATGGGTCTGGCCCATGCGGAAGCGGCGTTTCAGAAGCCAGGAGAACGAGGCCCGACTTTGAGGTACGGGCTCCAGGACGAGTGCCCCCGGCGCATAGGCGATCGCGCCGCCTTCCCGACAGAGGCGTGAAAAATATTCCGTGTCCTCGCCGCCCGTTCGTCCGAGCGCGAGGTTGAAGCGGCGCCGGCCAACCAATGGCGAGGAACGGCGCAGCAGCACGTTGCAGGTATAGCCGGTCAGGATTTTCCCCCGCACCCAGACGGGGAAGGTGGAGTGAAAATCACCTGTTCGCATCCAGCGCGGCGCATCCTCCCGATAGATGGCCTGGACGGGGCCAAGCACTGCTTCCGCGCCGGTCGCATCCGCCGTCGCAAGAAGTTCCGAGAGCCATTTGGGAGAAACGGTCTCGTCATCGTCGACAAAGGCCAGGAAGTCACCTTCGCCAGCGTCGAGGCATGCATTGCGGGCGATCGAAATGTTCGATCCCGGCGCGTGGAGATAAAGGATATCGAATGGTATCTGCGGCCGCAGCCTTTCCACCAGATCGTGCGCGCTCGGTGTAAAATCGTTATCCGCGACGACGATGCGGATCGCCGCGCCCCCCGGCACCGCAAGCGCGCCGATGGACCGGAGCGTGTTTTCGAGTTGCGCGCGGCGATAGGTGCAGACGCAGAGATCCACCCGTGTTTCACGATGCCCGATACCGCTCATTCGCGCACCTCCCGCTTGCGGAAATCCAGCCGTCGGAAATCGAACAGTTGCAGCCAAAAACCCGCCGACCAGGCGAGATGCATCACCATGGCGGAAAATCCCGCCAGCGGGCCGTAGGGATCGCGCTGGCGCACCGCCATCCATGCGCCATAGCCGAGGCATGCCCCGGCCCATAGCGCGGCCGGCACCAAAGCCACCCAGTTGAGCATCGCCAACGATGCTCCCGCGACGACGGGGAAAACCATGAGCGGGATCATCTGGCGGATCTTCGGGATCGCGCGATGCTTGAGGATGTTCTTCGCGCGCCCTCGTCCATAGCCGAGATACTGGCGGAAGAGGCCTGGCACGGACGCTCGCGGATAATAGACCATGCTGGTCTTGTCGGTGATCCAGATGCGATAGCCGGCGTTGCGCAGGCGATAATCGAATTCGGCGTCTTCATTGTGACTGAAGCTTTCGTCATAGCCGCCGACCGCCTCGAAGGCCGCGATCCGCATCCATGCGTGATGGCCATGGTCGGTCCAGTGCCCCTTCGTGCCGAGACGATGAACCGAGCCGCCATTGCCGAGTCGCGAATTCTGCGCCGCCGCCGTCGCCTTCTGAAAGGCGCCAACGCCGCGTGTTTCCATCGACACAACCACCGCATCCGCGCCAGTGGCCTCGGCTTCTTCGAGAAGCCTGTCGCAATAGGTGGCCGGATATTCCCCATGCGCATCGATGCGGATCAGGCTTTGGAAATCCTGCCCCAATTTCCGGACGGCAAGGTTGACCGCCGCGCTCTGCAGGCGCTTTTCATTGTCAAGCACGCACACGCGCGGATTGGACGCGGCGATCCTGCCAATGATATCGCGCGTGCCGTCGGTGCTGCCGCCATCGACGATGGCGATTGCCATGCCGAGCCTTTCGGCGGGCGAGGTCAGCCTGTCGACGACCGCTTCGATATGCGTCGCTTCGTTGAGACATGGAATGACGGCGAGGACCGGGCACAAAGCCCGTCCGCCGGTCGCATCCTGTCTCTGGGGAACCTTATCGGTCATCACACTGCCTGCAGGAGCATGTCGTTCATCGGTCGCGGCGAAAGCGAAGCGAGGCGCTCGACCAGGGCGCGGCAGTCCCTCAGGTCGCATACCCATGTCGTCTGGTCCTGAACGAGGATCCTGTTGCGCGCCGCCGAATAGACGTCGCAATCCATTCCGCCAAGGCGATTGGCGAGCGATGCGTCAGACACCTCGTCCAGCACGATCCCGATATGCCGCTCTTCGAGGAAATGCCCCGTCTCGGTCGCGGTCGCCGCGATCGGCACGGCGCCATAGCGGCAACCTTCGAAGAGCCTGTTCGGCAGAAGCCAGCGCGAGTTGAGCCCCTCTTCGAAGAAATCGATCGCCCAGGAGAAATGCACCGCGCCGTAGATGGACGCCAGATCCTCCGGATTGCGATAGGGGCCATCGAACCGCATGAAGGGTTCGGCCGCGACGCGGCGGTCGAAATCCTCGAATTCGGAATAGGCCGGACGGCCCCGCAGCACGACTTCGAAGCGTCCTTCCATCCGCCGCGTAAAGGAAGCGAGGAGATCGAGCGACTTCCGGCAGCGAAGCGCGCCGAACCAGCCTATCACCCACGGTTCCTTAGCCTTCGGCATAGCCGGTTTAGCATTGAAAGCCTCAGGTTTTTCAACCAGTTCCAATACTTTGTTGTAAAGAAGTGCGATGGGCGCCTTCGTCTGGCCGAAACTCTTGAAATAATCGCGCACGAACGCCGGCGAACTGGTCAGGAGGAGCGCTGCGTTCTTCCCCAGCATTCGCTCGGCGCTGCGCATCGCCCAGGAGACGCCGTTTTGCCCAATAAGGAGTCGATGAATGTCGAGGCATTCGTAAACGATCGGAATGTCGGCCGAGAACAGGCCCCGCGCGCGAGAAGCAAGCGCCAGCATTTCAAGATTGCGGCCGATGATGACATCGGGTTTCGCTACATGGCGAAGCCTGTTGCCGAGCATTGCGGCGGCGCGCATGACGGCCGCGAGACGTTGGCCGAATTTCCCGTCTCTGGTGCGCCCGAGATCGATCGGCGACAGCGCCATGATGTCGGGCGCCACATCCGCCGCGCGTCGGAAACCCGCCAATACCACATCGGCGCCGCCTGCACGCAGCATCATCACGCGCCGGCGCACGGCGGGATCGGAAAGATCATGCACGAAATAGAGGACGCGCAGCATCGATGCCCCTCTTCGGAATTAGTCGGGATTGTGGGTGGCGCCTACCGCCAGTCGGCGGGGAGGCCCCGCTGTCGCGGCGCGAGAATAGTTCGCGGATCGGCGCGCGCGCAGGGGCGCCGCATGGCTGTCCCTCGTGATCGGCGCTCCGGTCCCGTTGATTGCCTTTGAGGCGATCCGCATCTCGCCGTTCAGGCCTGACGTCATACCCTGTTCCCGTTGCTAGGGCCGCGCCTCCTCACGCCGCCGGCCTAAGTCAGAAGGAAATGTTGCACCGCACCTATAGTGAGTACGGGGTATGAGAATGTGGCACTTGGGGCATTTTGCGAGCCCGGCGCGGTAACTTTTTGTAGGCGGCCGTTAAAAAGAAACCTGGCCGGCTCTCTCGTCAGCCGCGCCATCTTCCTTGTTTTCCTCGAAAAACCGGACAGCCTTCCTGTCGAGATCGGTAACGAAGGCGATCTGCGATTCGAGCAATGCGATGCGCTTGTTGTAGCGGATCATCGTTTCGGTCATGTCGTCGATCCTGGCCGAGATGTTGTCATCGGCACGGTCGTCCTCCAGCGCCTGCTGGGAGAAGGCGGCATCCGCCATAATGCCTTCATAACGCGCGCGAAGACCGTCGCGCTCATGCTCGATATCGGCCTGAAATTCATGAAGCATCCGCCGCAACCGCTCCAGCCGGCTTTCGTCCGTCTGCCGGTCGCGGATGGGATTTCTGGTTCGAAAGCGGAACAACGCCATGTCTCTCGACTCCATCTCCGTGGCTTTGGGGATTCGCGCCCGACAGCAATTTCACCCCCCTTAGGAAACGGGTAACTGATTTGCGGCGGATCGCCAAACGCGTTCAATCGCTCTCAAAGCGACGCCGCTCAATCAGCGCTCTGCCCCTGCAACAGATAACGGGGGACGGGTCCCGCAGTCGGGGAAGACCCTCTCCCCGTGAACGCTTCGATCTTGTCGGCCGCGATGCCGCGGACAATCGCCGGCAAGGCGGCAGGGTGTTTGAGGGCATGGAAGCCGGCCCGGCCGATTCCGTCCGCCTTCTTCACGTCGAGAAACCGGCGCAAGGCGTAACGGCTTCCGACATTGCGTTCGTGCTGCCGCAACGCGCTGCGGGCATCGTCGGTCAGGCCCGGCAACGCCATCAGCGCATGATCGGCATCGCAGAGATGCCTCAAATCCTCCGTCCGGTGCTGTCCGCTCAGCGAATCGGGCCGCACGACGGCGGCATAACCGCAATCGTGGATGATCTTGTAGCGCGCGCCCTTCACCAGGGCGCGTGCGTAAAATTCATAATCCTCGCCGAGTCGCATATCCTCATTGTAGCGAAGGGCCGCTTTTTCGAGGAAATCCCGTCGGATCACAGGCTTCAGGAAACCGAGTTCGCCGCGTTTGGCTCCGCGTGTCGAAACATTTCCGAGGATGAATTCCGCCAGCCCCAGCATCCGCGGCGCAGCCTCGAAAGAGCGGACGTCCGATTCGGAAAAATCGTCCTGCCGATCGACGAAGACGATATTGTCGGCGATCAGGTCCCATCCCTCATGGCGAAAGAGTCTGCCGAATCGCCCTTTCAGGAAAAAATCGTCCGCATCGAGGATCGCCAGAAAGGGCGCGGTCGAATGGGCAATAGCATGATTGCGCGCAAAGGCCGGTCCGCGGTTTGTCTCCAGCCTCAGGACGCGCAGACGACCGGTTCCATCATCTCTCGCCATCGCCTTTCCGGACGTGTCGTCGGTCGAACCATCATCCACCACAACCACTTCCGCGACCACCCCATCCTGCAAGGCCGAGGCAACCGCGCGCGAAATCGTGTCCGATGCGTTCTTCGCAGCAATGATGACGCAGACTGTCGCCGTCATGGATGTCATGAGATCCCTCGTAGCCGTGCCGACGCGCGAGCGCCGCAAATCGCGAACGAGGCTGACCTTTGGCGAAAGCGGAAGGCATTTTGATGTCAGAGCGCCCGGTCAGGGATGGCGCGACCGCGAGGCATTCGGCAGGCGGGACGCGGCGGCCTTGGTCGAATTCTTCTCGGCGATCTTCGGCTCTCTCCCAGGTCTGCCATCGGCATCCTTCTTTCCATGCGAGCGCCAGACGAGCAAAAGCACCGCCGCGAAATAGCCGATCTGGATCAGAATGCCACAAAGGATCGTATGAACGATCGTAGCCCACCAGGAATGAGTAATAAAATAGGTAACGACGGCGAAGGTTATCAGAACAAGGACGAGACCACGAAAGAACAAAAGGAAGGACATCTCTATCCTTCCATGACGATTGACTGCGGCTGTCCTCCGACAACCATGGTAATCGCCTCCCTTCCCAGATGCTTCAAAGAAGCATCCAGGTTCCGCGACCGCTTCACCACTTTCTCAATGGGCCCAAACCCTGCAAAACCCACTCTACCCGTACCCAATGTATATTGGACATCCCAGGAACGCGCAATAGAGCTTCGGAGAGGTGTCGCGTAGAACGCGGCGTCAGGCACTCTCCCGGGTTTGCCCTAAGCGGAGGGGGAAATGCGTTCTTCTCTGCCTTATCGAGAAATCCGAATTTTAGTTTTCTTTCATTTTGGTTTAATAAGTAACACGTAAAATATATCTCCGAATATAAAAGTTGCTGTTTGAGTTTTTCCTTTCTATTTTACCAGTAATTATTGAGAAGAATCGCTCCATATTCCGCAAATCTAACAAATCGTTACAAAATATGATGGCCGCTGCCGCATTTTTCTGGATTTTGCCTCCCATCTAACGCCCAGCGCGCGATATGCCTGTCATATTGCGATGCAACATTCTGTTGCCGGTCAATCCTCCAACATACACACGGAGCCGCACATGAGGTACGCCGCCAGATTGGCAATTTGGTCATTACGCCTGCGATCCGCCGGCAATGAACACGTTCCGATAGGAGGGCTTACCAAGCGCGGCTTTGACATTGTCGCGGCATTGTCGGCGCTGGTGGTTCTCAGCCCGCTGCTGCTGATGCTCGCGCTGCTGGTCAAACTGTCCGACAAGGGTTCGGTCCTGTATGGGCACCGTCGTGTGGGGCGGAATGGCAACGATTTCCTGTGCCTGAAATTCAGGACGATGGTTGAAAATGGCGACGAAATCCTGATGGCGCATTTTGCCCGCGACCCGGATGCCAGGCAGGAATGGCTCGCCACTAGGAAGCTTCAGTGGGACCCGCGCGTGACGAAGGTGGGCCTCGTGTTGCGAAAGCTCAGCCTCGACGAACTGCCGCAACTGATCAATATATTACGCGGCGACATGAGTTTCGTCGGCCCGCGCCCGGTGGTGGAGGATGAACTCCAGCTCTACGGAAGCGCCGTGGAATGCTATCTCAGATCACGGCCGGGCCTGACGGGCCTTTGGCAGATCAGCGGCCGGAACAATGTCTCCTACGGCACGCGGGTCGAATTCGACCGGCACTATGTCGAGAACTGGTCGTTCGCCCGAGACATGGTCATCATCGTGAAGACGTTCCCCGCCGTTCTGTCTTCACGCGGGAGTTATTGAAGGGGTTGCAGGGTCCGAGATATCGCCGTCAAGGTGCGCCTTCCGGCTCACACCTCTCGGGATGAGGACCGCGGCGCCAATCCTCACCCATCCTAAGGTGCTTGCGAAACAAGCCCCGAAGACGGCCGGAATTCCAGTCGCGTATGAGCGTCGATCGTAATCGAATGAAGGCAAACGCTTTGATCACAAGTTCGAACAGGGCCGTTCGTTCGGCCGGCAGGTCCATTCCGATATCGGCCGGAGCGCTTCTTGCTTTCTTGCTGCTCGTATTCAGCATTCCCGCGCAAGCCGACGAATACCGTCTCGGAACGATGGACAAGTTGGACATCCGTGTCGCCGAATGGCAGACGGCGCAAGGGTCGGTTCGCAATTGGCAATCGATCAACGGCGCCTATACGGTCGGCCCGTCGGGCGACATCTCCCTGCCGTTTCTCGGCCAGATGCCTGTCGCGGGCAAGTCGACGGGAGAAGTCGCGGCGGAGATCGGGCAGCAATTGCAGCAGAAATTCGGCCTTATCGACAAGCCGGCTGCATCGGTTGAGATAGCGGAATTCCGGCCTGTCTTCGTTTCAGGTGATGTCCAGACGCCGGGGCGCTATCCCTATCTCCCCGGCCTGACCGTGTTGAAGGCCATCAGTCTCGCCGGAGGGATGCGCCAGTCGGACGCTCTTAGCCAGCGTTTCCTGCGCGACTTCATCAACGCGCGCGGCAACTATCAGGTCCTGATCGCCCAGCGCAACAGCCTGCTGGCTGCGAGCGCCCGGCTTGCCGCCGAAGCGCAGCACCAAAGCGCGATCGACTTCCCGAAGGAGGTCAAGAACAGTCCCGATGGTCAGAAGCTGATGGCCGACGAAACCGCCTTCAAGGAAGCGCGGGAGAAGAAACTTACCGCGCAGCTGAAGTCGCTGGCCGATCTCAAGGGCCTTCTCCAAAAGGAAGTCACGTCGCTTGCGGAGAAGATGGATAACCAGAACCATCAGATCGCCTTGACACAGCAGGAACTGTCGAATGTCAGCGCTCTCGCCAAGAAAGGCCTTGCCGTGAACCAGCGCTCGCTCACCCTGGAAGAGCAGATAGCGGAATTACAGGGAAAGCTTCTCGACATGGAAACCGCGCAGCTTCGGGCGAAGCAGGGCATAAGCCAGGCGGACCAGGACAGCGCGAATCTCCAGAACGATCGCGATTCGGAGATCGCCCAGGATCGCCAGCAGGATGAGGCCGAATTGCGGGCCGTCGCGCTGAAGCTTTCCATGTATAAGGATTTGATGGCGGAAGCGGTCGAGAGCAGCCCTGCGACCATCAACCAATCCGTAGGAAGCAATACGCTCTCGGTGAACTATTCAATCGTGCGGACGCAGAACGGCAAGAGCCAGGAGATGCCCGCGGACGAAAATACGCCCGTTCAGCCGGGTGACGTCGTCAAGGTGGTGACAAAATCCATCCCGCTCGGATCGGACTGACCGGTAGCCGCGCTTGTGCATCCTTCAGATGAGTCGAACATGGAAACCAACGGTTAAGGAGCAGCAGCCCGTGAAGGCGCTTCGCGGCCTGATCCGGCAGACGAGAAATTCCAATGAGGATTCCAAAGGCGATATTCATCGATCCCGATCGCAATGCCCTCTACGGGTCGTTTGCGATTGCCGTTTCGATGTTCGTCTTCGCTTATTCGACGAATTTCGGCAAGCTTCCGATCCTCGTCTACTACGCCTTGTGGTTTCCGCTGCTGGCAATCGATTACAGGAGATCGCTTGGGAATTTCTCCAGATATTATTGGATCGTACCGTTCGGAATCCTGGCCTGCATATCGGTTTTCTGGTCGAACGCGCCGGGGATCAGCGCCCGCGCCGCTGTCCAATACGCCACCCATATCCTCTGCGCCCTTATTGCAGCGAGGACGATCAGCGTGAAAACCCTGGCGCGAGGCGCGCTGGCGGGTGTCTTCATCGTCGTTCTCTATTCGCTCGCCAGGGGCTCCTATCAATTTGATCCGTTCGATGGCGACTACAGCTTCGTCGGTGCATTCGCATCCAAGAACCAGTTGGGTTTCTTCTGCACGATCGGCATCTATTTCGGTTTCGCCAGCCTGTTCGTCCTGCGCGAGAATCGGCTGTGGCGTGTGTTCGCCCTCTTCTGCGCGGCGATTTCGGCCGCCACGCTTCTCAAGGCCCATTCGGCGACGGCGCTGATAACGATCTTCGCTGCGCTGGCGACATTGATCGGCCTCGGCGCGATCGCGCCTTTCGCGCCGCGCACGCGCAAGATTTTGCTGGCGGCCGCGATCGTTCTAGGCGGCGGTGCGGTGCTGGCGGCTCTCAGCGCGGGCGGCTACGACCTTCTGCTCAGTTCCTTCGGCAAGGACACGACGCTGACCGGACGGACATATCTCTGGTCGCAGGGGCTCGCTGCAGCAGCGCGTAACCCTATGCTTGGCGTCGGCTATCAGGCCTACTGGGTGCAGGGTTTCCCCGATGCCGAAAGGCTGTGGCGCGAATTCTATATCGCATCGCGCACCGGCTTCCACTTCCATGACACCTATATCGAGGTGCTGGTCGAACTCGGATTGGTGGGCGCCGTCCTTCTTGCATTCGTCTTCGCCTGCGTCGAAGCAAAATTGCTCAGGCGCTTTCTCGACAATCGCAACGACCGCGCCGCCCGCATCATGTTCGGCCTGATCACGATGCTGGTGCTCCGGTCCTTCGTCGAAGTCGACGTGCTCACGCCCTACGTGGTCGGATCGTTCCTGCTTTATTACGCGGCAGGGCTGGTCGCCGTCCGGCAGGCCAAACCGGCGGCCCGCGAATTGCGGGTCCTCAGAGTGGCTCGGGGTCCGTCCTGATCATTGAACGCCTATCAAGGAACAAGGACCAGCTTGTCCAGGTCGAATGAGACGAACACCCTCGTCCCGGCGGGAAAACTGGTCTCCACGCGGGCATCAGTCGCGAAAAGCTCGGCTTTGGGATTGTCCGTCCTGATCGTGTATTCGACATGGTCGCCGAGATAGGCGGATTTCACGACTGTCCCTTCGATTCCACCGGACGCCTCCGTCGAAAGCATGATGGCGTGGGGCCGCACGGCAAGCGCCGCCTCCCCAAGCGGAATATCGCCGCGCGGCAGCCGGAGTTTCATCGGGCCAACCTGGATTTCGGCCATATCGCCGTCCAGCGCGGCAACCGTCACGCCGATCAGATTGGCGTCGCCCATGAAATCGGCGACGAAGCGGCTTTGCGGCGCGCCATAAAGCTCCCGCGGCGTCCCGTCCTGCGCCACCCGCGCCTGGTTCATGACGACGATCCTGTCGGAGACGGCAAGCGCCTCCTCCTGGTCATGCGTGACATAGACGACGGTCAACGCAAGCTCCTGCTGCAGGCCGCGTATTTCGTCGCGGACCCGCCGACGCAATTTGGCGTCGAGATTGGACAAGGGCTCGTCGAATAGCAGAACCTGCGGCTCAAGGACGATGGCGCGCGCAACAGCGACGCGCTGCTGCTGGCCGCCCGAAAGTTCGCTCGGCTGGCGTTTTTCGTAGCCGGAAAGTCCGACCAAGGCGAGTTTCGCCGCGGCGCGATCCGCCGCTTCCACCCTGCTCAACCCCATCGCGCGCAGGCCGTAGGAGACATTCTCCATGACGTTCATATGCGGGAAAAGCGCATAGGACTGGAAGACCATAGAGACATCGCGCTCGGCGGCCGAAAGCTGGGTGACATCCTTTCCGCCGATCAAAATGTGGCCGCCGCTCGCCTGCTCGAGCCCCGCGATCAGCCTGAGCGTCGTCGTCTTCCCGCATCCCGAAGGGCCGAGCAATGTGACAAGCGTACCCCGCGCGATGTCGAAAGACACAGTGTCGACCGCCGTTACGGAGCCATAGCGCTTTACGACATTGTCGAAGCGGACCGCCGGTTGCGAAGCCGCCTTCGCGCCTGCCGTGCCAGCAATAGCGTTGTTCATCGCGTTCCTTTCATGCCCCGACGGGCATCGCTTCCGCACCGGCCCGCCGACGGCCGAGGCTGCGCTCGCCGACAAGCAGTTGGATGCCGACCAGGATAATCATCATCAGCACGATCATCACCGCCGCATAGACGATGGCGATACCGTATTCACCGACATCGGCGCGGCCGACGATATAGACGGTCGCCAGATTGAAGCGGCCCGTCGCAAGAAAGATCACCGCGCTCACCGCCGTCATGGCGCGCACAAAGCTGTAGATCATCGCGGTCACGATCGCCGGCTTCATCAGCGGCAGCATGACCCGGCGCAGCGTCGCGAAGGAATGCGCGCCAAGCGTAAGCGAAGCCTCGTCGAGGCTCTTGTCGATCTGGCCGAGATTGGCGAGCCCCGCGCGAATGGCAACCGGCATGTTGCGGAACACGAAGGAGATGATGATGATCAACCCCGTCCCGGTCATCTGGATGGGGGGCACATTGAACGCGAGGATGTAGCTGATGCCGACGACGGTGCCGGGAATGGCGAAGCTCATCATCGCCAGGAACTCGAACGCCGTGCGCCCGGCGAAATGCTGTCGGTCGAGAAGATAGGCGGTCAACAGGCCGATCGCGGCGGTGAACGGCATCGCGATCAGCGCCAGCGTCACCGTCATCGTCAGGGACGGCCATGCCGAGCCGGAAAGAAACCAGCCGCCGACCCCTTTCTCGACCGAGAAAGCGGTCAGGAAATATTGCAGCGTCGGCGTGTTGTCGCGGCCGATCTGGTGGACGAACCCGCCGGCGAGGATGATGGCGTAGACGACCACTGTCAGGATGAGCCAGGGTACGGCGATGCCGTAGGCGCCGATCCTCAAGCCTCCGGGCAGCGGCGCCGGAACGCCGCCGTCGCCCTTGCCGCCGACCGTGACGTAACTCCTCTTGCCGATCCACTGCCGCTGAATGAGGAAAGCGGCAAGCGTGAAGAACAGGAGAACGATGGCGAGGACCGCCGCCCTCCCCTGGTCGTGCGCCGCGCCGACTACGGCGAAGAAAATATCCGTCGCGAGCACATTATAGTTGCCGCCGATGACGAGCGGATTGGCGAAATCCGCCATGCTCTCGATGAAGGAGATCAGGAAGGCGCTGGCAAGCCCCGGCCGGATCAGCGGCCACGTCACGGTGCGGAAGGTGCGCCAGCGGGTGGCGCGCAATGTCTGCGAAGCTTCCTCCATGCTAGGGCTGACGCCCTGCAATACGCCTACCAGAACGAGGAAGGCGATCGGCGTGAACGCCAGCACCTGCGCCATGGTGATGCCGGCGACGCCGTAAATCCAGCGGCTGCGCGGAATGCCGAAATGCACCGACAAGAAGTGCGTAACGATGCCGGCGCGCCCGAAGAGCAGGATGAGCGCCAGGCCGATGACGAAGGGCGGCGTGATGATCGGGAGGATGGAGAGGCTGCGGAGCAGCCATTTGGCGCGTAGTTGGGTCCTGAGCGCAATCAGCGCCAGCGCGAGTCCGAGCGCGGTCGAGAACAATCCGACAAGGACAGCCACGAAGAGCGTGTTCCACGCCACGCCGCAACGCCGTCCGCCGGCAAGGCAGTCCAGCCCCCATATATTGCTATCGAAGAGTTTCTGCCGGAACAGCGCCGGCGCGAAATTGCCGGAATTGTCCCTGACCGCGGAGGAGAGGATGGAGACCAGCGGATAGGCGACGAAGATTATCAGCGTGGCGATGACGAGGAGCAGCGAACCGACGACGAAGCGGTCGCCCTTGCACCAGCCCCGGCCGGCCAGATCCGCCGCGACGAGCATGAGCATGGAAAGCGCGTAAATGACGGCACCCCAACCCATGCCGGGCTGCACAGGGCCTTTCGTGCCCGTGATTTGGGCCAACCAGGGAAAACCCCACCCGGAGTGAATGATTGCAAGTCCCTCGCCCGCCATCCAGGCGAGCGCCAGGGCGCCGGCGACCGCAAGACCACGGGTACGGCGTCGCGCCCAAAGCCAAGTGGCAAGGAGGAGCGGCAACACGAGCGGCAGGAGCCAGGGAACGCCGTGGAACCCTTCCAGCGCCGCCGGGCCATGGGCGGTCAAGGCCGTCACCCAGCCGAAGGAGAAGAAACCGCCCTCGACCGCATACCAGGGCAGAATCAGGAATCCAGCCCATGCGGCCATCAACCATGTGGCGACATTGCGGGCGGGGAAGGCGCTTTCGGGAAAGGAATACTGTCGCTTCATTCGATCCCTTTTCGAGGAGAGCTTACCGGTCGGCGCAGGGTCATTGTATCAAAGCGGCAATTTCCCCTCACCCGGATCGCGTTGCTCGCCACCCTCTCCCCGGCGGGGAGAAGGTGGCCGACCCTGAGCTTCGCGAAGGGGTGGCCGGATGAGGGGGGCAGTTCGATATCCGAAAGAAGGGCCCAGCACGACCAACGGCGAGGTTCACCCGCCGTTGCGGACCTCTGTGGTGAAACGCTTGAGCAATTCGGTGCGCACCGCCGAGGAGCCGTATTTGGCGAAGTCGTAATCGATCAGCTTGATCTTGGCGAGATCCGGAGCCTCGGGCGGAACCGGCGTCGCCTTGTTCGACGGGATCTGATAGCTGCCGTTCGGAGCGGCGAGCTTTTGCGCCGCCGCCGTCAGCGCCCAATCATAGAACTTCTTCGCCTCCTCGGGGTGCTTGGCGCCCTTGACGATGCTCATCGAGCCGATCTCGTAGCCGGTTCCCTCGCAGGGCGAGACGACCTTGACGGCGTGATTCTGCTTCGCGGCGAAGATGATATCATGCTGAAAGGCGATGCCGACCATCGTCTCTCCCTTGGCCATTGCCATTGCGGGCGCGGCCCCCGCCTTGGTATATTCGGCCATATTCTTGTTAAGCTTCTTGAAATAATCGAAAGCCTTGTCCTCGCCCATCAGTTGCACGATGGTCGCCAGCGCCGTCCAGGCCGTGCCGGAGGAGTTCGGGTCGGCCATTTCAACCTCGCCCTGGAATTCGGGTTTGATGAGATCGGCCCAACATTCGGGCGCTTTGAGCTTCCGTTGTTTCAGGTCGTCGGAATTGTAGCCGAAGCCGAGCGCGCCGAGGTAAATGCCGACGGTGCGGTATTTGGAGCGGGCCGCCTGCTTTTGCGCCCAGTCGTAGAGTTGTGGCAGTTCCGGAGATTTGTATTCCTCCGTCAGCCCTTCATCGGCCGCCTGCAGATGCGGATCGCCCGTCCCACCCCACCAGATATCGGCCTGCGGATTGGCCTTTTCAGCGCGCAGCCTGGCATAAATCTCGCCGGCGCTCATGCGCGTCATGTCGACATTGACGCCGGTTTCTTTCTGATAGGTTGTCGCCATCGCCCGGCACCAGGCTTCGTCGACGCCGCAATACATCACCAGCGTACGGTCTGCCGCATGCGCCGCGGCCGATCCGACGAAGGCGACAAACGTGGTCAAGGCAATTTTCGTCAGTCCCCGTCTTTGGGCAGGCCGCCCGAGACGAATCAGTTTGGCGAACATTTCTTCCCTCCTTGAATTGAACACGCTTCCGGACGTGTCCGGCCGGTCGGGAACATCAACGTTGTGAAAAAGTGTTCCCGCCGCTCGGCATCCCCCGGAGAGAATGCTTGCACACGATTGCAAAACAGGCAAGTCTCTTTGCCGACTAATTCTCTTTGAGTCTTTTTTTGAGTAAAACGGCCCTCATGAGCGACAAGAAAAAAGCGGTCGAACGAGCAGAGAAAGGCAAGCCTGTCCACCAGGTCGCCGCCCTCCCCTTCAGGCTGGGCGAAGACGGGAAAATGGAGGTGATGCTGGTGACGTCCCGCGAAACGAGACGGTTCACCCTGCCCAAAGGATGGCGCATGAAGGGAAAAAGCGACCACCAGGCGGCGGCGATCGAAGCCAGGCAGGAAGCGGGGGTGAAAGGCAGGATGCTCAAGCAATCGCCCGGTTCCTACCATTACTGGAAGCGTCTTCCCGCTGCCTTCGTCAAGGTGGAGGTCGACGTCTATCTGCTGGCCGTCGAGGAAGAGGAGAAGCGCTGGAAGGAAAAGCTCGAGCGCTCGCGGGCATGGCTGTCGCCCGAAGAAGCCGCGCTTCTGGTGGATGAACCTGAACTCGCCACCCTGCTGCGCTCGCTGGATATTGAGAACCTGTCGTAGCTTTTCGCGCCGGGCATCCCGAGATTACGATGCCGTCTCCTTGTTCGCCGCTGCCGTGGCGCTATCGGATTTTCCCGACCGTTCGGCTTCCCGCTCGGCTTCGCTGCGGCGCTGGCGCTCCCCCGCGACCAGCACGACGGGCGAGGCGCATCCGGCAAGGACCGCGCTTGCGGTTTCGCCGAAGAAAAGGTCGTCGCCGGAACGTTTCGATACGCCCATCACCACGAGCGCGGCGCCCTTCGCCGCTTCGCGGATGATGGCGTCGGCCGGAGCGCCGTGTGTTCGCATAGCGGTCTTGATCGGCACGCCGTAGCGGTCCGCAAGGCTGACGATATCCTTCAGCGCGGCTTCCTCGCGCCGGTGTGACAGGGATATTCGCGTTCCGAGTTCCTTGCCTCGTGGCGATACATAGAGGGCTTTGACGCGGGCGCGCTGCGGACGCGCGATCGCGAAAGCAAAATCTGCAGCCCGGCGCGCCACCTCAGTGCCGTTGACCGGCACGAGAATGGTCGCACCCGGCGCGAGATCCGGCAGCTTCTCGGTTTTGCCGCCGCCCTTGACGACCAGGCAGAGCGGCCCGTCGAAGCCGCGCGTGATATCGCTCAGCCTTTTTGTGAACGCGCCCTTCGGCGTCAGCGCGCGGCCAATGCCGGCGAGCAGCAGATCGTAGCCCTTGCGCGCCTCCTCGGCGATGCTTTCGCCGGGCGCGCCGGATTCCGTCCGAGCGGTGAGGCGAACCTTGTCGACCGAGGTTTTCTCGTCCTTTTCGACGGCGCTGGCGCCCGCCTTGGCGCCTTTCTTCACCGCCGCGAGATGCCGTTCCTCGCCCTTCGACTTCGCCCCTTCCTCGCTGTCCTTTTCCAACCGGAGCACGGTCGTCGGCATGCCGCTCGACCCGCCTATCAGCCCGGCCAGATAGGCCGTGAGTCTGCCCGTCGCGCTGTCGTCCACCGCGAGCAGAAGGCGCTCCAGTTGCGAGACGAAACCGCGTTCGTCGAGCGTTTCGCGTTCGACGCGCTCCTTTTCCTCATCGCCCATGGGCAGGCGTCTCAACGCCCAGCGCAGCATCGGCGGCATGGCGAGCGTCGTCAGCACCGCCATTGTCACGATCATGGTGAAGAGATTGTGGGAGAGGATGTTCATCGACAGGCCGATCGAGGCGACGATCACCTCGGTCGAACCGCGCGCGTTCATGGCGCAGCCGACGGCAGTGGCCTCCTTCCGGTCCATGCCGGCGATTTCGCCGCCGATGAAGGCGCCGGCGAATTTGCCGACGCTGGCGATCAGGACGAGGCCGGCGGTCAGCAA
This sequence comes from Rhizobiaceae bacterium, assembly GCA_035547755.1. Classification (GTDB taxonomy): domain Bacteria; phylum Pseudomonadota; class Alphaproteobacteria; order Rhizobiales; family Rhizobiaceae; genus Mesorhizobium_L. The sequence goes on from DASZUG010000061.1 coordinate 159,931, forward strand.
GGCGAGCATCGGATCGGCAAGCACCGTGAGATCTGCCGAAAGCCCGGCCATGCCGAAGAAGACCGGCATGAAAAGCGCGGTGATGATGCCGCGCAGCTGCGCCTCGATATGGCCGGAAAGGATCGGCGATTCGCCGACGAGGATGCCCGCGACGAAGGCGCCGAGCACCGTATGGACGCCGATCAGGTCCGTCGTCATCGCCATCACGCCCATGACGAGCAGGATGACGGTGATGACGGCGAATTCGCTCTTCAGCGTATCGTTCGCCCAGCGGATCAGCTCGAAGACGATACGGCGGCCGAGCGTCAGACTGAAGACCATGAAGGCCGCGACCTCGATGATCGTCAAAGTGAGCGGCATGATTTTAAGGCTGCCATTGGTGGCGATGCCGAAGGTGACGGCCATGATGAGCCAGCCCACCGTATCCTCGATGATCGCCGAGGAGACGATGATCTGGCCGAGGTCGCGGCGCATGAAGCCCATTTCGCGGATGATGATGGCGACGATCTTCACGGAAGAGATCGAAAGAGCCGTGCCGATGAAGAGGCCGGCGACGACGCGCTCGGACGGCTCCGGAAGGAGAGAAGCGGGCAGGAACTGCGCCAGCGCGAAGCCGCAGGCGAATGGCACCGCGATGCCCGCAGCCGAGATCGAGATGCAGGCGGCGCCGACGCGGCGCACCAGCCTGAGGTCGGTTTCCATGCCCGTCAGGAGCAGGAGAAGCAGGATGCCGAGCTGCGATACGGCATCGATCATGCTCTTCTGTTCGGGGTCGGAAGGGAAGACCATGTGCTGAACCGACGGCCACAGCCAGCCGAAGAGCGACGGACCGAGCAGGATGCCGCCGATCAGCTGGCCCATGACGGCGGGCTGGCCGATCCGCTCCATCAATTCGCCGAGACCGCGCCCGACGATGAGCAGCAGGATGATCTCGGCAACGAAAATGCCCTCCCGGGAACCGCCTATGCCGGAGGCCGTCCCCCCTCCCCCGCCAGACGCGGCGAGCGCTTCGCTCGAGGCGGGCAATAGGAAAACGGAGAGAAGGAGGACAAAAGGAAGAAGCTGTTTCGGGGGGCTCCTGAAATGCATGAAATCCCTTCAAAGGTCGAACGCCGTCGCCAATAACGCGATCAGGCCGTTTTCCGTTGCGTCCCGGTTCTGACGGTCGGGCTGACTTATTCTTTCGGCAAATGCCGCGCGCGTCTATTCAAGTTTGCCGGGCGCTCTATGGTAGCTGTGAGAATGGATGCCGGCGGCCGGTATCTGTTGAACCTTCGCGGAAAGGCGCATGCAGCAAACCGTCATTACCCTGTCGACATCTGGCGCTGGTCTTTACGAATTCACGCGCGAGGCGAAACATTTTGTCGATCGCTCCGGCATTGACTCCGGATTGCTGACGCTCTTCGTGCGCCACACCTCCTGCTCTCTCCTCATCCAGGAAAACGCCGATCCCGATGTCAGGCGCGACCTCGACCAGTTTTTCCGTCATCTCGTGCCGCCGGCGGACGACCCCTCGATGGATTATCTCGTCCATCGTCTGGAAGGTCCTGACGACATGCCCGCCCATATCAAGGCGGCGCTGACGGCGGTCTCGCTTTCGGTGCCGGTTCTGGAGGGCAAGATGGCGCTCGGCACATGGCAGGGGCTTTATCTCTTCGAGCACCGCGACCGGCCGCACAGGCGGGAGATCGTCCTGCATCTCGCATAGGCCCTCTGATCGCGCCCTATGCGCCAGGCGGCTTCCGCGCTAAAACCGTTTGATCAAATCAGAAGACGAGAAGGCCGATGTCTCTTTTCAAGAAACTTTTCGGCGGCGGCGGGCAAGCCGGCGCCGACGCCCCGGCCGAACCGGCCGCCGGGCAGGAAATTGAACACAAGGGGTTCACGATCCGCGCCACCCCCTTCAAGGCGGAAGGCCAATTCCAGACCGCCGGCACCATCACGAAGGAAATCGACGGCGAGGTGAAGGAGCATAAATTCATCCGCGCCGATCGCTTCGCCTCGCTCGACGACGCCACCAGTCTCTCGCTCCGCAAGGGTCAGCAACTGGTGGACGAACAGGGAGACCGCATCTTTAATTGAGGCGTGGGCGCCTGGTCCTCACCTCATCCTGCTTCACGCCGCCTTCACGTCGACGATCTCGATATCGAAGACGAGATCGCGGCCGGCGAGCGGATGGTTCGCGTCGACGGTGACGGAGGAATCGTCGAGGTCGACCACGGTGAGGTTCACCGTGCGGCCATCGGCGGTATTGGCCTGGAGGCGGCTGCCGACATCGACGTCGACGCCGTCGGGAATGGCGGTGCGCGGAATGGCCTGCACCTGCGCGTCGTCGCGCGGGCCGTAGGCTTCCGCGGCGGGAACCGTCACGGTCTCCTTGTCGCCGACATCCATGCCCTCGATGCTGCGCTCGAGGCCGCGGATGATCTGGCCGGCGCCCATCTCGAATTCGAGCGGCTCGCGCCCGTCGGAACTGTCGAAAGGCGTTCCGTCCATGAACTTGCCGGTATAGTGGATGCGCACGACATCTCCGTTCTTGATCTCGGTCATGTCTGGATCCTCGTTTTGCTTGGCTGATAATCGTGACGCCCGCGATCTCGCATCGGCGTCGGCGAAAAGGGCCGCAAGATCGGAAGGCGGCCTCTCCCGCAGATAGGTCGAAACAAGTGGATGTAAACCCCGGAGAAGGGGCATGCCGCCCCTTCCCCGGCCGGATCAGCGCCCGTATTGCTCGTCCGTCACATGCTCCATCCAGGTGACGGGCGAGCCGTCCAGCTTTTCCTGGATGGCGATGTGGGTCATCGCGGTGGTCGGGCTTGCGCCATGCCAATGCTTTTCGCCGGGCGCGAACCAGACCACGTCGCCGGGGCGGATTTCCTCGATTGGCCCGCCCTCGCGCTGCACCCGGCCGCAGCCGGCCGTGACGATCAGCGTCTGGCCGAGCGGGTGCGTGTGCCATGCCGTGCGCGCGCCGGGCTCGAAGGTGACGCTGGCGCCGGCCACGCGCGCCGGTTCGGAAGGGCTCATCAGAGGGTCGATGCGCACCGTGCCGGTGAAATACTCGGCCGACCCCCTGGCGGAAGGCTGCGAACCGCTGCGCTTGATCTCCATTCCGGACCTCCTAGCTCCCTGTTACGAATACGCCATGAATACCGGAACCTCGGCCTTTTCCAGGATATGGCGCGTGGCGCCGCCGAAAATGATCTGCCGCAGCCGGCTTTGGGTATAGGCGCCCTTGATCAGGAGGTCGCAGCCGAGCGCGCGAGCCTCGTCGAGGATCGTTTCGCCAGCGCTGCGCGAACCGGGGGCGACGTTCATGGTGCGGGCCTTGATGCCGTTTATGCCGAGATAGGCCGCGAGATCCTCGCCCGACGGGCCGGGCACGCCGGAGCCTTCCACGGTGAGCACGACGACATCGTCGGCCTGCGCCAGGACGCGAAGCGCGAGCGCGACGGCATGCGCCGTTTCCGGGCTCTGGTTCCAGGCGATGACGACCCTCCTGCCTATGCTTTCCGGTTTTTCCGGCGGCGCGATCAGTACCGGGCGGCCGCTTTCGAAAAGCGCGGCGTCGAGAGTGAGTGCGCGCGGCCCCGACATTTGCTGCCCCGCCCGCCCGACGACGGTGATGTCGTAGACACGGCCGAGATAGCCTACCATGTGATCGCCGGCCGGCACATTGTCCTTCCAACTCCATGAAGGGCCTTCGACGCTTTCGGCGGCCGGGGCTATCTTTTCCCTGCCCATGAAGGAATGGAAATGGGCGCGCGCCTGGGCGCTCCTCTCTTCATTGTGCTCCACCAGCGGCTCGTAGATGATCGAGGCGCCGACGACATCGGCGGCAAGGAAAGGCGTCGTCGCCGGCGCCAGCGCGAAGCCGGTCATGCGGCTGCCGAAGATGCGGGCGAAAAGAAGAGCGGTCGCGAGGATGGTCTCGGTGCGGTCATGGTGCTCGACGGGAACAAGGATCGATTTCATGGTTCACCCGGTTCTGGCGCACCGGCCGTGGCCGGTCGCGGGTTGATCGAAAGGTCCACTGCCATTTTGCCCCCGAGAGGATGCTGCTGTACAGGATAAAGCGCGGATTTCCTGCGCTTTCCCGCCTGAGGCGCACATACCGCCCTCCCTTTCGTCCGTCGGTTATGGTCCGCTCATTTCCGAGAAAGCTCTCTCAAAAGCCCTTTCCCGCTGTTCGCGCCCTAACTACGCCAAGGTTCCTGCGAAAATCGCACATGGACCGCTTGGGAGGAGAAGCCGCGGCGAAACGGCCGTTTCGTCAATTGCAATGACTGGGGCCAGCCCCTGGGAACATCGGAAAGGATGACCCTCATGAGCGCCAATCCCGCCACCGTAAACCGCGTCCCCTCCTCCGCCAGCGAAAGAGGGAAAAGCCGCGCCATGCCTTCCGGCCTCCATGTCGCGCTGGCGGTTCCGGCATTTTTCCTCTGCCTCTCAGCGCCTTCCTTCGCCGCCGGAACGCAGCCGGAAACCGCTGGAAAAGCCCAGCCCTTTCTCGACAATTTCGACACGCTCGATCGGAGACGATGGTACATCTCGGACAGCTGGACGAACGGGTCACATCAAAACTGCACCTGGTCCAAGGATGAGGTGAAGGACAAGGATGGCCATCTCGTTCTCAGCTTCGACAAGAAGACCTATAAGGATCGCGCCTATTCCTGCGCCGAGATCCAGACGAAAAAGCGCTTCTCCTATGGCGTCTATGAGGCGCGGATGAAGACAGGCACCGGTTCCGGGCTGAATGCTGCTTTCTTCACCTTCATCGGATCCGCCGACAAACAGCCGCATGACGAGATCGATTTCGAGGCGCTGACGAAGAATCCGGACAAGGTGCAGGTCAACGCATTCGCTGGCGGCAAGGGCAAGAACGAGAAGCTGGTCGACGTGAAGGGCGGTACGAATGCGGCGTTCCACGACTACGCCTTCGTCTGGGAGCCGGACCGTATTCGCTGGTATGTCGACGGCAAGCTGGTGAATACGATCACCGATCCGGCGAAAATCCCCACCCATCCGCAGAAGATCTTCTTCAGCCTGTGGGGGAGCGACAACATGACCGGCTGGATGGGCAAGTTCAGCGATCCCGGCCACCCGGTGACGCTGGAGGTCGACCGCGTCGCCTTCACGCCGCTCGGCCAGCCCTGCCAGTTCGAGGGCTCGCTCGCCTGCAATTTGCATTGAGGAGGAGGATGGACCCGACTGGTGGAGGGACAACCAGCCGGGTCCGGCGCCGTGCCCCCGGATTTCGCCGGGGACGGGGCAGGGAACTGCGGACGCTGGGATTGTTTGGCGCCCGTCACAGCCGGAACACACCGCAGCGCTATTGGTTCCCTTAGACCGAAAGAACGGCAAAGATCGGGCAGCCCTGCCGGTCAAAGGCAAAAATTGTCGCAGGGCAAAGCTTGACGCATGCCCGCCGGGGACCACACAAAAGCCCATGACCGATCCTTTCTGGAAGACAAAGACGCTGGAAGAGCTCTCGCCGAACGAGTGGGAAGCGCTTTGCGACGGCTGCGGAAAATGCTGCCTCGCCAAGCTGGAAGAGGAGGACACCGGCGAACTGCACTGGACGAGCATCGCCTGCCGGCTGTTCGATCAGGGTACTTGCCGCTGTGCCGACTATGCCAACCGGCTGGCGCGCGTGCCGGATTGCATCGGCCTGACGCCCGAGACGGTGCGCTCAATCAGCTGGCTGCCTTCCACCTGCGCCTACCGGCTGGTCGCGGAGGGAAAGGACCTCTTTTGGTGGCACCATCTCGTCTCCGGCTCGCGCCGAACGGTGCACGAGGCCGGCATTTCGATCCGGGGCCGGGTCACGGCGCTCGAAGACGAGATGGAAGAGGTGGAGGACTATTTCGACCACGTCCTCGAGGCGGAGCCGTGATCCCGGCGGCGCTACCTGAGCAGCCCTGCCACGCCTCGCCTACGGGATGGAGTGGACCCCTACCCTACTGATCGAGTTCGAAGGTCATCGAGACCGTGACGCGATAATTATTCTCGCCGGGCGCCACCGGCGCCGCTTCGGCCGCCGCGAAGGTCTTCGCCCGCATCGGCACCGGGCGCGGCGCATAGGATTGCTCCGAGATCTGCAGCACCTTGCCGACCCTGACGTCGGCTGCCTCTGCCAGCGTATGCGCCTTCTTCACGGCATCGGCCACCGCACGCTTGCGCGCCTCGGTTGTCGCGGCGGAAGGGTCCTCATTGGCGAAGTCGATGGCGCCATCCTCGTTGACCCCGAGTTGGACCGCCTTATCGATCACCGCGCCGACCTTGCCGATGTCGCGCACCCGGACCGTCAGCGTGTTCGCCACCTGATAGGCGACGATCTTCGCCGGCTCGTCCGGCTTGTGGGGTGTGACGTTGGAATAGCGCGGCGCGATCGAGAGGTTCGCCGTTTGCAGGTCGCGGTCCGCGATGCCGGCCGCCTTCAACGCGGCCATCACATCGCCCATGGCCTCGTTGTCGGCATTGAGCGCCTCGCTTGCGGTGGGCGCCTCGCGCATCACCGTCAAGGTTAGTATGGCAAGGTCCGGCTTCACCGCCATCTCGCCCTCGCCGGTAACGACGATGCGCGGCGCGGGCTGATGTTCCGCCGCGAACGCGGCGCCTGGAACAGCCAGCGCCAAAACCAGCGCCAAGGTCGTCGAAATCCGTTTCATGGAAGAGTCTCCCGGTTGCCTTTACCCCTTCAACCGTGGCGTTAGGGGAAGAATATGGGTGGAATACGGCGTGCGCTTGTCTCTTGTGGAAAAAGCCTTTAAGGCGACGCTGGTGGGGCCTGTAGCTCAATGGTTAGAGCCGGCGGCTCATAACCGCTTGGTTGGGGGTTCGAGTCCCTCCGGGCCCACCAGTTCGATTTTCAGCCATTGATTTTGTTGCGCTTTTTGCCGTTTTTTGTCCCACTTTTCTCAACCCCGTTCTTGAGTGGGACAATTTTGGCGCGTTTTTGTTTCGTCAGAAGCTTATGAATGGCGCCGGCGGCCAAGCGGGGGGACTCGGTGGAGATTGCTTGGCCGCCGGCGGCACCCGATGCGGCGGGTGCTCTCTGATGCGGCCTTGGGGGTGGGAGCCGCACAAAAAGTGGTGCAGCGAGGCTGGCTCGCCCTGATGGAAGGTTCCTTACTGATCCGACCCCGAAGGCGTGGCCGCAACGTGATGCTTGGCCGCTTCTTCCTGGCGCTTCTTCGCCAGCTTCCGTTCCTTGGCAAGGTGATGTCCCGCAACGCAACCCGCAGCGGCGCCCAGGATGGCGTGGTGATGGGCATAGTGTCCCGCAACTCCGCCAGCAACCGCGCCGGAAACGCAGCCAATGGCATGAGCCTGTGAGGACGGGCCGAAAACGCTCAGGATTGAACAGGCGACAAACAACCTGCGCATGGAAAACCTCATTATCCCAAAAGGCTCTTGGCCAAGCCGCCGAGTTCCGCCGTTAGGTCGTCCGAACTGCCGGCGTGCCCAAGCAGTTCCTGGATCTTGTCGACCGGAACTCCATGCGCGGCGGCGGTCTTCTCAAGCGCCGTCATCTGATCGGAGCCGTCTCCAATGTTCGATTGCAATGTGGCACTGATTTCCTTCACCTGATCCGGCGAGATTCCCGCCTTGGAGGCGATCTCTTCGGCCTGGCTTTCCAACACGTCGAACAAACCCATGCGCGTCTCCTGCATCCCCGCTTGGTTGAAGACATGAGTTAATGAAGCGCTCGCAGGGAGCGGACATGGCGCTCCGGGGACAGCCCCATGTGGCCTATACGCATCGCCTGGCCGAGGGCCGTAGGCAAGGAGGCCCTGATATTAAATTTCCGTAAGTTTCCGAACAGAAAGCGGGGCGTGGGAAGTCCGGCCACATTTCCACGACCGTCCAGACGATTAACCGGGTTCGCCGGCGTCAAAGGAGCAATCATCGGCGGACACGGACATCCACGACATCTCGCCGATCAGAGCGGAAGAGGTTCCCGATCTCGCGAGCGCACGCGAGAAGCGGCTCGCCTGGATGGACGGGAAACCGAGGGACAGACGGGAGGTCGGCATGGTTTCGCAAGTGAGCGCATTGGCGCCCAGCCCGCCCTGGCGCATGGCTCCCACCAGTCGCAATGCCTGCTCAAAGGCGACCACGCATGGTCACCTGCTGCCGCATGGCCGGTCTGATCGTTAGCGCTTCGAAGCGGCAATCGCTTCGGCAAGCGCCAGCCGATCGGCGAAGACCGAACGCCAGTCCCGCTTCATGCTGACCACGGTCAAACCGTAGTCATCGGCTTTGTCCAGCGCTTCGGCAAGAGGACTGAGCTCGAACTCACGATCATAGGCGAATTCCCGCGCGGCGTCGTCATGATGCAGGAGAAGCGCCAGCCGGGGTCCGGGGCCGGTCCGGACATACCGAAGCATCGCGAGGTCGCCATCCGAATTGCCGAATGCGAGGATCGGTCGTCGACCGATATGCAAGCCGATGTTCTGCGGCTTCACCTGCCTGTCATCGAATGTATTGATCACGGCAAGCTTCACCAACTGTCCGCGACCTTCGCGGATTTCGAAGCGGGTCCTTACGCTGGAGCCGACGACACGTTCCGGAGGAATTCCGTACACTTCCGCGGCGAGGGTGCGAATGAGATCGATCCCACCTCCCGTTACGATGAATATCTTGAATTCATGGGTCTGGAGAAAATCCAGAAGCTCCATCTGCGGCAGATATGTGAGTTCCTTGAACAGGCAGCCAAGCGTCGGATGCCTTGCAACCGCCAGCCAGTCCCGGGCGATTTTGGCGAATGCATCTTCGGTCATGCCGGCATGGGCGAAGGCGGCGACTTCCATGAGGCCCTCCTTTCCCAGGTTCCTGATCGTCTCCATGTCATGGTCAAAGAAGGCCTTGAATGGTTGCTGTTCCTTGAGCGTCGGGTCTTTCTCAGCCGCAATCCTCAGCCGTTCGCGACCGAAGAAGAACTGCACCTGCAAAGGTTGTTCGCACCACAACGTGCCGTCATTGTCGAAAGTGGCGATCCGCTCGGCGGGCGGGACGAAATCGGGACCGCCTTCATCTGTGACCCGGGCCACGAAGTCGAGAATGGTGGATTTGACGGCGCCGTCGGTCCAAGAGGAAAGCTGATTGTTCATTTCCGGCGCAATGCTCCTTGTTCGTTATGATTGATGGCATGGCGACGACAATGTCAGCGAGCAACAACCGAGAGCGACAGGCGAGCGGCGCCGCCAGGTCGTCACGAATGCCAGTTTCGCCCTCATAACATCGCTTCCGGATGCCTCACCCGGCCCCCGAACCGCCGAATGGCGCGACGTTGAAGACAATGCTGACGATCGCCATGAGCCCGACACCAAGAAGGACTAAGGCGGTGATAAGCGTGAGGGAAACCGGGTAGCCGCTCTCCGCATGGACGAGGCCGGCTTCGCGCATCGTCCTACGCTCCCTCCGCAACCCCAACATGAACATCACATGGTAGACAATGCCGCCGATCAGCATCAGGACCCCAATCAGCAACAGCGTCAGGCCGAAATTGCGTGGGGCGGCGGCGTGCATGAACGTACCGGCTTCCCTAAGCTTCTCGAACACCTGATAGATCGTGAAGCCGAAGGAGATCAGCGACAGCGAGGTGCGGATGACCGACATCAGGGTCCTGTCCGCGCTCATCCGCGTCCGCTGGAACGACATGCCGGTACGGCGCATCGACATCTCGGTGCGCTCTGTCGAAAGGTCGGTTCGATGCGTCGAAAGGTCGGTACGGAATTCGGAGAGTTGCGTCCGATGCTCCGACAAGCCCGTGCGGTGGTTGGACAAACCGGTACGGTAGGCGGAGTATTTTGTCGACGCCAGTTCCGGACTGAGTTTGCCAACATTGGGGATCGGAGGTACGGGAGTCTCCGCCAACCGGGGAGGCCGGGTGGGGAGTTGGTTTATTTGTTCATTTGGCATCGTTTCCTCGCTCTTATGAAGCAGGGCGACAGCCGGAAAAGCTCCCGTTTCGAGCTGCACCCGTCATCTGCGCCATGTTCTCGATAAATTGGGACCGGATCAAAGTACGTTACGGTAACAAGCCCCGCCTTCGGAATCGGCGGAGGCGCGGGGCGCGTCAGGATCGGCGCGGAATGTCGCGGAGCGCCGGATTTCGAGCCGGCTCGCAATGTTACCGTAAGGTGCTCGTCGGACACGCTCCGGACATGGCAGACTACCAGGAGTGATCGGTCGGCGCGTGATCGGATCCGCTTTTGATGGCGTTCGGCATTCGATGCCTGCCAGCCCATGCCATTGTTACGGTAACGTACTTGTCCGAATGCCTTTCTCTGCGACGCTGCCTATACCGGCATACCCGTAAAGCCGGATATGCCCCCGAACGCTTGCCTGTAGAGAGGCTCCATTGGCCAAATCCGATCGCTGGCTGCTTTTCCTGATCTTCGCGGCGCTTTTCGGCGTGGCCTGGGCTGGCGCCGCGGACGCCGCTCAATTCGTGAAATCGTCCTGTTGGTTTCCTATTCCGGCAGACCGAGAGATGAGTTGCGGACGCTTGCTTGTTCCGGAAAGCCGATCAAGGCCGATATCGCATCCAATCAGCCTTGCGGTGGTGATCTTCGAACCGGATAAGGTGCGGCATGATCCGGTCGTGTTCCTCTCCGGCGGGCCTGGTCAGCCGGCCGCCATCAAAACCGGGGCGGAGATCGAGGCATGGTGGCAATTCGTGAGCGAGCAGGATTGGCTGCGCGGCCGGCGGCTTGTCGTGCTTGATCAGCGCGGGGTAGGCCTTTCCAGACCGGCGCTGGATTGTCCGGCCTTTACCGACCCTCATCAGAAGCAGGGCATCATCGCGCCACCCGCAGGAAATGCGGCGGTCGAGGAGGCTGCGAGGAGATCTGCCGTTCTTTCCTGCCGCAGCTCGCTCCTCGACCGCGGGATAGACCTTTCGGCCTACAATACGTGGGAAAGCGCCGAGGATGTGGAGGATCTGCGGAGTTCTCTCGGGATCGATAAATGGGTGCTGTACGGTGTCTCCTACGGGACCGAAGTTGCGATGACGACCTTGGAACGGCACCCAGCGGGCGTGAGCGCCGCGATACTGGATTCGGTTTTGCCACCGAAAACGAGTTATCTGTCCCATGACGGCGCGAACCTTGCGCGAGCCATTTCGTTGCTCGACGCTGATTGCCAAAAGGACCTCCGCTGCCGCAGCGGTCCGCCGTCTCTTGGCGATATGGTGGAGAAAACCGTCTCCCGGCTGAACGCCACACCGGTTCCGTTATGGTTCGGCGTCAAGCATGAGCTGCCGGGCGACATGCTCCTGGACGGCGACGATTATCTCGAATTCCTGTTCAACGCTTTCTACGACAGCGAGATGCTGGCTCTCCTCCCTTCCGTCATCCGCGACACTTACGATCAGGACTATCGCTTGCTTGCGTCATTGCTGCCCGATCCGAATAAAGACAGCGATGGCGACACCTTCGCTGGTCTCGATTATTCGGTTACGTGCACAGAGGCTGCAACTGCGTCAGTCGATCCAGCGACGCCCGCCTATATGCGCAAATGGGCGATGGGTAGCGACTATTCGCTCGCTTGCCCGCTTTGGCTCACGGCGAAAGACCCGCCTTCGCCGATCTCGCCGGCCAGGAGCGACATACCCGTATTGTTTCTTTCCGGCGAATACGATCCTGCGACCCCGGCACGATGGGCTCGATCCGCGGCAAGGGATTTTCCGGCGGGACAGTCGATCGTGTTCCAGGGAGTCGGACATGACGTGCTCGACAGCGAAACCTGCGCGTCTGAGGTCGTCGGCGACTTCCTGAAACATCCAGAAGCTGCAGTGCAAAGTTCGTGTCTCGCGGATATGGGGCCGCCAAAATTCATCTCGACGGATGACGAGACAGGGGCGATCCAGGCTGCGGCGTCTCTTGCGGGCGTGGAAGAACAGGCCATGAGCAGGCGCGCCAGAACTATTCATCGTGAAAAGCGGCCGCCAAATTCCCGGCGGCCGCCCGCGCCATGCGGTGCGCCATAGAAGGAGGCGACCGGAATTCAGGCTCTGGACCTTTCAACGGATGCGGCGGAGCCAGCAGGAAATTCATCCATAGCGAAAGTTCCGCAAGGCCGCGGCCGGTATGGGCCTCGACGCTAATGTCTGGTTCGGCAATGTGGAAAACGGAGCAGCCAAGATCGTCGGGCGAGAGACGGTCCAATACATCTCCAATATATATAAATATTATATTGGTTATTCCATGTTTTACAAGCAGCAGAGCAGCAGAGACTCTGCGGTGAAAAGTGTTTCTTTTCACTAATCAGAATGATTTTGTCTGCTTTCTTGAAAGAAAAATGTCACCCACGACATTTGGCGGACGCACCAGCCATACACATACCGGCATTGAAGGAATCGTGAATCGAAAGCGATGAGCACAGATTGCACTCTCTGTCAATTGGGCCGACATCCAAATTGATGCGATTGTGAAGCAGTACCACTATCGCGGCAGACTCAACCAAAAGTCGGATACCGCTCCATCACAAGCGGTATCCGATGGAACGGAACCTGGTCAGGCGCGAGGGACTGCAAGGGGCATTCAGCGCGGAAGCGATTTTAACATAGAGGACCTAGCGCTCGGGGGGGCATTGGGGGAGAGGGCCGGCGGGATCAGCCCAATGACGGATGCATGAGAATGCGATACCGAATTCCCGTAGGCGGCATCGCAGTCGGTATTTGCAAATTCAGGATCTGGTTGGTTTTCCCTGCATTTTCGCTCGTTAGCGGGTGCATGGGAAACATCGTCCAGGACATCGACCCCAAGAGCGCCATTGCTCAAGGCGTTCAATCCGAGTATCGGCGTTTCATCACCAGCGCTGAGGGCGAGCTTGGAAGCCGGCAGATAAAAGACGGCAAGGTGGTTCCCACGGCCGCCGGAAGCCAATCCTCCGCGGACAATCCCAAATCGCCCCCAAGGGTCGAATCCTTGCTCGTCGGGCGCAAGGCTTCCGCATTCTACTGGGACAAGCAGATGGGAAGCCATCTGACCAAGGAAGGCACGCCTGTCCAGATGAGCATCGACGATTTGCTCTCCCGGATGCTTGCCAAATCGAACCAACTTGCTGCATCGTCCGATACCCCGCTGGTGCGCAATACGGGCGTCACGCAGCAAGAGAGCAAATTCGATCCATATTTTTTCGCCAAGGGGAGCGCGGATACCGAGGACAATCCCCGTACCAGCCTGCTTGAAACCGGGGCGTCGTCCACGGCGCCCACCACTTTGGACGAGAACCATTATGGAGCCGATTTCGGCATCGGCATGCCGCTTGTCACCGGCGGCAAACTGACCGTCTCGCAACATGTGGGGCACAGTTACAGCAATTCCGAGTTCTTCATCCCAAGCAATCAGGCGGATTCGCGATGGCAGTTGGAACTGCGACAACCGCTGCTCGACGGAGCCGGCGTGACAGTGGCGACAGCTCCCATTCAGTTGGCCCGGCTTGATCGAAGCCGCAGCATCGCGGATTTCCAGCGCCAGATCACGGACCAATTTATGGACGTTATCAGGACCTATTGGACACTCTATGCGGAGCGCGCCCATGTCCTGCAACGTCGGCGTCTCGTCGGCGACCTGCGCAGCATCTCGGATCGCATAGCCAAGCGCTCCGGTCTGGACACCCTGCCGAGCGAAGCGGCGCAGGCCGCATCCGCCACGCGCACGGCGGAAGCCTCGGTCATTCGAGCGCAATCGGCCGTCCAGAATAGCGAAGCAAGACTGGCCGCCCTGGCGAGCGATCTCTCTCTTTTCGGCGGTCGGGTCGAAATAATCCCCACCCAGCTTCCGATCCGCCGGTTCGTGGACGTGCCGCTGGAAGACGTGGCTTTGCTTGCGCTGCAGAATCGGCCCGAAATACGGTCCGTTGCCCTTCAAGTGAGGGGGGCGGAGCTTCAAACGGTCGTCGCCAAGAACAAGCTGCTGCCCGACCTTGACGTCTATGCTGGCGTGTCCAATTCCGGCCTGGGAGGCAACGACGCGTTCAGCGACGCCCTTTCGGATCAATTTGACCGCGGACATGTCGATGCCTCGGTCGGCGTCGAATTGCGGATTCCTTTCGGCAACCGAAATGACAAAGCGGTCTACCAACGCAGCAGGATCGAGCTTCGGCAAGCGACCTCACAGCTGAAGAATGTGAGCGACACGGTGCTTCTCGAAGCACAGGTCTCCGTTCGCGAATTGCGAACCGCCTACGAGGAAATGCGGGCCCGGCAGACGGAACTGGCCTCGTTGAACAATGAGGTCTCGGCCCTCCAAGCGCGGGCCGACGAGGGTCTCGAGAGCGGCAGCGCCTTCCTGGCGACGATCATCACGGGGCTTGAAAACCGTGAAAAGGCGGAGGAGGCGCTCATGGAAGCGACCGTCACATACAATCTCGCGCTCTACACGCTGGAACATGTCGCCGGCACGATGCTGTCGATCAGGGGAATCGAGGCAAAGCGTATCGCTTCGGATGATCTCGACTACATCAAGGTCGTGAGAGCGCCAAAATCCCAGGCAGGCAGCACTCAGGCCAACACCGATATACTGACAAATCCCAAAGCAATTGAACGTCCTGCCGCGAAGGAGTCAGACAATCGCAATGGGCGAACGTCTGCGAAATAGCTGCATTGCAGCGCTGACTATCGAATTTTGTCTCCTTTCGCTCCCGGTGGCTGCCAAGGACTGCGATTCTCCGCCGATCGTAACATTCACCGAGCCGGTTGAGACGGTTGATGTGGCCGCGCGAGAGGGAGGCATCGTCTCGCATGTATTTGTGAAACCAGGTGACCGCGTTCATGCCGGACAGGTGCTTGCGGAACTCGAAAAGACACTCGAGAAGGCAAACGTCGCGGCCGCCGAGGCGCGTGCGGATGCGCGTGGTCGCATCGACGTTGCACAGGCCAAGCTTAGCCAGGCGCAGCAGAGGATGACGGAGATCCTCAAACTGAAAGGCTCGCATGCCGTACGGCCGCTGGAGATCATGCAGGCCCGCGCCGATGTCGAGATTGCCGGCGCGGAGGTCAAGGCTGCCCAGGACGACCAGCGCGATGCCGAACTGGCACTCGATCAGGCGAAGGCGCGCCTGTCGCTCCTGGATGTACGTGCGCCTTTCGACGGCATTGTCGACAAGCTCTACCGCAGGGAATCGGAATATGTCGGCGCCGGGGGCGATCCGCGCATTCTGTCGCTCTTCAAAATGTCCAGGTTGAAAGCCGACTTCTTTGTCCCTCTGGATTGCGTTGGAGTGTTGGAGCGCGGGTCACACGTCAAGGTCACGCTCGTTCGGCAAAAGCGCGTGCTGGACGGACAGATCCGTGACCTTGGGCGCGAAATCGACGCTCCAACCGGCCTGCGGCTGGTGAGCGTGGAATTCAAGAACGAAGATTATGCGCTTCTCGGCGGCGAACGGGTGGAAATCGATCCGCCGATCGGTGGGTTGGGCCGATGAACCGACATGCCCCGCCACCGCCCGGCAAGGTCGACGCCATCGAGCCGGAGGCGTTGGAGAACGCTGGGACGCATATCGCTCCCTATCAGCGGCTGCGTAACGCAGCGGCGGCATTCGCCGCCGAGGGTTCACGGCCGGCAAATTATGAGCGGGAGGTCCTTTCGGCCATCGCGGAAATGGTGGATGCCGATTCGGCGGCATGTGTCTTTCACAAAGACGGGTCGCTGGTGGTAACCGAACTCGCGCTCGATGCTCGCCATCAAGGGCTGCAGACCGCCCTGTCGATCGAACTGCGGATGGCCGCCAGCGAAGCGCTTCGTGGATCAGGCGCCTCCATCGAACCGTCCGCAAATTTGCGCAACGCCGTAACGATCGCGAGCGCCCTGCCCGACCGCTCCGGCGCCATTGCGATCGTCAAGCGGGGAGACGCCAATGCGATGGCGGCCGCCCGGGCAGTGCTCGAACTGGCTGCTCAGGCACTGTTCAACGCAAAGCAGAGCGGCGAGGCCGGGCTTGGGAGTGCCCTCACCCGCATAGCGAAAGAAACGCCATCCTTGGACGTGGTCGACGACGTATCGCTGGCAGCGCGTTTGCGGACGCTTTTCGGCGCGCGCCAGGTGATCGTCGGCACGAGCACGGGGAGGATCAGCGCGATGGCCCCCATCGGCACGATCCGACATCATTCCCCCACGGATCGCATGATGGCGACCGCCTTCTTCCGCGCCTGGAGAGCCAGAAGACCGATTGTTGACCGTGCAGATCAAGCCGGCGGCAGTTTGGCAAACGCCTTGAATACACGAATGATTGTGGCCATGCCGCTTGACCAGGGCGATAGCGCGCGCGACAGGATAGCGCTTCTCGTCGGCCCGGATCAGGCATTCAATGGATTTGACGCGGATGAATGGGGCCTGGTTCAGGCATTGCTGCGTTCCGCCGTCCCGGCTGCCGGCCGCCGCGGCAAGAGACAGCGTCGAAGTTTCGGCGGGCGCACGACACTTACCGTCAGTGCGGCGGCATTGCTTGTTCTGCTGATCCCGATCCCCGATCGGATTCGCGCGGATGCAACGCTTATGGCGGACGGTCGGCGTTATGTCGTCGCGAATTTTGCAGCCGTCCTGAAAGACACCAAGGTTGCGCCGGGCGATGTTGTAAAAAGAGGCGAACTGGTCGGTTCGCTGGAGGGAGAAGCCTTGCGTCTCGAGCGCACGGCTTCCGCGGCAAAGGCTGAAGAGGCGCGGCGCAAGGAGGATGCCGCGCTTCGCGAAAAGAAAGTCACGCAGGCTGAGCTTGCCCGCATCGAGGGCAAGGCTGCGACGGCCGACAAGGATCTTCTCGATTGGCAGATCGGTCATCTCGAACTGCGCGCCCCTGTCGACGGGGTTGTCCTTTCGAATCCTTTTGAACACTCCGCCGGGGCGCCCGTACGCGAGGGTGACACCATCATGGAGATCGCGCCCATCAACCGGCTGCGGGTACGCGTCGAAGTTCCGGTTACGGATCTCAGGCGCATTCCCGACGATCCGACGGGAAGCCTTTATCTTGATGGCGTACCCGGCGAAGCCATAGCGCTATCGAATTTCTCATGGGCCGCGCGCGCCGAAGCCATCGACGGCAAGACGGTCATTCCGCTCCGCACGATCGTCGACAACCCGAAGCTGGCGCTTCGCCCCGGCCAGTCCGGCATCGCCATCCTCCCTACCGGGAAGGCGTTGCTGGGAGAGATACTCTTCCGCAATGCGTGGGATGCGCTCAGGAAGTGGTGGCTTTAGATGTCCGTTTTCGTGCCACGGCTGCGAGCCGATCTACACTTCGTAACACGCCGATCCCGATCTGAGCACGAAGTGCTCATCGAAGACGCGCTTACAGGCGGCTTCATGGAAACCGATCGCGCCACAGCTTCTTTCGCCCGCCTGCTGGACGGCAGGCATACGCCGGAGGCCGCGTATAAACGGCTACTCCGCGACTTTCCCGACGCTCCGCTTCAAGAAGCGGAGATTCCCTTCCTGCTGGAGGAACTGCAGCGCCAGGGCATGCTGGAGGAAAGCGAAGCCGGCCCGCCGCGGCTGATGCCCGGCCGCCGGCTTGGGCCGGTTTCCCAGCGCATCCGCCTCGGAGCCTGGAATTCGGTGTTCGGATGGCTCGCCGGCCATCTACATTGGCTCTACGGCCCCCTCGGGTTGATTGGCTGGCTGGCGCTCATCATCGTTGCTGGTGGACAATTATGGGCGCAATGGCCTGTCTTTCGAAGCGAAATCGGTTCGTTGTTCACCCTCAATGCTATTTTGTGGTTCTGGCTGGCCTGGCTCGTCAGCAAGGCGTGGCATGAGTGTCAGCACGGAATCGTGGCCCGCCTCTACGGCGTCGATGTGCGCGAGATCGGTGTGTTGTTCATCCTTTTCGTGCCGTTGGGAGCCTATGTCGATGTGACAGGCGTCTGGCGTCTCGAAAACAAATGGCAGCGGCTGCATATCACGGCAGCGGGCATCATCGGCGAGATCGCCCTCGGTGCGGCGGCGATCCTGCTCTGGTCGCGCGCGGAGCCGGGGGAATGGCGCACATTCCTGCAGGCGCTGGCAGTGGCGACGACGCTGAGCACAGTCGTCTTCAATGCCAATCCGCTCATGCGCTATGATGGCTACTATGCGCTTGTCGATCTGCTTGGCATTCCCAACCTCTATCAGAGGGGTCTCGGCGCCATTCGAACATCCGTGGTTCGTTGGCTGACAGGGACTGGGATTGGCCAACGCGAGAGCATGACCGTTCGCGTCTACGGCTTATGCGCTGCCCTTTGGCGTATCCTGCTTGCCCTCAGTCTGACGGTAGTCGCGGCCCGTCTGGCTTTCGGTTTCGGCCTTTTGCTCGGCATCTTCGTCCTATGGGGATTGCTTGTCGCTCCGCTGGTGAGGGTATCGAAGATCGTATGGCGACTCGGCATTGAAGCGCGGCGGAAGGCATTGCTGCATGTCGCCGGGGTCGCTGCCGCATTGGGCGCGCTTTGGTTCATGCCCATTCCCACATGGATATCCGCCCCCGGCGTGGTCCAATATCACGATAGTCTGTCGGTGCGCGCCGAAAGTGCCGGAGAGGTGACGCATATCAATGTCCATGAAGGCTCGCTCGTGCGAGCGGGGGAGACCGTCGCGCTCCTCCAGAACAAAGCCCTGGCGGCGGAGTTCCAAAGGCTCACCGCCCGGCGCGACCTGGCGAGACTCGAGCTTTCCGATGCGCGGTTCCAGAACGATCCGACAGGCGCCGAAAACGCGGCCGGCGAACTCAATGCGGCAGAGCAGGAACTCGCCGAGGCGAAGGAACGCATGGACAAGCTCACCGTCGTCGCCCCACGGGGCGGCATGATTCTCGACAAGGATCTCCCGTCGCGGAAGGGCGCCTGGATCAAGCGCGGGGGAGAGATTGTCGAGATCGGTGACAGAGCACAATTGGAAATTCAAGCATGGCTGCTGCCCTCCGAAGCTCGCTTGCTCAAATCCACGGACATGGAACTGACCTTCAGGCAGGCCGATTTCGGCGCCACGCGCGGCGCGGTCATTCTCGAGCGTCTTGAGCCCGTCGCCAGTCGGAAACTACCGCCGCTGCAGGTGACGGCCGAGGGCGGCGGCCCGCTGGCGGTGGATGTTCGCGAAAAGGAACATCAACTCGTGGATGCCCGGTTTCTCGCGATCTTCAAGCCGGCAGGCGTCGTCGAAGGCTGGTATCCCGGCATGCCCGGGAAGCTTGTTTCGAGATTCAAATGGACAACTGTCGGAGCACGGATTCGCGACTGGGCCGACAGAATAGATTTCCGTGATCCCGCCCATTGGAAGGTCCGCCGCTGGTGAGGTCATCCGATAAAGTTCGGCTAGGGCTCAGGGGCTAATCGATCGGGAGAAGCGACATGTCGTTTCATGACGTATCATACAGAACCCGCATCCGGCGTCTCGAAGACCGTCTTCTTTTGAATGCGACTCCCGAAGCTGCGGTCGTTGATCTGCCGGACCACTCGCTCATCAACGAAAGCTTCACCTTTGGCGTCACGTTCGACAACACGGCGGCGCCGACGGACCCGCAGGGAACCGGATACGGTCCTTTTGTCGACGTGACAGTCGGACCCGGCATCGACGTCCAGAGCATCAAGTATCACGGCTCGTCCGTCCAGGCCGAGGCAGTTGCGACCTGGAACGGATCGCAATGGGTGGACGATAGCGGAAAGGCCGTCACGCAGCACCCGCTGCAATCCTCGATGAACTTGCCGACGGGGACGAATGTCGGCGAGACCTGGCTAACGGTCCTTGCGCCTTTCGGCAGCTATACGCCGGAACAACCGACGATCCGTCTCGACTTCACGGCGGAACTGGAACAAAGTCCGGACGGGAGCCAACCCGGCGCAATTCCGGGGGATCCGATCGAAGTTACAGCCCGTGGAGGCTTCCAGTTCGGCATCGACCCGCTGGACAATCCGTCCACCGATGCGCCCATTCAGCAGACCTCGGACAATACAGGCGAAATCACGCCTGTCGTCGTCGAACTCGACAAGGAGGTTCAACTCCCCGAGAGCGAGACTGCGCAAGGGCCGAATTTTCCGTTCACCTATACGATCACCGCCGATGTCGCGACCGGCGTGACGCTCACCGACGTCCATATTCAGGATCTGCTGCCGGATAATCTCTATTTCCTGAACGCGACGACCAACATAGCCGCTTCTTCGCAGATCGCCCCAGGCGTCGACGGAACAGCCCCCGGCGTTCCAGGAACCGGCCTTGGGCCGAACCACGTTCCGACCACCGCGGAGTGGAACTTCGCCAGCGTCACCGGCCAGGAAGGTGACGACATTATCATAACCGTGACGGCCTACGCACCGGAACGGGATGCGTCGCGCGATCCGGTGATCGACCCGGACAACCCGGCGACTGCCATTGCCACCAATGATGCGACGATCGACGCGAATTACGAGGGTACCTCGGTCGACAACACGACCGGCGGCGCGCTCGAAGACAGCGTCGACATCGCCATCCGACCCTATACGGTGCTAAAGCATGTTTCCGTCGAGGGCGGAGGACCGGCCGTGCCGGGCAAATATCTCCGCTACGAGGTCGACATCGATGTATCGGACTATGAGGCGTTCCAGGACGCCGTGGTCAACGACGTTCTCTCCGACGGCCTCACCCTCGATACGACGGACAATGGCACCCTTGACCACTCGGTCGTGCTTCAGGTGGAAGAAAACGGCCAGGTCTTTCTGATCAATCTGAGGAATACGCTTCTGCCGGGGAAGGAGACGGAGCTGACATCCAGCTTCCAGGCGGACGGTGGCGAGGCGCTGGGTTTCTATCTCAGTGCGGCGCTGCGTAATAACGGCTATGACGACAGGCTGCTCGGCGACCTTTTCGACGGAGACAGCCAGCAAGGCCCCACCCATCTTACTCTCGTTTACTATGCGCATATCGATGAAAACTTCCGGGAGGCCGGGCGCGGGCCGGTCGTCGATAATGATCATGTCAGCAATGCGGTCGACATGGCCGCTGACAGCGCCACCAGCGGAAATCCATCGCAAACCGACGGGTCACAGAGCGACACGGTGATACCCGCTCCGGCTCCCGCCAAGTCGATCTATGCCGTAAACGGCGTTCTTGGCGATCCTGGCACCATCTCGCCGGGCGACGAGGTGACCTATCGTATCCACCTCGACCTCTCGACGAACGACGTCGACAATTTGTCGATCTCGGACTACCTGCCGAGCCCGGTCTTCGACGTCGACGGCAATGGGACCGGCTTCGTCTTCAGCGATACGCAAAGCGGCGTGCCGGCGGCCTACACGATCATTCGCGGCCCGGACGATACCCTCACCGGGGCGAGCGGCATAGCCGGGATCCCCATCGTCGTGACGGACGGAGCCGGCAACGCCATCATCTTGAACTTTGCCGATTTCAACGAGGCGGCCAGCCAGGGCGGAACGATCGACCTCCTTTATACGGTCACGGCCACCGATGCACCGTTCGCCGATGGGCTGCTGCTGGTCAATCAGGCCATCGTGCAGACCGGCAACAGCACGGAGGAGGTTGCGAACGAACAGGAATTCTCGAACGAGGTCATTCTCCACCAACCTGACCTCTCCCTGACGAAAGGCGCCGTTGCCACCGACGCGAATGGCGCGGTCGACAATTCGTTCGGTTTCGACCCCACCGAAACGGGCCCGTCGAAGATCTCGTTCGACCTGAACACGCCCGGATTCACCGTCACTTCGCCGCTAACGTCCGATGATCTGGCGGCAAACCCGATCAGCAGCGACCTTTCAGGCTATGACGCCGGCGATACCGTCAAGTTCGCGATCGTCGTCGACAATACAGGCCACCAGGATGCCTTCGACGTCCTGATCCACGATCAACTCCCGTCGAATTTCGCCATTGGACCCGGCGGACTTGCTCTCGACATCCGCTATGGCGACGGCACGCAGATCACCGATTACAGCGGTGATCTTTTCGGCGCCGGCATCCTCATCGGCGACGGCGCGGGCACGGGCTCGATCGCCGCCGACGGCGCCAATGACGGTCACAACATCATCATCGTGACATACAACCTCGTCGCCACGGCTGACGTCGCGCCGGGCACGACGGTCAACAATAGCGCCGAACTCGTCTCCTACGCCGCGATCGAGGGTGGAAACGACTTCACGGACGGCGTCGAGGGCCATTTCACCGACCAGGTCGAATTGACGTCGCAAGGCGTGGACATCGCAAAGAGGTTGATCGACACCGATCAGGACTTCACCGCCGGCAACGATCTGACGATCGGCGAAACGGGGACATTCCAGATTGAGGTGACGGTCCCTGACGGTCAGACCACGGCGACCATCGCCGACACCCTTCCCACGGGCCTGGCTCTTGTCGGAGCACCGGTTTTGCGGATGACCTTTGTCAACGCCGCCGGCGAAACCGTCACCTTCTCCGGCATGCTGCAGCAAGGAGGCGTCACCCTCGCCGACGGCAGCACGCTCGCGTTCACTCCCACGGCCAACGGCTTTACCATCGACTTCAGCAATATCCTGGCCAATGCAGGTGCGGGTACGGATCTTTCCGGCCAGACGTTCGCCATTCAATACACCGTCCAGGCGACGGACGATCCGGCGCTTTCCGCCGGCGATCATATCAGCAATTCGGCGACGCTGACGACGCCGACGACCGGAACCACCAATCCTGTCAGCGCGCCCGTCGATATTGTCGAGCCGGATCTGACGGTCACCAAGCAGTTCATCTCCGACACAGTACAGGCCAACGACACCTCGACGATGCGTCTGTCCATACAGAACGGATCAGGGACGTTCGACACCACGTCGTTCGGGTTGCAACTGAGTGACGACGATCTCCCGACCGACGTGTTCAGCAGCGTCGTCCTGGCGAGCGTTTCCGGCACGGGAAACGTTGACGAGAACCTCGTGACGGTATCGATCGTCAATGCGGGTGACCACTATGAGATACGCGTCCTGGCCGACCCGACCTTTGCCATCGCGCCGGGTGAACGACTTGATCTCGAATTCACGCTGCAGGTAGCGCCGGACGTGGACGAGGGAACGGTCGTAAACAACACGGCAACGGTCGACAGCTACACTTCCCTTTCCGGCGTTCAACCCGTCGAGCGCACTTTCGGCCCCGAACAGGGCAGCGACACGCTCACCGTCGAAAGCCCTACCGTCACCAAGACGCTGATCGACACTTCCTATGGCGGGACGGAAAACCTGTTGCCCGGCGATCAGGGATATCAGGCAGATGCCGACCCCAATGTCCTCGTCGGCGAGATAGTCACTTATCAACTGCGCGTTTCCGTGCCGCGCGGCGTGGCGAACGATGTCGTCGTCTATGATGATACCGACTTCCTGTCCGACCCTACCGCACAGGGCATCATACAGCTTCTAGCCGTCGATCGCGTCGCCGTCGGAAGTTCGCTTACTCTCAACAACGGCGCCGGCCCCACGATCCAGATCGTCGACACCAATGGCGACGGTATCGCCAATCGTCTGATTGTCGACTTCGGCACGATCACAAATACCGCCACATCGACGGATCCCGATCCGGATGCTGAATCCATCGTCCTGATCCTGCGCGCACAAGTGATGAACGTGCCGCAAACCGACGATGGCGACGTCAATGTAAACGGTGCGGCGGTAACCTTCACTGTCGGCGATACCCCGGTTTTCGACCTGGACAACGCCAGCACGGCGACTGTCACCATACACGAGCCGGCGATCGACGTGAGCAAGACGGCGACGACGCCGGATTCGACCACGGACGCGGGAGACGTCGTCACCTATACGCTGACGCTCAGCCATGACGCCATATCCAGCGCCGATGGCTTCGCCCTCGATCTGACGGACCAGTTACCGGCAGGCATGGAACTCATCGCCGGTTCTGCGACGGTCGACGGAGGCGCCCCCGTCTTTGGCCTCGATCCCCTGGTTGCCGGTGACGTGATGCTCGACGTCGCCAACAACCGCGTGCTCGTCAGCGGATTTGATCTCGGCCTTCACCAGATCGTCACGATCACCTACCAGGCCCGCGTCGCCAACGACGTGGTTGCGGGCCAGGCTCTCACCAACACGGTCGACCTCACCTACAAATCCCTGCCGGCCTCCGACCCGGTCGATGACGCCGATCCATCAATCGCAGCCGGCATCCCGGGAGCCGTGAGCGAAGCCAGGGATGGCTCCGACGGCGGCCCGCGCACAGACCAGAGCTTGCTCAACAACTATGCCTTCGAAACCACCTCGACAGTCAACATCGCCGTCCCCGGTCCCATTTCGAAGACCAGCGATCATTCCACCTATACGATCGGCGACCAGATCTTCTATACGATCGAAATTCCTGTCATCGAGGGAATGACCGTCAATCCCGTGCTGACCGATATTCTGCCGACGGGGCAGGATTTCATCGAGGGTAGCGGAAATATCATCGCCGCCGACGGGACTGTTCTGACCGGCGCCTTCACCCAGGCTGGTCAGACGCTGACGCTGGACGGCGACACGTTCATCACCGCCGCCGACAACAATGAAACCAACGATTTCATTCGCGTCACATTCCAGGCAAGAGTCCTGAATTCGGCCGACAACAACAATGGCGACGTCAAGGTCAATACGGCGACATTCACCTCCGATAATGTCCCGGCTCGCACGGCCACCGCTTCGATCGGGATTACCGAGCCCGACTTGGTCATCACGAAAACCAATGACGCCACCGGCCCCGTGGATGCGGGCGATGTCATCACCTATACGGTTACGACGGCACACGCCGCCGACTCTTCGTCGGAAGCTTTCGAATATTCGTTCGCCGACAGCTTGCCGAATGGTCTTCAGCCACTCGGCATCATCAGCGCGACGCTGAACGGCGTCGACGTCAGCGATCAGATCGGCTTCAACAACGCCGGGGTCTTCTCGTTGAGCGGCGCCGATCTCGACATTCCGCTCGGTGCATCCCTTGTCGTCGTCTATCAAGTCAAGGTGCTCGATACGATAGGTCCGAATGAAACGATCGGAAACGCCGTCATTGGGAGTTGGAGTTCGCTGGATGGCCAGGTTCGGCCGGGCGCCGCCGATGGCGAACGAACTGGAACGCTCCCCACTGATGACGTCAATGACTATCTCGCCGGCGCACAGGACGCGATCGAGACTTCGGGCGAACTGAGCATGGTAAAATCGGTCGATGCAGACGATACGGAATTCGCGGTCGGAGAGGCGGTCAACTACAATCTCGATATTTCCGTTTTTGAAGGCACCCTCAACAATGTCGTGATCACCGACGACATCGCGCCTGGCCTTCGGGTTGATCTTAATTCGCTTTCCGTTGTCAATGTCGGATTTGCGGGAGCCGCCGTGAGGATCGTCAATCCTACCCTGACGGTCAATGCGGAGGGCCACACCGTTCTTACCTTCGAGCTCGATAACGATCCCGGGACAAGCGGTTCCCAGATCGTCAATCCCGGCGATCCGGCCGGCAGCACGGCCGACAATGACACGATCCGCATTTCCTATCGTGCGGTGGTTGAGGACGATTTTGTCAACCAAGGCGGCGTGCAACAGTCCAACGTCGCCAGTGTCGATGCAGACGCTGTGGCTTTGGCGACCGGCTCGGCCGAGATTACAGTCGTTGAGCCGGACATCGCGATCGGCAAGCAGATCACGTCGCCGGCGGGAGATGTGGATGCGGGCGACGTCATCGATTACCAGGTGACGCTGACCAACAACGGCGCTTCGGAGGCCTATGACGTCACCTTCGCCGACCAGGCGCCGGCGGACACGATCTTCATCGGCACGGTGACGGCGGTGGACGGCGCCGGTGCGACCGTCGGTACATTTACCGTCGGCCCGGGCGGACGACTGATTTCCGGTTCCGGCTTTGACATCGCCGTTGGCGAGACGGTGACGATCACCTATTCGGTGCAGGTCGAGGACAGCGTCACCCCAAGCGAGACGCTGACCAATTCTGCCGAAGTGCGCTGGACCTCGACGCCAGGCGCCAATCCCGACAAGCGCACCGGCGACGACGGGCCAGGGCCCGACGCCTCGGTCCTCGACAACTACGCCTCGACGGCAAGCGCATCGGTCGAAAGCGGCTTTGCCGATCTCGGCGCTACCAAGCAACTGGTCACGACGAGCCTCAACGGCGACGCCAGCCCCGACGTAGTGGTGGGCGAGACCGCCACCTTCGAGATCGGCGTCACCGTGACCGAAGGGACGACACCGGGCGTGGTGATAACCGATCAGCTCACCGACGGCCTCACTTACATTCCAGGCTCGGTCACGGTGATCGCCCCAGCCGGCACCTTGTTCGATGGCCGGACGACGCTCGATCCCTCCGCTATCGTCTACGACGCCGCCAACGACCGGCTGATCATCACCCTCGGCACGGTCACGCTGCCCGGCAGCAATGACAGCACGCCCGGCGCTGTCGACACTGGCGTGATCACGTTGCGCTATCAGGGCGTGGTGAGCGATCAACTGTCGAATCAGGAGGGCGTGGTCCTTTCCAACAGCGTAACCGCTACGTCGACCTCTCCGGATATAGGTCCGGCGGCTGCCGGCCCGGTCAGCCTGACCGTCAACGAGCCGGACATCGCGATCGGCAAGCAGATCACGTCGCCGGCGGGAGATGTGGATGCGGGCGACGTCATCGATTACCAGGTGACTCTGACCAACAACGGCGCTTCGGAGGCCTATGACGTCACCTTCGCCGACCAGGCGCCGGCGGACACGATCTTCATCGGCAACGTGACGGCGGTGGACGGCGCCGGCGCGACCGTCGGTATGTTTACCGTCGGCCCGGGCGGACGACTGATTTCCGGTTCCGGCTTTGACATCGCCGTCGGCGAGACGGTGACGATCACCTATTCGGTGCAGGTCGAGGACAGCGTCACCCCGAGCGAGACGCTGACCAATTCTGCGGAAGTGCGCTGGACCTCGACGCCAGGCGCCAATCCCGACGAGCGCACCGGCGACGACGGACCAGGGCCCGACGCCTCGGTCCTCGACAACTACGCCTCGACGGCAAGCGCATCGGTCGAAAGCGGCGCGTTCACCGTCCAGGTCGGCAAGGATCTTATCGGGAGCAGTGTTGTCCAGACCTCAGGGACCGCCGTCGCCGTAGGCGAAACCGCGACCTTCCGTGTGCGTATCGACCTGGCCGAAGGCACGACCGAGGACCTGGCGCTGCGCGACATGCTGCCGGAAGGGCAGACGTTCCTGCCGGGCTCGATCCAGATTGTCCGTGGAAACAGCGGGCAGACAACTTCGCTCGATCCTGCCAACGCCTTCATCCTTCCGGGGACGAACACGCTTGTGATCCGGCTCGGCGACGTGGTGAACCCGGGCGACAATATCGCCTCCAACGACTTCCTGGATGTCATCTATAAAGTGGTCGTCGACAACAATCCTTCGGCCGTCCACGACGGTGCGACGCTGACCAATACCGTGACGGCGTTCACCAACGGGGTGGCGAATGACAGCGCCAGCGCGGAAATTTCGGTTGTCGAGCCGGAGTTGAACATCACCAAGACGGCCGACGGGGCGTTTGCCGCGATAGGCGAACCCATGTCCTATCGGATAGAAGTGTCCCACACCGCAAATTCGCATGTGGATGCGTTCGATCTGACGATCTCGGATCCTTTCGACGATCCGCTGATGCGGTTGGACCCCAATTCAATTACCGCGACGGTGATCGGAGCGCCTGGACTTCAGGCCACCATTGAACTCGCAGGATCCGGTTTCCGCGTGACCCTTCCCTCGCTGCCGCTGACGGCCCGTTTGGTCATCGATTTCCAGGCCACGCCTGTATCGGCGGGCGTTGCGAACGGGGCGACCACCTTAAACACCACCGACCTGGCATATGATTCCATTCCTCAAACGCAGATTCCGGACGAGCAGCGCCATTACTCCGATTCCGATGATGCGGCGGTGATTATTGCAGGTCCGGATCTGCGCGTCGTCAAGGACGCATCCGTAACGACCATCGAGCCGGGAGATGCGTTCTCCTATACGATCCAGGTCTTCAACAAGGGCGCGCCGGGCGTGGATGCGGGCTCGATCGAAACCGCGCGCAATGTGGTCCTGACCGATACGCTGCCTGAGGATGTGCAACTGCTCGGCGTCACGGTCAACGGCGTCAGCGTTACGCCGGTTTTCATTCCCGGCACGCGCCAGTTCTCCATCGATCTCGGCACGCTGGACGCCGAACAGACGGCGAACGTCGTTCTGATCGCGCGGCTTAACGATCCCCTGTCTCCGGTTGTCGACCCCGGAGACAGGGAACTCATTCTCATCAACACCGCGACGGCTACGCTCGAGCAAGACGACCCGACGCCACAGGACAACACCGATACCGCGGCTGTCATCCCCCTATCCGGCGGGCGGCCGCCGTCACCGGACCTCGTGGTCACGAAGACGAATGATGTCAACGAGACCGGCGGCAGCGAAACGGTGGATTTCGTGATAACCGCCCGCAATGTCGGCACGCGCGTCGCCGCCGGCGTTGAAATCGTCGACCATGTCGATACGAACGTCTTCGAGTTTGTTTCAGCGACCGACGGCGGCACATTTGACCCGGCGACGGGTATCGTCACCTGGCAGCGCGACACGCTCTCGCCGGACGACGGCACATTGACCTACGGCTTGACGTTGAAGGTGCGCCCCGGCCTCTCGTCCTCCATCGACGAGACCACGAACCATGTGTCGATTCACGACAACGGGCTTGGCGGAGCGGACCCCACGCCGCAGAACAATTTCGCTGAGCACACCGATCGTCTGATCTATCCGGATCTGGTCGTCAGGAAAACGGATAATCTCGACGAAGTCGCGCCGGGAGACATCGTCACTTACCAGATCACCGTCGAAAATGCCGGCCAGTTCCAGGCCGACGGTGTACGGGTCGTCGACATCGCGGACCCGCGGATCTTCAGTTTCGTAAGCGCGACGGAGGGGGGCGCTTACGACCCGGCCACTGGCCGGATAGTCTGGAATCTTGGAACCGTGATGCCCGGCAGTCCAACCAGGATACTCAGCGTCACCTTGGAGGTTCTCTTCCCGTCATCCGCCGGCATAGGCAACGCGGTGAACGTCGTCGAGGTCGAGGGTGATGGCACTCGTGGCCTTGATGCCCATCCCGCCAACAACATCGCCGTCGACGTGGATGCGTTGCAGGCGATCCCCTCCCCGCGCGAAATCGCCGAGGTGCTGGGGCGGCACAGGCACGAATTCCATCCTATCGAGGAAGAACCATCCTACGTGGCGCCGACGATAACCGGCACCGCGGCGGCAGGCGCAACGGTGTCTGTGACCCTTATCGGACCGGACGGCCAGCCTGTCGACGCCGGATCGGCACTGGTTTCCGCAAGTGGCCAATGGTCTTTGACAATGAGGGATTTCTCCGGGTCCATTCCGGTCTCGGCGATCGTGACGACTTATCCCTCGGCCGTTCAAAATCTCGGTGTGCTGGATTCAACCAACGTCTTCTTCAGCCCGGGATTCGGTTTCCAGATCCCGTTCGAGCGTCGTTTCGACATCTACAGCACGGACGACACCGAGAGCGATCTGGCGCTGAAGGCCGAAATCGACGCGAGCGAAAATCCGTTCGCCCTCACGTCGAGGCGATATGTGAACTTCAACGAAGTCGCAGGTACGTCGCTCACAGGCTATTGATATTTGCAAACAAACAAACCGACGGCCGGATGTTTTGTCGCGACAGTATCAGACAAAATATTCGGCCTGAATTAGAACGGTTCAGGGTTAGATGGAAACAGTTCTGTTTCCATCTAACCCTGAACCGCTCTAATGGAGCTTATCGGTCGTATTATCCGGAAGAATGTATCGTTTCCTTTTCTTTCAAATTCTCTTCGACTTCTCCAAGGTCGCGCTCGAGAAAATAGTTGAGAAATGTCCGGACGACGGCAATCGCTGCAAGGCGGCCTATATCGTCCCAGGACGGCGCTGTTGATGTTTCGATGATGTCGGCGGCGAGTTGAAAAGTCAGTCCAGCTACCAGCCATCGTCCATAACGGAACCATATCCTGGAAAAACCAGAGCGAGACCGAGGAGACAGTATGACGCGGATGGCCTGAACAAATGCCTCTATACTCCCGTACACAATGACGATCAGGGCAATGAAGTCCACTATCCTGATGGATTGTTCGGTCGCCGAGCGCAGTAATTCTTCCACGTTCACTTCCCCTCGTTCTCCGCGGCGGTGCATCGGGATTCAGTCAAGGCCCGACGCATTCATCGTCATCGTTCTATCGGGGCATCCGTCGGCGTATGACTCCGTTTGCGCCATGCCATGTAGGGCAGCGAAACCAAGGCGCCGATGACCAGATGGCAAATGATAACCGCCATCACTTCAGCTTTGTGTTCAGGAAAGTTTTGCACGGCAATCGCCAGCGCTGTGCCAGGATGGCGAGCCGAGGTGGCGAATGCCAGAACGGTCCGGTCATCCGGCTCGGGCCCACCCAGCAGATGTCCGACGGCGAGGCCGACCATGGTGAAAAGAGCAAGCACCAGCATGGTGCCGTTTCCGAAAAGGCTCCAGATGGTGCCTGCCATGGCAAAGAGGATCGGTAGCACCGAAATCACCAGCAATATCATGGCAAAGGTCGAAGTCGCCTTACGGATTCGGCTGGCAAATTGGGGAGCGATCTTACTGATGGCGATACCGCACAGCAGTGGAAGAATTGCCGTGATTAGGACAATGGGAATAATTCTGACGGCCGATACATGTGCAGCTACCCCGAAATAACGCCCCAGGATCTCTATTGAAACCGGCACCACAATGATCGAGAGCAGGACCGCTGCGAAGAGAAGGCTTATCGAATAGGAAGCCGAGCCGCCGGCCTTCATCTGCTTGCCGGGCAGGAACGGCGGCACCGGCGACACCGCCAGCGTGATGATAGCGATCTTCAACGCGGGACTAAGCTGAAGCAAAGATGTTATCGCCGCGGCGAAAATCACCATTATCACGTTCATCGACAAAATAGATTTGAATAGAAGCGCTGGCCTGCGAAACAGCGAGGTCGCCTCCCGCAGGTCCGCATGGAGGCCCAATGCGAAGACGATGAGGAAAATACTGACAATCACGCCGATGCGGATCAGTTCAGTTAACGCCATCACCCGCTTCCTTTTTCTCGAACCGGCAATGACAAACGCCAACGCAAGCTTCCTCGCGGCAGAGTTGTCGGCCGGGGTAGATGCGAAGTGCCACTCGCATCGCCATGCCGAAGATCGGCTTCAATCGAAGGGTCCCACGTTGAAAATCATGCTGAGGATGGCCAGAACGCCGATCACCAGCAAGCAGAGTGCAATCAGGAGTGTGAAGGACGCAGGATAGCGGCTCTGGCCGTGGAGAAGCTTGGCCCCGATCATCTCGGACCGCTCGATACGAAGTCCATACATGAACTGGACGTGATAGATGATGCCGATGAGGAGGATCGCCACGCCAAGAAACACCAGCGACAATCCGAAATTCCGCGGTGCGGCGGCATGCGTCAGAGTACCGGATTCCTTGAGCTTTTGGAAAAATTGGAAAATTGTGAATCCAAATCCGATCAGCGAAAGCGACGTCCGTATGACCGACATCAGCGTCCGTTCCGCACTCATGCGCGTGCGCTGAAAGGACATGCCCGTTCTCCGGGACGAAAGCTCGACTGAAGCCTGTTCGGAACTCATTTCCTCGGTTGCCGTTTTTCTCTTTTCCCGTTCCCTTTCGAACATCGGATTCACGGCTCCTGCTGTACATTTCGAATGACGCATCTGAAGCCGACATGCGAGGCGGAGGTATCGATGGGCTCTGCATGCCGGGCTGCCGGCCGGTAGCGACGACAATAATTGGGAGCACAGAGATGCGACCCCCCTTTCAATACCTTGCGCGGGATCTTGATCTCGGGCTGGCACGGGTCGTGGCTGTCTTCCTCGTCGCCTCCTCGCGGATTTCTTGGAATGCAGCACGCCTTCGCGGCGTCGGCCTCGTGCTTTTCCGTGTACCAGTCCGACGTCCACTCCCACACATTGCCGATCATGTCGAAGATGTCGTACCGGTTTGGTGGAAATGCCTTCACTGGCGATGTCCGCTCGAAGCCGTCCGAGCAGAAATTCTCGTGGGGAAAGGCGCCCTGCCATGTATTTGCCTGGTGCTGCCCGTGTGGCGTAAACTCATCTCCCCAGGCGTATTCCGCTCCATCCAGTCCCGCACGTGCGGCAAATTCCCATTCGGCCTCCGTCGGCAGGTCCTTTCCGGCCCATTGCGCATAGGCAAGCGCATCCGGATAGGCAATGTGAACAACGGGATGACTGTCCAGGCCGTTGACATTGGAGCCGGGCCCATAGGGATGTCGCCAGTTCGCACCTTTTAGGAAGGTCCACCATTGCCGCCAGTCCACGAGGTCGACTGGATTGGGCGGAGGCGTGAATGTCAGCGAGCCTGCGTAGAGCATGTGAGGTAGCGCGCCGGGATAATCCTCAGGGTCGGGAACCTTCTCAGCAACCGTCACATGTCCAGTGGCGTGCACGAAATCGCGAAACATCTTGTTGGTGACCGGCGTACGATCCATCCAGAACGGATCGACGGTTACCCGATGTGCGGGCGCCTCTTCAGGATAGTGCTCGTCCGAGCCCATCCGGAATGTGCCTCCGGGAACAAGCCGCATATCATTTCGGCCGATTTCAGGAATATCCGCAAGGAGAATGGTCTGGTCCATCAATCAACCCCATCGGGCTTCCGGTGCTGACTTGCAGCAGGCCAAACGCGCCCGTTGTTGCAATGCGCTCTGGAGACGGCGCGAAATCCGATGGACCCGGCCGGCTGACCGCAGCGACAAAATCCAAGATCCCACTTCTGGAGCGACCCTCGTTCCACAAAGGCAGCGTATCGCTTCGTGCGGAAGCGGTCGTATGCAGCGTAGCCATTGCCGGAAAGGCAAATAAACCGGCAAGAACAGTTCGCCCGTGGATGTAAATCCACCCATTCGCAGACTCCGTTGCCGCGTCAGGAACCACCGCTCGCAGGGGCCGGCTGTTGCGACAGCGAGGGCAGATCATCAGCCCGCCATGCACTCTGCGTCTGGGACGGTGACGCGCGTAAGGTAATCTTCCTCGGAGCTAACATCGACGTTGCATTGGGGAACAGTTGGACCATGGACCTACACAGTTCAGTGGGATCATGGCTCGTCACGGGCTCAGCGATGAACCCTCGTTCCGACTTCTACGGAGACAGCAGCAGCGCAAGTAAGCTACAGCTCATCGAAAAGAATCGCAGCTCACATGTAGGTACTTAGTCCAATGGAGCGTGGCGGACCTTGTGAATAAAGTTCCCCTTACTCGCAGATGACACTGTGGGAATCTCGTCGCCCCACGCTCGATGACTTATCGAGCGCGATGTTGGCTGTCGTTCGATGGTTTTGGCCGAATTTCAAGAGGAGCTGGTCATGTCGAAGAAATTCAAAGGCGTCATAAAGCTCGATGTCCGGGATTCGAAGCCCGATTGGGATCCGTACCTTCCGCCCCGCGCACCGAAAGGCGCGCCGAACGTGCTGATCATCCTCTATGACGACACAGGCCAGGCGGCATGGTCGCCCTATGGAGGCGCCATCAACATGCCGACCATGCAGAAGCTCGCGGATAACGGCCTCACCTATTCGCAATGGCACACTACGGCGCTGTGTTCGCCGACGCGCTCCACCTTCCTTACCGGCCGCAACCACCATCTGAACGGCATGTCATGCATAACGGAGGGCGCGCAGGGCTTCCCCGGATGGAGCGGCCGCGTTCCGGAAGAATGCATGTCAATCGGCCATATGTTGCAAGGAGCGGGCTGGAGCACGTTCTGGCTCGGCAAGGAGCATAATGTGCCGGAGCAGGACATCTGCTCGGGCGGCACCAAGTCGGAATGGCCGGTCCAGAAAGGCTTCGACCGCTTCTACGGCTTCATCGGCGGCGAAACCAATCAATGGTATCCAGATCTCGTAGAGGATAACAAGTTCATCGATCAGCCTTATGGCCCGGAAGAAGGGTATCACCTGTCGAAGGACTTGGTCGATCAGGCGATGCAGATGATCCGCGATCAGAAGGCCAGCAATCCTTCCAAACCCTGGTTCATGTGGCTCTGCCCTGGCGCCAACCACGCCCCGCACCATGCTCCGAAGGAATATATCGACAAGTACAAGGGCAAATTCGACAAAGGCTATGAGGCCTATCGTGAATGGGTCCTGCCGCGGATGATCGAAAAAGGCATTCTGCCAAAAGGTACCGCGCTTACCCCTTTCAACCCACTCCCCGAGGAGGTGGCCAATCCGGGCGACGCCGTGCGGCCGTGGGATGAGCTGAATGCCGACGAGAAAAAGCTGTTCGCGCGTATGGCCGAAGTCTATGCCGGTTTCTCTGAATACACCGATGTCCAGATCGGGCGTCTGATCGACTATCTGGAAAGTAGCGGCCAGCTCGATAACACGATCGTGTTCTATTGTTCGGATAACGGCGCTTCCGGCGAAGGCAGCCCGAACGGCTCGGTAAACGAGAACAAGTTCTTCAATAACTATCCGGATGAGCTTTCCGAGAACCTGAAATATCTCGACGTTCTCGGCGGCCCGGAAACCTACAACCACTATCCGACCGGATGGGCGGCCGCGTTCTCCACGCCCTATCAGATGTTCAAGCGCTATTCGGAATATGCCGGCGGCACCTGCTGTCCGCTGGTCATCTCCTGGCCCAAAGGCATCAAGGCGAAGGGCGAGGTGCGCAATCAATACCACCACTCGACCGACATCGTGCCGACGATCCTCGATGTCTGCGGCGTCGAGATGCCGAAGACCTTCCGCGGCGCCGAGCAGTGGCCGCTCTCCGGCGTGTCGATGCGTTATTCGTTCGAGGCCAAGCCCGACGCCCCGACCAAGAAGAAGCGTCAGTACTACGCCATGCTCGGCACGCGCGGCATGTGGGAAGACGGCTGGAAGGCTGCCGCCCTTCACGCGCCGCTGACGAGCAAGGGACACTTCGACAAGGACGAGTGGGAACTCTACCACACGGACGTCGACCGTTCGGAATCCAGGAACGTCGCCAAGGAACACCCCGAAAAGCTGAAGGCGTTGATCAAGGCATGGGATGAGGAAGCGAAGAAGAATCTCGTTCTTCCACTCGACGATCGCAGCGCGGCCGAACTTCTAGGTGTCGAACGCCCAAGCGAAGAAGGGCCTCGCGAACGATATATCTACTACCCCGGCACCTCGCCGGTTCCGGAAGGCGTTGCCGTCAATGTGCGCGGCCGGAACTACAAGATCATCGCGGACGTGGAGATCGGCGACAAGTGCGAGGGTGTGATCTTTGCCCACGGCTCGCGCTTCGGCGGCCACAGCTTGTTCATCAAAAATATGAAGCTCTACTACGTCTATAACTTCCTCGGCATCAAGCCCGAGCAGAAGTTCGTGTCGAAGGCGCTCAAGCCGGGCAAGTATACGCTCGGCATGGAGTTCATCCGCGACAAGGCGGGGCCGCATGGCGAATCGCTCGGCAAGACAACGCTTTACGTCAACGATGAGATCGTAGCCCAGGGCGACATGAAGACCCAGCTCGGCAAATTCACTTTGTCGGGCGACGGTCTCTGCATCGGCCGCGATAGCGGCGACGCGGTGAGCGAGGAGTACAAGTCGCCTGGCACGTTCAAGAACGGCGCCATCAAGGCCGTCGGCGTTACCGTCGAGAAGGCCCAGTACCTCGATCTCGAGAAGCTGGCGGCGGCGGCCATGGCGGTCGACTGATCGCATCGACATCCATCATTGCCGGCCGGATCTCCGGCCGGCAATGAATGGCAAATGCGCGCTCACGTTGGAGCTTGGGGCAATTGTTCAGCCTCACAGTGCGCATAAGGTGCGTAGGAAGAGATATAGCCGCATGGTCCGGCGATTGTGCCGGACCGATAGAGCTACGGTCATGCGGGATAAGCCACCGCACGAACTAGCCAAGCCAGTCCAACTGTTACCCCAGTCTCATTTACCCGCGATAAGGCTATTCGGCCCGCACAACGGAGGAATTCAAATGCAAAACTTTACCGCATTTGTTGTGGCAATGTCAGCAGCGCTCTCTTCGGCGACAACAGTTTACGCACAAAGTAATCCCCTTCCCAAGGCTAGCGACGTGCTTGTCAAATATGGAGAAGTTCAGGGTTGGACAGTTTATGCAAATAAAACACGGGGAGATTGCTTGATTGTGCGCTCATTCGGCCCCGGTTCTGTTCAGATGGGCGTTACCGCAGACCAAACAGTCGGGTATCTTGGCGTGTTCACGAAACTGGACATCGGCCTTAAGACTGGAACCAAGTCGGAGATCTTCGTCGATATCGATGGTCATCTCTATAACGGCGTGGCGACCACCACGAGCGGGCGGCTTAGCGGGCAACCTAAAGAGGGATTATCGGGCGGCTACATCTTGACAGACAATCCGGCTTTCAAACGTGACGTGGCAAAGAAATACACGATGATCGTATTTCCGCGAACCAAGGGCGCCTTTACCGTCGATCTGAAGGGGACATACAAAGCAATGGCGATGGGCCGCAGGTGCCTCGCCAAGTCCAAAATGTAAATCGTTAAGCTGCAAGGACCGTCGATTTCGCTTCTCTTGACCGCTCGCCTGAAATGTTTTCGTTTTGAGGCCAGGCTCTTGTCCGAAGAGGAGATCGACGATGGAGCGCAGCCGGTTTTCCAGCGAATAGATCTTGCAGGCCTTCACAAGGTAAATCGTCTTTTATGACGGAAGCTTTCAAGCGCGACCGGAAGTGGTACTCCGCCCTTTCGTCGCGCGCGGCGATGGTCAGCCCAAGGCAAGGACGTTCCGCTATGTTCTTGCCCGATGCCGACCGTATCGCTCGAAAGCCGCCCGTGGACAACTTTCCCGCTCTCTGCCCGCCAGCCATTCCGCCCTTCCCTGTCGTGCTCGGTCGTGTGGCCGCCTTGATGGGCGCCGGCGACTACGACAGGGCGATTACGATGCTTCTCGCGGAGAGCGAGCGGGTGCGCCGCGACGCCGTGGCGTGCCACACGCTGGCGCTTCTGCTGGTTCAGGCCGACAGAGGACGCGAGGCGATTCCCTGGTTCGAGGCGGCGCTCGCTTTCAAGCCCGAAAACGCCGCGGCGGTGACTGGCCTGGCCATGGCCTTTCACGCGGCGGGCGATTTAGAGCGAGCCACGCTTTCATATGAAAAAGCCCTGGCGCTTGATCCCGGCGATGCCGCGACCTGGTACCATCAAGGCATCGTGCAGGCCGAGCTTGGCCTGCGGGAGGCAGCGCTGGCAAGCCTCGACAGGGCTATAGCGCTGAAAAGCGATTACGGCCCGGCCTTCGCAAGGCGCGCCGGCGTGCTCGAATCGCTCGGGAATATATCCGAGGCGATCGATGCGGCGGTCCGTTACTGCCAGCTTGCCCCGGACGCGGCTTCATCCTGGGCCTTGCTCGGCGACCTTCTCCAGAAGAGCGGCCATTTCGATCAAGCCGTCGCGGCTTATGACCGCGGCTTGTCGCTTTCGCCATCGGACTTTCCCTGCCTCTGCAACAAGGCGCACGCCTTGAGGGAGACCGGGCGCGCTGCTGAGGCTTTGCAATGCGCCGAAGCAGCCCTGAAGCTCGATCCCGACGATCGCGGCTTGTTGCTGACTTGCGGCTATGCCGAACTTGACCTCGGCAATGCCGGCGCGGCGCGCCAACGCTTTCTCGCCGTCGCGGAAAAAGGTGTCGCAAAGAGCTACCCTTCTACAAAGCGGCCTCCCGTCTTCCGGGCGCTCATGCTCTTCTCGCCTCTCGGCGGCAACACTCCTTATGAGGACCTGATCAAGGGGTCTGAATTTGAGGCCGATCTTCTCATCGTCATACCGGATTATCGCTATGAGAGCCCACGCGATCTGACGGCGAAGATTGACGTGGTCATTAATCTGGTTTCCGAACCCGACAGCGGGCGCGGAGCGATTATGGCCGCGGCCGATTTCGTAAATTCACAGCAAAGACCGGTGATCAATTCTCCGGAGTTGATCCTCGGCACGAACAGGGAAGCAGTTGCGCGGCGCCTTGCCGGGATTGCGGACACGGTGGTGCCGATGACAATCCGGATCGGCGCCGGTGAAGTGCAGCGAAGCTTCCGGACCGAAGAGACGTTGGATAGGCCCCTGATCGTCCGGCATGCCGGCACGCATGGCGGCGAGATGATGGAACTAGCCTCCGAACCGGAAGCGCTTGTCCGGTTCGCCGCGGAAGCGGAGGACCACCCGCTCTATCTCACCGATTTCGTGGATTACCGCTCAGGCGACGGTCGCTTCCGCAAATACCGCTTCATCTTCGTCGGCGAGGAGATCCTCCCCTATCATCTGGCGATCGGCGATGGGTGGAAGGTACACCATGCATCCACCCGGATGCGGGAGATCGAGTGGATGCGGAATGAAGAGAAGGCTTTTCTGGAGGATCCGCAGAGGGTTTTCGGCTGGAAGGGGATGGCTGCCCTCGAGGAGGTTCGCCGCCGCATCGGCCTCGACTATTTCGGCATCGACTGTTCCCTCGACCGGGATGGCAACGTCGTGATCTTCGAGGTCAACGCCTCGATGCTGATCCATCTGCGCAACACAGGCTTCGACTACAAAACGCCACACGTCATGCGGATCAAAGCCGCATTCGAGCGGCTGTTGGAAGAGCGAGTAAACGCAAGCAACGCACTTCAGGCGACGGCCAACTGACCAGCAGGCCAGAAAACAATAGTCTAAGCGGCCGCCTTCTTGAGACGGCCATTGCGGCCCATCTCTCGATGGAGGTTGATTGCATCGACGTCAAAACCGTTCGGCCATGTCGGCGCGCCGAGCGAAATGAAAACTCGAGCGAATAATACGGGATCACGAAGCGGCTCCACCATGGGGCCACCTTCTGCGATCATGCCGGAAAGATCCTCAATTCCCTCGCAGCCATCGGAAAACCGCAGCCATCCAGCGGTTTCACCGATGTTACGTCGACATCTCGATCATTCTTCATCCGCTCCGCGAATGGTTTCGAAGGGCTGCTTTGTTCTGCCTTTTTCCCGATTCCCCATCTATCCTTCCGGTGGTGAAGCGCCCAATTGCGCGATATCCGCGAGGCTCCCGGCGGCATAGTACCGCCGAGAAGATCACCTTTATCGATCCCGATTATAGCTCTTTGGCCCTGATAGAAGGCACGGAAATGCGGCGCGCGTGATCGTTCCAGTACATTTGAACGATGATGCCGAAGAAGACCTAGAGCGTCGGACGCTCGGGTTGAATCGTGAAGGATTCCGCTGATGTTGGTTTTGTGATTCACTTCCTTATGGAGGTGATTTGCGATGCCCAAACCCTATTCGCTGGATCTGCGTGAACGCGTAGTGCGGTTTGTCGAAG
>DASZUG010000062.1:0-20699 GCA_035547755.1 Rhizobiaceae bacterium
GGCGCTCGATCACGCCCATGCGCACGTCCTTCACATGCACATGGTTGATGCGCCTGTGGTGCTTGTCGATCGCCCTGAGCACGTCCCCACCGGCGAAAGCCAGATGCCCCGCGTCGAGGAGTAGCGGGATGCCCTCGCCGGCGCACCATTCGCCGAATTCCGTCACCTTCCGGGCATAGGCCTTCATCTCCCCGTCGGAGAGCCGCGGCTTCGCGGCGAGCGGCTTCGAGCGGTCGCCCTGGATCGAGCGGCCGACCTCGCCATAAACGCTGCAGGGCGCATTCACCGCCTTGAACAAATCGATCATCGGCTGGATTCGATCCTTGTTCGCCGCCATCTCCTCATTGACCAGCGTGCCGGAGAACCAGCCACCGCAGAGCGTCACATCCGCTTCCTTCAGGATCGGCAGCATCACTTTCGGATCGTTGGGAAAACGCCGACCCATCTCCATGCCGGTGAACCCGGCCGAGCGCGACTGGCTCAGGCACTCTTCCAGCGAGACATCGTCGCTCAGTTCTACAAGATCGTCATTCCACCAGGCGATGGGAGACATACCCAATTTGGCTTTCACGTTTGATTCTCCGGTTTCTTTCTATTTCTCGCCGAGGACATTCGAAGGTTCTGCCCCCTCCGTCTCGGGCTTCGCCCTCGCCACCTCCCCCCGCTCCGCCGGTGGGGGATGGGTGGCCGCGCTTCCGCGTCTATCCGCCACCCGCGGAGCGGGGGGAGGTGCCGAGCAAAGCGAGGCGGAGGGGGGTAAGATAAGATGCCATCAAAGAAGGTTCTTAATCCCCCACCTTCTGCTCCCGCCTCTTTTCCTCATACGCCTTGCGTGCTTCATTGACTGCCTTGCGCCCGCTCACCTCCGGCACCGCGACATCCCACCAGTGTCCGCCCTCGCCCGTGGCGATCAGCGGATCGGTCTCGATCACCAGCACCGTCGTGCGGTCATTCGTCTTCGCCCGCTTCAGCGCCGATTCCAGATCGCCGATCGAGGCGACTTTCTCCGCGATCGCGCCCAGGCTCTCCGCATGTTGGCGGAAATCGATATCGGGGAGAACCGCGTGCCGGGCATCCTTCAACAGATTGTTGAAGTTGGCGCCGCCGGTCGCCATCTGCAGCCGGTTGATACAGCCGAAGCCGCGATTGTCGAGCAGTACGATAACGAGCTTCAGGCCGAGCATCACCGAAGTCGCGATCTCGGAATTGAGCATCAGGTAGGAGCCGTCGCCGAGCATGACGACCACTTCCTCGTCGGGCTTTGCCATCTTGGCGCCGAGCGCACCGGCGATCTCGTAGCCCATGGTCGAATAGCCATATTCGCCGTGATAGGAGCCGGGCGCGCCGGCCTGCCAGAGCTTGTGCATCTCGCCCGGCAGGCCGCCGGCGGCATTAACAATAATGATGCCCTCCCCCATGGCGCGCTGCACAGCGCCGATCACCTGTGCGTCGGAGGGAAGCGCCGCGTTGGTTGCGGCGGTGACGGCAGCCGCCGCCTTTTGCCAGTCGCGCTTTCCCGTCTTGGCGTCCTCCGTCCATGTAGCCGGCGCCGACCAGCCGGCGAGCGCACGGCCAAGCTCGACAAGGCCGCGCAGCGCGTCTGAGACGAGCGGCAACGCACGATGCTTGAGCGCATCGAAGGGCTGCACGTTCAACCCGATGATGGTCTTTTCCGTATTACCGAACAGCGCCCATGATCCGGTGGTGAAATCCTGCAGGCGGGTTCCCACCGCGAGGATGAGATCGGCCTTTTCCGCCAGACGGTTGGCGGCCGATGTTCCGGTGACGCCGATGGCGCCCATATTGAGCGGATGACCGTCCGGAAGGCTCGACTTGCCGCCCTGTGTCTCGGCGACGGGAATGCCCGTCTCTTCCACGAACGCCTTCAGTGCTTCCGAAGCGCCGGCATAAAGCGTGCCGCCGCCGGAAATGACGAGCGGTGCGCGCGCCTGCCTGATCGCCGCGACGGCATTCTCGAATTCGCGTTCGTCCGGGCCTGGCTTGCGCGGCGACCACAGACGCTCCTCGAAAAAGCTCTCCGGATAATCGAAGGCTTCCGCCTGCACGTCCTGGCAGAGCGCCAGCGTCACCGGCCCGCATTCCGCCGGATCGGTCAGCACGCCCATGGCGCGGGTGAGCGCCGGGATCATCTGTTCCGGTCGCGTGATGCGATCGAAATAGCGCGATACGGGGCGGAAGCAGTCATTCGCGGAGATGGTGCCGTCGCCGAACGCCTCGACCTGCTGCAGGACTGGATCGGGGATGCGGTTGGCGAAAACGTCGCCCGGCAGGAGCAGGACCGGCAGGCGGTTGACATGGGCGAGTGCGGCGGCCGTCACCATGTTCGTCGCTCCCGGCCCGATCGAACTCGTCGCCGCCATCATGCGACGGCGGAAATGCGCCTTGGCGAAGCCGATCGCGGCATGCACCATCGCCTGCTCATTATGCGCGCGATAGGTCGGCAGTTCCTCGCGCACGGAATAGAGCGCTTCGCCAAGCCCGGCGACATTGCCATGGCCGAAAATGGCCCAGACGCCGCCGAAAAGTGGCAGTTTTTTCCCGTCGATCTCGGTCGTCTGACGGGAAAGGAACCGCGCCAGCGCCTGCGCCATGGTCAGGCGAACGGTCTTCTGCATCTTGTCCTCCGGTCCTTCAGCCCGCCCGGCCGCCATGAGTGGCGAGCCATGCCTCTGTCAGTTTGCGGAAACGCTCCGCCATATCGGCAATCGCCTTCTCGTCGTTCCAGCGCCCGGCCAGCCATTCCTCCGCCGCGTGCGCGAAGATGGTGCGGCCGACCGCGAAGCCCTTGACGATCGGCGTGGCCGCCGTCGCGCGGAAGGCATCT
This sequence comes from Rhizobiaceae bacterium, assembly GCA_035547755.1. GTDB lineage: Bacteria > Pseudomonadota > Alphaproteobacteria > Rhizobiales > Rhizobiaceae > Mesorhizobium_L. Next base: position 2,846 of record DASZUG010000062.1, read on the forward strand.
TCCAACGCCTCCTGCGGCGCATCAAGCCCGAGAAGCACGACGCCGCGGCACCATTTGTCATTGCGTGAGATGACTGCCTCTATGTTCCGCCACGCGGCCTCCGAGGCCTGCGGCTCGAGCTTCCACCAATCTGGACGGAGGCCGATGGCGTAAAGCTCTTCAAGCGCGCGCGCCACCGTGTCGTCGTCGAGCAGGCCATGCTTTCCCGCGATGATCTCGACCAGCAATTCACGCCCGATCTTGCGCGATGCCTCGAAGAGCGCGCGCAACTTCGCCTGCTGTTCTTCTTTCAGCGCCGGCGGATCGTCCGGCCGATAGAGGCACAGGCATTTGATCGTGTGATCGACAGGCCATTCGAAGAGTTGCGAGCCGATATCCTGGCTGAACTCGAAGCGCAGCGGTCGCGATCCCGGCAATTCGACCGGCCGGCCGATCCAGCTGACCTTTTGCCTCGCCGCCTCATAAAAGGCGTCGCGGCCATATTTCTCGTCGACCAGCATGCCGTAGCCCGGCTTTCCGGCCGCAACCTCCGCCGCCGCCTTAACCGCCAGCACCTTGAAGGCGCCGATCCGCCCGGAATCCGCGCCGACGCGCCGAGCGATCTCCTCCAACTGGCTGCGGTGATCGATGGCGAAGCCCATGAGGAGCGGGATCTCCTTCCGCCGCGTCGTCGCCCAGTGGATGTGGCTGATCGCCTCGTCCTTGCGCAGCGCCCTCTCCTTGCTGCCGTGTTTCAGAAAATACTGAAGTTCCTCAAAGGTCGGAATTTCCGGCGAGCAGAGAAGCCTGGATACCGCAAAGGCGCCGCAGGCGTTGGCCCAGGTCGCCGCCGTCCCGATCGTTTCCCCGCCAAGCCAGCCGCGCAGGAAACCCGACATGAAGGAATCGCCGGCGCCAAGCACATTATAAACTTCGATCGGAAAACCCTGCCCAACGATCCCCTTTTCCAGATCGTTCGGGATTGGGCCATCGTAAACGATACATCCCATCGGCCCGCGTTTCAGCACGACCAGCGCGGCGCTCAACCGCCGGATGGTTTTGAGCGCGGAGAGAAGATCGTCTTCGCCCGAGGCGATCAATATCTCCTCCTCCGTGCCGACGATGAGGTCGCATTGCGGCAGGATGCTCCTCATATGCTCGGAGACGCGCGCCGACTTCACATAGCGTTCGTCGCCCGCGCCTAATCCCGCAAGCCCCCACAAATTGGGCCGGTAATCGATGTCGAGCACGATCTTGCGGCCATTCTCACGAGCGATGCGCATGGCCTTGCGCTGCGCGGCGTCACTGTTTGGGCGCGAGAAATGCGTACCAGTGACCACGATTGCACGCGCCGACAAAATAAAAGACTCGTCGATGTCGTCTTCGCAGAGCGCCATGTCGGCGCAGTTTTCGCGATAGAACAGGAGCGGAAAGGATCTGTCGTTCTCGACGGCGACGAAAGCGAGAGCGGTAAGCCGCGCAGGATCGGTAACGACCCCTTGCGTGGAGACACCCTCACGCTGCAATTGCTCGCGCAGATAGGCGCCGAACTGCTCGTTGCCGACACGGGTGAGCAGCGCCGATTTCAGGCCGAGCCGCGCCGTCCCGATGGCGATGTTGGCCGGGCAGCCGCCGACCGACTTGGCGAAGCTCGTGATATCCTCAAGTCTGGAGCCGATCTGCTGGCCGTAGAGATCGACGGAGGCGCGGCCGATGGTGATGACATCCAGCGCAGCGGATCGAGAAGCCTCCATTGGCTGAGCCATGCCTTCCTCCGGCGTTCGGATGTATTTTGAGAGGCGATCCTGACAATCTGCCGCCTCTGAAATGAAACATAAATTCCAATGACCGGTCAATATGGAATATTTATTCTTTGTAAAGGTAAAAATCCGCCTGCTGCTATCTCTTCTTCTGACGGCGCTCGGCTATGGCGACGGTCAGCGCCATGGCAAACGCCATCGTGGCCGAAAGCGACCGGAAGCCGGCGAAATCCGCTTCCACCACCTCGAACCATGCGACCGCATATTCCGCAAGGGGGGAAAAGGCGCTGTCGGTAATGGAAACCACGGGAATGTCGCGTTCCGCGAGGTTGCGCACATAGGCCGCCGTCTCACTGGCATAGGGCGAGAAGGAAATGGCGAGCACGGCGTCGCGCGGCGTAGCGAAATCGAGATTCTCCGGATCGATACCCGAGGCCGAACCGACAAGGGTGTGGCGTATCCTCAGCTTGCCGAAAGCATAGGCCATATAGCTCGAAATAGGATAGGAGCGGCGGCGGGCTACGAGGTGGATCGTCTCGGCCTTCGCCAGGATTTCGACTGCCCGTTCCAGATTGCCTGGCTCGATATTGCGCGACAAACGCTCGATCGATCGGCCGGCCGCAGACATGAATCCGTCGAGGATCGCCCGCTCATGCGATTCGCCGTGCGTTTCGGCATCAACCTGCGCAAGGCGCTCCTCGTAAGAGGCCGTACGCTCCTTCAACCGGTCCCTGAAAATCTGCTGGAGGCCGGAAAACCCGTCGAGATTGAAATATTGGGCAAAGCGCACGAGCGTCGAGGGTTGTACTTCCGCCGAGGCCGCGACGCTGGCGGCGGTACCAAAAGCTACGTCGTCCGGGTTTTCGAGCGTATAGGCGGCAACCTGCGCCAGCCTTTTCGGCAGGGAATGGCGGCGCGCGACGATCATGGCGCGCAGCGATTCGAAATCCGCCGGCGCCGCACCCTCCGTATTCATCTCGTCCGCCGTCATTTTTCCTCCCCTCCCGCTCGTCCGTACCAGGACAAGCAGCATTCTATGCGAAATAGAATGAATATTCCAACAATCGAAAATTTGGTTTATCTGTTTCGCCGAAATCGCCGGCAGCGGACAATGGCCCCTGCCGGCCTGGCTGGAGCAAGTTCATGGATCGGATCGGGGTCGGCCTCATCGGTACGGGCTATATGGGCAAGTGCCATGCGCTTGCGTGGAACGCGGTGGGTTCCGTCTTCGGCGATGTGCCGGCGCCGCGCCTGGTCCATCTGGCGGAGGCCGACCAGGCGCTTGCAGACCGACAGGCATCCGCCTTCGGTTTCGAAAAGGCGACGGACGATTGGAGGAAACTCATCGACGATCCGGAGGTCGATATCATTTCTGTGACGACGCCGAACCACTTCCACGCGGAGATGGCGATCGCCGCGCTCGAAGCCGGCAAGCATGTCTGGTGTGAAAAGCCGATGGCGCCCGCCCTTGCCGACGCGGAGCGTATGGCCGAGGCGGCGCGCCAATCGGGCAGGCTGGCGGTGCTCGGCTACAATTACATCCAGAATCCGATCGCGCGCCAGATCGCGAAGCTTCTGAAAGAGGACCGCATCGGCATAGTCAACCATGTCCGTGTCGAGATGGACGAGGATTTCATGGCCGACGGCGATGCGCCTTTCTCCTGGCGCAACGAGAAGACAACAGGCTATGGCGCGCTCGACGATTTCGCCGTCCACCCGCTGTCGCTCCTGCAGACGCTACTCGGCAATCCGTCACGGGTCATGTGCGATATGGCGCGGCCCTATGCGGAGCGCCCGGACGGCAAGGGCGGCCGCAAAGCGGTGGAGAATTACGATATCGCCAGCATCCTCTTCCGGATCGGCGACGGCATTTCCGGCACGTTGCAGGTCAATCGCGCCGCATGGGGCCGCAAAGGCCGCATCGCGCTCCAGATTTACGGATCGAAAGGATCGATCCTCTACGACCAGGAGCGGCTGAACGAGATGCAGCTATACCTCGCCGACGACAGGGCGAGCGAACAGGGCTTCCGCACAATCCTCGCCGGTCCGCAGCATCCGCCCTACGACAAATTCATCCCCGCCCCCGGCCATGGGCTCGGCTTCAACGAGTTGAAGATCATCGAGTGCCGGCAGATCCTGGGGAAATTGCAGGGCGAGGACGCGCTTCTGATCGACTTCGATCAAGGCCTCGCGATTGAACGCGTTGTCCATGCCATGGCGCGTTCATTCGAAAGCGGAAAGTGGGAAGCGATCGAATAACTCGGTCATCTATCCAGCAGCCCGTTTTGGGGGGCGAGGTCGAAGGGTGAGCCTCGAGCGACGCTGCGATATACCGATGATCAGGGCTTCGGTTTCTCCGAGACGGACAGGATCGGGCCGGCTGGATAACTGCCACCGACGATCGTCTGGCTGCCGTTGGAAAGCACCGACACCTGCCCGTCGAAATAGAGCGCATCGCGCGTGCCGAGTTTGTCCTTGAAGAGGCGCGCAAAGCTGCCGAAACTGACCGGCGAGCGCGAGATTGCCAATATGACAGTATGCGGGTCGATAACGCCGATGCCGTTGCGGATGAAGCGTGATTTGCCGTTCTCCTCGAAGAGCGGATTGACCTCGCCATCAATCACGAGGAGTGGCCCAGACTGCGTGGCATAGAGCGGGTCGGTATGCGCGGCCGCATAGGCGTCCGTCGTCATGATCGAAGCCTCCCCATTCCGCCCGATCAGGAAGACGCCGTTCGGCTTCATGAAGAAATTGCCCCTGCCGCTCTCCCGGTTGAGCGGCGAAAGCTCCTTTCCATCCTCGATATAAAGTCCGACCGGCGACAGATCCTGGTGGTACATGCCGGCATTCATGGCGATCAGGACCGGCTTTTCCGCCGCCTTCATGGCGGCGTCGAATTTCGCGATGGAGCCGAAAGGCTTGCCGTCAGAACCGGCATGATGAAGCGCGACGGTGTAGTCTTCGAGGCTGATGGTGCAGACGACGTGGTGAATGCCTTCGAACTCGACATCGCGGCATGGCGCGGGCAAGCCGCTACGCGAATGCAGGATCGATTTCGGCGTTCTCGGCCAAAATATGACGAGGAGCGCGATGACGATCAGGATCAGGATGCCGAGCAAGGCGAAGAGAGGCTCTTTGGCGATCGTCATGGCGTTATCGTGGGCATTGTCGCGGGCATGATGGTCATGTCATCCTGCCTGCAACGTGGAAGCGCCACCGTCAACCGTCTGCTCGCATAACAGCGACCTCAAGAAGAATTCATGACGGAGTGACCCCCTATGCTTCCGATAATCGTCTATGGATAAGCCCTGTTTTTTCATTTGGGCTTTTCAGGCAGAAGCGGGAAGGTTTTCCGTCATGAAACAGGATGTCGAACGAACGGCGCCCGAAAAAGCGGGGACCGGGACAAGGCCTCTCATCTACCGGCAATTCTTGTCCACGCGGATAACGCACTGGCTCTGGGCGATCTCTCTTTTCTTCCTGCTTCTTTCCGGTTTGCAGGTATTCAATGCCCGCCCGGATCTCTATATCGGCCAGCAATCCGGCTTCGGCTTCGACAACGCCATCCTCCGCTTCGACGCCGCAGATACCGATGACGGACCGCGCGGCTACACGACGCTTTTCGGCAAGCGGTTCGATACGACGGGCGTTTTCGGCCTCTCAGGCTCGGGAGACAATCAGGAAGCCAGGGGTTTTCCGGCTTGGGCGACGATCCCGTCCTATCAGGATCTCGCTACAGGCAGGGTGGTTCACTTCTTCTTCGCCTGGATATTGGTAGCGACATTGCTGGTCTGGCTTGTTTCGAGCCTGATCAACGGCCATTTCCTGCGTGACCTGATCCCGGGGCGCAAGGATCTCAAGCGCTTGCCCTCCGATATCGCCGATCACCTGCGCTTCCGCTTCCATCACAGACGCGAATACAACGTCCTGCAGAAGTTCAGTTATGCGTTCGTTCTGATCATCCTGTTGCCGCTGATGATCCTGACCGGCCTGACAATGTCTCCCGGCGTGGACGCCTCTTTCCCGTTTCTCGTGGAGGTCTTCGGCGGCAGGCAGACGGCGCGAACGATCCACTTCATCGGGATGACGCTCATCGTGCTGTTCTTCGTCGTCCATATCCTGATGGTTCTTGCCGCGGGTCCGTTCAACGAATTGCGTTCCATCATAACCGGCTGGTATCGCGCCGACCGGTCCGCGAAGGACGCAGCCGTTCAGCCGGGGGAATAAGAGCATGGCGAAAAAATTCGAAATCAGCCGGCGGCGTCTTCTCACCTCCGCCACGCTCGGCGCCTCGGCGATCGCCCTTTCCGGCTGCGATGCGTTCGATAATATGCTCGGCGGCGATAGCGGCGTGCGGGACGTGGTCGCGAAAGCCAACGATGTCACCTATCGCGTCCAGCGCCTGCTTTTCGGCCGGAACGCGCTCGCGACGGAATACAGCGAAAGCGATATCCGCCAGCCCATGCGTCCAAACGGCGACACCGCGCCGGAAGACCCCGATTACAAGGCGCTGCAGGCCAACAACTTCGCCGACTACAAGCTGCAGGTCGTCGGCCTGGTCGAGAAGCCGCTTTCGCTTTCGCTTGACGAACTCCGGAAGATGCCCTCGCGCACGCAGATCACGAGGCACGACTGCGTCGAAGGCTGGAGCTGCATCGCCAAATGGACCGGCGTCCAGCTATCCCGCGTTCTCGACGAAGCCAAGGTCAAACCCGAAGCGCGCTATGTCGTCTTTCGTTGTTTCGATACGATCGAGCAGACGCTTCAGGGCGGCATCAAATATTATGGGTCGATCGATCTCGTCGATGCCCGTCATCCGCAGACGATCCTTGCCTATGGCATGAACGACAAGACGTTGCCGATCGCAAACGGCGCGCCTGTCCGCGTGCGCGTCGAGCGGCAACTCGGATACAAGATGCCGAAATATCTTCGCTCGATCGAACTGGCGAGCAGCCTCAAGGCCTTTGGCCAGGGCCATGGCGGCTATTGGGAAGACAATGGCTATGACTGGTACGCCGGTGTGTGAGCGGCTGTAACAGCCGCCCGAAAATGGACACTACCCGTCGATCCTGACCGTCACGAAGCGGAGTTCGCCCGTCTTCGAGGCGAGCATCAGGAGCGCTGCCCTGCGGCTCTGCTGTTTGAGCGCCGCGATGCGGTCACGCACGTCCTTCGGCGTCGAAACGGATTCCTGCGAGATTTCCGTGATGACTTCGCCTGGCGCGATGCCTTTTTCCGCGGCGGGGGAGTCGGGTGCGACCTGCATCACCACCACGCCCTTGACGTCGGGTGATATCTTGAATTTGGCGCGGTTTTCCTGATTGAGTTCGCCGAGCGTCATGCCGAGCACGGCGCCTTCCGCCGGTTTCGCATTCGGATGCTGTTGGGACTTGGACGGCCCATTGGCGGCATGCTCGTCCTGGTCTTCCAGCCGACCGAGCTTCACCTTGACGGTCTTTTCCTTGCCCTTGCGGACGATGACCAGATCAACCGTCTTGCCGACCTCGTCCTCCGCGACGATCCGCGGGAGGTCGCGCATCTCGTGGATGTCCTGGCCATCGAACTTCACGATAACGTCGCCCGGTTCGATCGATCCGTTGTCGACCGGGCCGCCCTTTACGATGCCGGCGACAAGCGCGCCCCGCGCCGAGCCCATGCCGAGACTCTCCGCGATGTCGTCCGTGACCTGCTGGATACGTACGCCGAGCCAGGCGCGACGGGTCTCCCCATATTTGCGCAACTGGTCGACGACCTCGGAGGCGAGCTTCGAGGGGATGGAGAAGCCGATGCCGATCGACCCGCCCGAGGGGGATATGATGGCGGTGTTGATGCCGATCACCTCGCCCGCCATGTTGAACAGCGGGCCGCCGGAATTGCCGCGATTGATGGCGGCATCCGTCTGGATGTAATCGTCATACGGGCCGGAATTGATGTCGCGGTTGACAGCGGAGACGATGCCGAGCGTCACCGTGCCGCCCAGGCCGAACGGATTGCCGATCGCCATCACCCAATCGCCGATCCGCATTTTGTCCGAATCGCCGAATTTGACGGCCGTCATCTTGTGCTTGCTGGGATCGACCTTGAGCACGGCAAGATCCGTCTTCGTATCCTTGCCCAGCAGCGTCGCCTTCAGCCGCGTGCCGTCCTGGAAATTCACCTCGATGTCGTCGGCGTCGGCGATGACATGATTGTTGGTGACGATGACGCCTTCCTTGGCGTCGACGACGAAGCCTGAACCAAGCGACTCCACCTTGCGGCTCTGGTCCTGCTCCGCCTGGCCGTTCTTGTGGTTGAAGAAGTCGTTGAAGAAATCCTGGAAGGGAGAACCTTGGGGCAGCTTCGGCATCGGGACACCGCCCTGCCCGCCTCCGCCCTGGTCCTCACCGCCCTGATCGTCGCCACCCTGGTCATCACCGCCCTGGTCATCGCCTTTTACCGTTTGCGACGTCGAAATGTTGACGACGGCGCCGATAAGCCGCTGCGCCAGATCGGCAACGGAGGCCGGCCCCTGGCTGTTTACCGGCTGCACATAGGCCGGTCCGACAGCTGTGCCCATCGCCAGAGCCGTAGCTGCGGCGAGTGCCATGGTGCGCGTCAGGCGCGGAAATATGGTCATCTATGTCGCTCTCTCAGAGGGGCAGGAGCAGGAGTCCTACTCGAAACCATTGTTACAGGAAATAAGGCGCGTTTACGACGGTGCCACGTTCCGTCCGCTCTCAAAGCTGCGTTATCGCCGGACCAGCCAGACGATGCCGACACCAATCGCCACCGATGCCAGGCCTGCCAGGCGGAGCATCGGTTCGGGAACGGCGACGACCTGTCCGGCAAGACGCTTGGCGAGATGCGGAAGGAGGCCGTAAAGCACCCCTTCGAGAACGAGCACCAGTCCGAGCGCATCAAAGAAATCCGTCATCCTCCCCCCTGCCCGAAAAAATCAGTGAGCGCCGGGTGGCGACGATGGATTGGCCGGCGGGGAACCTGCGCCTATTCCAGATCCGGCCGTGCCGTTCGGATTGTTGAAATAGCGGAAGAAATCCGAATCCGGCGATAGGACCATGGTCGTCCCGGTATCGTCGAGGGCGTTCTTGTAGGCGCTCATCGAACGATAGAACTGGAAGAATTTCGGATCCTTCTCATAGGCTTTGGCATAGATGGAACTGCGTTCGCCATCGCCTTCACCACGCAGGACCTCGGATTCCTTGTTGGCTTCGGCGATGATTTCGACGGCCTCGCGGTCGGCGCGCGCCTTGATGCGCTGCGCCGCTTCGCGGCCGCGCGCCCTCAGCTTTTCGGCTTGCGCCAGGCGCTCCGCCTTCATGCGATCGTAAGTCTGCTGCGAAACCTCCTGCGTCAGGTCAGTGCGGCGGATGCGGACATCGTCGATCTCGATGCCAAGGGCTTTGGCGGCCGGACGGATCTGGTCGCGCACCTCACGCATCATCGACGCACGCTCCTGCGACAGAGCCGCTTCGAAGCCGCGAAGGCCGTAAACCCGGCGCAACGCCGCGTCGAGACGCGTCTTCAGGCGCTGTTCCGCCAGAGAAACGCTGCCCGATACGCTCTGCCGGAAAAGACGCGGATCGTCGATTCGGTAAGCCATGAAAGCATCGACCTCGTAGAATTTTCCGCCCGAGACCTGAACGCGGATATTGTCGAGGTCGAGACGCATGACGCGCTTGTCGACATACTGCACCGTGTCGGCGTCGAAGAAGCCGAAGGGCAGTTTGAAATAAAGTCCCGGCTTGGATTTGACGTCGACGATCTCGCCAAAGCGCAGGACGATCGCCTGCTGGCGTGCGTTGACGACGAAAATCGACGAATAGATCAGGATCAGGACGATCACGATCGCGACGATGGCGGCGGCAAGACGGTTGGACATCACTTGCTCTCCGTCGTTGCCGACGACGCGCTCGCCTTCGGTGGTGCAGGCGGCGTGGGTGTCGAGGGTGAAGGCTTTTTCGGATTAAGCGACGGAAGCGGCAGATAAGGCAAGACTCCAGGGCCGGTGCCCGGTTCGACGATCACCTTGTTCGAATCGTGCAATATCTTTTCCAGCGTCTCCAGATAGATGCGCTCGCGCGTTACATCCGGCGCCTTGACATATTGGTCATAGACGGAGGTGAAGCGCTGCGCTTCGCCCTCAGCTTCCTGCACCACGCGGTTCTTGTAGGCGGCCGCGTCCTCGCGGATCTGTGCGGCCTGGCCGCGCGCCTGCCCGAGCTTCTTGTTGGAATATTGATTGGCTTCCTCGACGTAGCGATCCTCGTCCTGCTCGGCACGCTGCACTTCGTCGAAGGCATCGGCGACCTCGTGCGGAGGCGCGGCGTCCTCGATCGAAATCGCGTTGATCTTGAGGCCTGTCTTGTAGGAATCGAGCGTCGCCTGGACGATGTTGCGGACAGCGTCGGCGATGCCCTGGCGGTCGTCGCGGAAAATATCCTGGGCAGGCCTGCGGCCGACAACCTCGCGCATGGCGCTTTCCGCCACTTGCCGGACCATGTCGTCAGGGCTTTCGACGTCGAAGAGATATTGCTTGGGGTTGGCGATCTCATATGCGACGGAGAATTTGACATCGACGATGTTCTGGTCGCCGGAAAGCATCAGGCCGCTCGAACCGGTGTTGTCGGAGCCGATCGAGATCAGCTTCTCGGCCGTATTGACGATCTGCACGGTTTCGACCGGCCACCAGTGGAAATGCAGCCCAGGTTCGGCGATTTCATTCTTCGGCACGCCGAAGCGCGATTCGACGCCGAGTTCGTCCGGCTGGACCGTATAGATCGCCTTGAACGCCCACAGGACGATCAGAAGGAGAATGACGACGCCGATGATAAAGGGGGCCGAACGGCCGCCGCCCGGCAGCACATGCTTCAGCCGGTCCTGGCCGCGGCGGAGAATGTCCTCCAGGTCGGGAGGCGATCCCTGCGGACCGCTTGGCCGTGGTCCCTGCCCCCAGGGACCGCCATTGCCACCGCCCCCCCAAGGGCCGCCGCCGCCGCTCTGATTACTCCAGGGCATGAATTTCCTCTCGGCTTACACGGCGCAGCGTGGCGCGGCTGAAATTGCTTCCGTTCCGGCCTCTTATAGGTATCGCATCGCACGCTTTCAACGCGGCGCACAGCGTGAATATCGCAAATCGGAAAGGATTCGTTTCATCCTCGCCCGGAGCGCCGCCGGTAGATGACATGGCGCGTGGGATAGTCGTCCTTTTCTCCCGCCGGCACGTTCAGGGAGGAGACGATCTCCCAGACCGCCGGATCGATTTCCGGAAAGGTCGTATCGCCATCGACGCTCGCCAGGACATGGGTGACGTAAAGCTTGTCGGTAACGACCAAAGCCTCGGCATAAAGCATTCCGCCGCCGAGGATGATGATCTCGTCGGCTCCCGGCATCGAATGCGCGCGGTCTTCGGCAAGTCTGATCGCCTCATCAAGAGACGCCGCCGCTTCGACCCCTTCCGCGCCCCAGTCGCGGTTGCGCGTCACCACGATATTGAGCCGGCCAGGCAGAGGCTTGCCGATGCTGTCATAGGTCCTGCGGCCCATGATGATGGGTTTTCCCATCGTATCGGCCTTGAGACGCTTGAGATCGGAGGAAAGCCGCCACGGCAATCCGCCGTCACGGCCGATGACGCCATTTTCGGCGATGGCGACGTAGATTGCTATGTCCATGCCCGTTCTTCCGGTTTCCGAGCGATCGTCGCGAGCTGCGCTCAAACGGCCACTTCCGCCTTTATGTTCGGGTCGGCGACATAGCCTTCGAGGCGGAAATCTTCGTAGCGGAAGGCGAAGAGATCGCGCACCTCGGGATTGATCCACATTTTCGGAAGCGGCTTCGGCGTTCGTGTCAGTTGTTCTCGCGCCTGGTCGAAATGGTTGGCGTAGAGATGCGCGTCACCCAGCGTATGGATGAATTCGCCCGGCTTCAGTCCCACCACCTGCGCCACCATCATCGTCAAGAGCGCATAGGACGCGATATTAAAGGGAACGCCGATGAAGATGTCGCCGGAGCGCTGGTAAAGCTGACAGGAAAGCCGGCCGTTGGCGACATAGAACTGGAACAGGCAATGGCAGGGCGGCAAAGCCATCTCGTCGATCAGCGCCGGGTTCCACGCCGAGACCACCAGCCGCCGCGAGTGCGGATTTGTCCGTAAATCCCTCAACAGATTCGCGATCTGGTCGATGTGACGGCCGTCGGGCGCGGGCCAGGAGCGCCACTGATAACCGTAGATGGGGCCGAGATTGCCCTCCGCGTCCGCCCACTCGTCCCAGATGGAGACGCCGTTCTTCTTCAGATAGGCGATGTTGGTGTCGCCGGCGAGGAACCACAAAAGCTCATGGATGATCGATTTGAGATGCAGCTTCTTGGTCGTCAGGACGGGAAATCCGTTCTCCAGATCGAAGCGCATCTGATGTCCGAAGATCGAGCGCGTGCCCGTGCCCGTGCGATCGCCGCGGTCGGCGCCATGCTCGAGGACGTGCGAGAGGAGATCAAGATATTGGCGCATGGCGCTCCGGTCGGTTCGGCGTCCTCGAACATGATTCGAAAAAAGGAGTGCGCTCTCTCGAAAAAGTCACGTCGGGACAAGGAAATAGGAGCTTGACGTGATCCTAACGGCGTCGGCTCCCAGCGTCGACTGGAAAATACCCCGCGTCGATTTGCTTCGCAAATCATCTATTGGAACGGTGAAATCGAACAGTTGATAAAAGTTCATCCAACTTGGGCGTGGATTTCCCGCTAGGTCTTGGCGAAAGTGCGCAACGCATTGTGCTGCAGACGTTCCAGCGCCATCAGGATCGTTTCGCCGTAGCGAGCCATGATCCATAGGGAGGCCATCGCCACGGGAACGGCAATAATTGCGGCGCCTATCATATCGAGCGGATAGTGAATTCCGACATAGATGCGCGACCAGGCCACCAGAACGCCAAGCGCCACCGCCAGCCATGCCACGGCACGCCGCCGCAGCATGAACAGCACCGCTGCCCAGACGGCGAAGGCGAGCCCATGATTGCTCGGGAAGGAACTGTTGGGGCGGTGCTGGACCAGCGCGTGCCCTAGCCCGATCATGAAGGGCCGAGGCCTGAAAACAACCATTCCGATCAGTGTGCTCAGAACAAGCGCGATGCCGAAGGCCAGCACCAGCGCGATCACCGTCAGGCGGTTGCGCCGTCCCCCTGATATCCAGAGTCCGGCAAGATAAAGAGGAATCGCCACAATGACGAATTTGGCGGCGAAGATCGCCAGCCACTCCACGGGCGTGCTTGGCGTGGCGCCTGCATTGAGAAGCAGAAACAATTCCGTGTCGAGTTTGAGCATGGGAGGCCTGTCGGGTGGAGGATGCCTGTCGCCTGCATCATGATGATGGCGGCATCATGCCCAACAATTCATTAATCGACGAACAAGTTCGGCTTTTGGTGCAAGGGGCTGCGGCTTCCGCAGCTATCGCAGGCTGTTCATGTTTTGGTCATCTTCCTGGGGCTAGCGTCATTTCGTTGTTGAGGGACAGGGTCAAAAGAAGGAAATGCCCGGATGAAGAAGTTCTTTTTAGCCGCAGGCGCCGCTCTTGCCATTGTCGGTGGCTCTTTCACAATCCCGACGCCGTCGATCGCCGCTCCGCATTGGCATCACCATCACAAGAAGGTCCGCATCTGCCGCCCGGTATATCGCAACCGTACCTTCTGGCGTCACGGGCACCGCTATGTGAAGCGCGTGCGCGTCGGCAATCGCTGCCACTGGGCCTGGCGCTGAATCCCAATTTATATTTCGGTCCCGCTCGCAAGTTGGCCGGGACCACTTCTCCAGCCGCCTTTGGCGGCTTTTTTCTTGCCCGGGTTTCCTCTTCCGCAGATCGCGTCCTGAAGCTCCATGATGGTTGTCAGGAGGGCGCACGGGGGATAGCTTGCCCGGCATCGGCGCGGTCACGGCCGGATGGCGAACCTTTCAGCTGTCTTGATGGCCCGCAAATTGAAGACTCAGGGAGAAGAAGCATGGATCTGGGTTTGAAGGGGCGCAAGGCGATTGTCTGCGCGTCAAGCCGGGGATTGGGACGCGGTTGCGCGACGGCGCTCGCGGAGGCCGGCTGCGACCTCGTCATGAACGGACGTGATGCGGACATCCTGAAGGCAACGGCCGACGAACTCCGCAAGCGCTTCGGCGTGAAAATCATCGAGATCGCGGCGGACGTTTCCACGCGGGACGGCCAGAAAGCGCTGCTCGACGCCTGCCCCGCCCCCGACATTCTCGTCAACAACAATGGCGGGCCGAAGCCCCGGCCTTTCCGCGATCTCGACCGGCAGGCGATCCTGGACGGTGTCACGCAAAACATGGTGACGCCGCTCGAACTCATTCAGGCTGTGCTGGACGGCATGGTGGAGCGCCGTTTTGGCCGCATCGTCAATATCACGTCCATGTCTGTTTATCAGTCTATACCAGGCCTCGACCTATCCTCTGGCGCGCGTGCCGGCTTGACGGCATTTCTCGCGGGCGTCGCGCGAACGGTCGCAAGCCACAATGTAACCATCAACAACATCCTGCCGGGCAAGTTCGACACGGACCGTATCCGCGCTACGACGCGCTTCGCCGCCGAAAAAGCCGGAATTTCGGAGGAAGAGCAGATCGCCAAGGTTGCCGACGATATTCCCGCCGGCCGGCTCGGAACGCCGGAGGAGTTCGGCAAGGCCTGTGCCTTCCTGTGTTCCGCGGGCTACATCACCGGTCAGAATCTCCTCCTCGACGGCGGCCTTTACAACAGCGCCTTCTGAGGCTTCGCGGACAAGCAATCACATCAGGGAAAAGGAACAAGAACTTGAAACTTCTCAGATTTGGGGAAAAAGGCAGGGAAAAGCCCGGCGTTGTCGACCGGGACGGCGTCACCCGCGACGTCTCTTCGCTGGTGGCGGATTTCTCGCCGGAAACGATCTCGCTGTCGCTTCTGGAGAAATTGTCGAAGGCGGATCTATCCGCCCTGCCGGAAGCGCCGAAGAATGTGCGCCTCGGCTCGCCTGTCTCGCGGATCGGGCATTTCGTCGCGATCGGCCTCAACTACGCCGATCATGCGGCCGAGACCGGCGCGCCGATCCCGAAAGAGCCGATCATCTTTTCGAAAGCGCCAAACGCTCTGAACGGTCCGAACGACGACGTGCTGTTGCCGAAGGGTTCGGTGAAGGGCGATTGGGAGGTCGAACTCGCGGTCGTCATCGGCAAGCGCTGCGATTATGTCGAGAAGCAAGATGCGCTTAATCATGTTTTTGGCTACGCGCTCTGCAACGATGTTTCGGAACGCGAATACCAGGCGGAACGCGGCGGCCAGTGGATGAAGGGCAAGAGCGCGCCGACCTTCGGCCCGCTCGGCCCCTGGCTCGTGACGACGGACGAGGTGGAAAACCCGCAAAACCTCGACATGTTCCTCGACCTGAACGGCAAGCGGATGCAGACGGGCAATACCGGCACAATGATCTTTTCGGTAGCCGAAATCATCTCTTATCTGTCGCAGTTCATGGTGCTCGATCCGGGCGATGTCATCACCACCGGCACGCCGCCTGGCGTCGGGCTGGGGATGAAGCCGCCCGTCTTCCTCAAGAACGGCGATGTCATGCATCTCGGCATCGAAGGTCTCGGCGAGCAGACGCAGAAGGTCGTCGCGCGCTGATCGATGATTGACGGTGAAAGGCCGGCCGTCGTCGATGGTCGGCCTTTTACGCCAGCCTTTTTGCGCACTCCCTGATCACATCGAAAGCAGCGTCCACGTCCGTCTCGGTCGTATCGGTCTGGCCGACCTGGAACCGGATCGCGACCTCGCCGTCGACGCGCGTTTGCGTCAGGTAGATGCGGCCGTCATTATTGATTGCCTCGATGAGAGCCAGATTGTGCGCATTGAGGTCTTCGACGCCTTCCGGCCGATGCCGGAACGAAAACAGCGATAGCATCGGCTGCGTGACGATCTCGAAATCCGGCTCGGCCCCGATCCTCGCCGCGATCTTCTCGCTCCACGCGACATGGTTGCGGATCATCTCGCGCAAGCCTTCAAGGCCCTGCGCCCTTAGCAGGAACCACACCTTCAGCGCCCGGAACCGGCGTCCGAGCGCCACCGACCATTCCGAATAGTTGATAACGCCGTCATGGCCATGCGTCTTCAGATAGTCCGGCCTGATGGCGAGGGTACGGACGAGACTTTCCGGGTCACGGACGAAATGCGCAGAACAGTCGAATTGCGCGCCCAGCCATTTATGCGGGTTGAAGACAACGGAATCCGCCTGTTCCACGCCGGCCCAGAAATGCCGGTATTCGGGGCACACCATCGCCGAACCCGCCCAGGCGGCATCGACATGCACATAAAGACCATGTTTTGCGGCAACCGAGCAGACGGCCGCCACATCATCGGTGCCGCCAACGCTGGTGCCGCCGACGCAAGCGACGATTCCGGCAGGCAACAGGCCTGCGTCGCGATCCTTTTCGATCTGGCGATCGAGCGCCCCCGCATCCATCGCCCGCAAAGGCCCCGCGGTAGGAATGCGCACCTGGTTCTCCCCGCCGATCCCCGCGACCCAGATGGCGCGATCGATGGAGGTGTGAACCTGTTCGGAGCAATAGACGCGAAGGGTGGGCTGGGATGAGAGGCCTTGGAGATTGCCCTGCCAGCCGAGCGCCCGCTCGCGCATGGTCAGGATCGCGGCGAGGGTTGCCGTTGAGGCGGAGTCCTGTAGCACGCCGGAAAAGGCCTCCGGCAAGCCGACCGCCTGCCTTAGCCAGTCGATCATCCGCGTTTCGAGTTCGGTCGCGGCGGGCGATGTTTGCCAGAGCATGCATTGTGCCGCCATCGCAGTGACGAGATATTCGGCCACCACGGATGCCGGCGCGGCATTCGCCGGAAAATAGGCGAAAAAGCGCGGATGCTGCCAATGCGTCATGCCAGGGAGAATCTTCTCCTGGAAATCCGCGAAGATCGCTTCCATCGGCTCTGCTTGTTCGGGCGGTGACTGCGCAATCTTCGACGCGATCTCTCCCGGCGCCGTCTGCGCGCGCACTGGCCGCTCGCGGATCGTCTCCCGATAGGATGCGCCCCACTCGGCGGCTTTCAGCGACCATTCGCGAAATTCGTCCCTGTCCATGTCCTCTCCTCTTCGCCGACTTCAAGCCGGCATGCATAGCGAAGACAGGGTGACGACGAAACCACGCAAAGTTCACGATCTCGGAATTTGGTGAAACGAGGCGACGAGAGCGCCGCCTTGCCAAAGCTACGCTCGACACAATATATGACCATGGTGGTCATATAGGATGGCGCGGATGAAAGAACTTCAATTGAAGCACGCCAAGGCCAATCTCTCCCGTGTGCTCGACGAGGCCATGGGGGGCGAGCCGATCGTCATCACCCGGCATGGCAAGAAGGAAGGCGTGCTCATATCCTATGGCGAATATGAGAGATTGAACCGTGTCCCCTCGCTCGGTTGGCTTCTTGCGAATTCGCCGCTCGAAGAGGGTGATCTGCCTGAACGAAAGCCGGCACGGGCGCTGCGGAAAAGCGCCTTTTGAATGTACCTCCTGGATACCAACGTCATATCGCTGATCGCGCCGTCGAAGCGACGGACTGAGGCGGACGAAGCGCTTGCGCGATGGATCATCGAGCGGTCCGAGAACTTGTGGCTTTCGGTTGTAACCGCTGCGGAAATCAAAAGCGGCGTCGCCAAGGCCGCGCGGACCGGAGCCAGGAAAAAGGCTCGTGACCTTGCCGAATGGTGGGGAGAAATCAGACACTATTACGCGGACCGCATCCTG
This sequence comes from Rhizobiaceae bacterium, assembly GCA_035547755.1. Taxonomy (GTDB): domain Bacteria; phylum Pseudomonadota; class Alphaproteobacteria; order Rhizobiales; family Rhizobiaceae; genus Mesorhizobium_L. Next base: position 20,353 of record DASZUG010000062.1, read on the forward strand.
CCTCTCGACCTCGAAACGGCGGAAGAAGCGGGGCGGCTCATGGACGTCGCGCTCGCGGCGGGGATATCGCCGGGCTTCGAGGATATCGCGATCGCTGCGACTGGCCGGCGCAACAAGCTAACTGTTCTCACAAGGAACGAAAAGGATTTCCGGCCGCTCGGCGTCGAGTTTATCAATCCTTTGGCTGAACTCCCAAAATAGCCAGAACGCGCTCACAGCGCCGGCAGATCCCCCCTCTTCCAGCCTTCCGTAATCAGCGCCGCGTGCTCGGCGAAGCGGGCCTCCTCGATCGACGCGCGGATGCCGCTCATCAGGCTCTCGTAATAGGCGACGTTGTTCCAGGTCAG
>DASZUG010000063.1:0-61567 GCA_035547755.1 Rhizobiaceae bacterium
AAAATCACTGGTGCGGTCGAGAAGACTCGAACTTCCACGGGTTGCCCCACAGCGACCTCAACGCTGCGCGTCTACCAATTCCGCCACGACCGCTCGTGATGAAAGCGCCGGCCAGAACCGGCTGCGCGCATGTAGCAAATAGGCAGAGGCGAAACAAGTGCGTGAAGGGCACTAATTTCACTTGCCGAAAGGGCCGGGCGAGACGGTCCTTTTACCCGGCCAAGCGATGCGACAAGGAACTGGACCTTTCGCCATAATGGTTCCATATGAAGGGTCCCATGACCGAACGCAGCCTGATCGCCACGTCCTTCCAGCCTTTCGAACCTTCCCCTCCGGTGGAATGGCTGGTGGAGCCGGGACTTACGTCCTATGACGCAGCGCTCTCCTTCATGGAAGATCGCGTCGCGGCGATTCGCGAGGGCCATGCCGGCGAATTGGTCTGGCTGGTCGAACATCCTCCCCTTTATACGGCGGGCACCAGCGCCAAGCCCGGCGATCTTCTCGCGCCCGACCGTTTTCCCGTTTTCCAGGCCGGCCGCGGCGGCGAATACACCTATCATGGCCCCGGACAACGGGTTGCCTATGTCATGCTCGACCTGAAGCGCCGGCGCGAGGATGTCCGCGCCTTCGTCGCCGCGCTCGAGGCTTGGATCATCGGCGCACTGGCGCATTTCAACGTCAAGGGCGAGCGGCGTGAAGATCGGGTCGGGGTCTGGGTGGTCCGTCCAGATCGGCCGCCGCTGCCCGATGGAAGGCTGGCTGAAGACAAGATCGCCGCAATCGGCATAAGGCTCCGCCGCTGGGTAAGCTTCCACGGCATCGCCCTCAATGTCGAGCCGCAGCTGGAGCATTTCAGCGGCATCGTTCCTTGCGGCATTTCCGGCTATGGCGTCACCAGCCTCGTCGATCTCGGACTGCCGGTCACGATGAGGGATGCCGACCTGGCGCTCAAGGTGGCTTTCCGCGATGTTTTCGGCGGCATCGAGGAGATGCCTGCCGCACCCCTTCTGAAGAGCGCCTGATGCGGCTTCATGGTTCCCGCCTCGGCGCCGCGGCCTTCGGCATCCTTTTTGCACTTTTCGCACTGCCGGCGCTTGCGCTTCAGCCGAGCGATCAGGTCGCGCCGGAAATATCGACGGGCGTTCTCGCCAAGGATATCGTTCGCGCGCATCACCAGATGGTGGTTGCCGCCGAGCCTCTCGCGGCCGAGGCGGGATTACGGGTATTGCGCGAAGGCGGCAATGCCGCCGACGCGATGATTACGGTCCAGACCGTCCTCGGCCTTGTCGAGCCTCAATCCTCGGGGATCGGCGGCGGCGCGTTCCTCGTCTGGTATGACGGTCACACGGGCAAGATCACCACATTTGACGGACGCGAAACGGCCCCGGCGCAGGCCACGCCCTCGCTCTTCCTCGACGCCAACGGCAAGCCTTTGAAATTCTTCGATGCCGTCGTGGGCGGCCGCTCCGTCGGTACGCCGGGCGTGCTCCGGATGATGGAGCGCGTCCACGAGCGCTATGGCTCCAAATCCTGGGACGAACTGTTCCAGCCGGCGATCGCGCTTGCGGATGAGGGTTTTCCGGTTTCGCGGCGGCTGCACGATGAAATCGAGGCCGACAAGGGACGGCTCGACCGGCAACCGGCGGCGCGCGCCTATTTCTACGACGCGGCGGGGAATGCGCTGCCAACGGGAACGATCCTCAAAAATCCGGCCTATGCAAAGACCCTCCGCGAGATCGCGAATGGTGGAGCGGACGCCTTCTATGTCGGCGACATCGCGAACGACATCGTCGCCGCCGTCCATCACGCCAGCAACCCCGGACTGTTGAGTTTGGACGATCTCGCCGACTACAGCGCGAAAGAGCGGCAACCTGTCTGCTTTCCCTATCGCAGCTACAAAGTCTGCGGCATGGGGCCACCTTCCTCCGGAGCGCTCACAATCGGAGAGATTCTTGGCATGCTGTCCAATTTCGATCTTACCGCGCGCGGGCCGGAGAGTCCCGACACATGGCGTCTGTTCGGAGACGCAACCCGGCTCGCCTTCGCCGACCGCGACCGCTATATGGCGGATGCGGATTTCGTGAAGATGCCGCAGGGTCTGCTCAATCCCGTCTACCTCAACGACAGGGCGGCGCTGCTTCTGCGCCCCAGGGCGCTCACGCATGACGAGGTGAAGCCCGGTAATCCGCCTTGGGAGAAAGCTGAACGGCGGGTTGACGGCAATAATTTTTCCGCGCACGGGACTTCGCATTTCGTCATCATCGACGATGAAGGCAACATCGCCTCCATGACGACCACGATCGAGAATGCTTTCGGCTCGCGCCAGATGGTGGACGGCTTCCTCCTCAACAACCAGCTGACGGATTTTTCCTTCCTGCCGGACAAGGACGGCCACGCGGTGGCCAATCGCGTCGAGCCGGGAAAGCGTCCGCGCTCATCCATGTCGCCGACCATCGTTTTGAAGGATGGCAAGCCGGCATTCGCCATCGGCTCCCCCGGCGGTTCCAATATCATCCCCTATGTCGCCCAAACGCTGATCGCGCTGATCGATTGGAAGATGAACATCGAAGAAGCAGTTTCCTTCCCGCATTTCGTCGACCGGTACGGACCCTACGACCTTGAAAAGGATACGAGCGCGATGAATATGCGCAAGGCGCTCGAGGCGCTCGGCTACACAGTCGATTTCAAGGACGAGAATTCCGGCCTGAACGGCATCGCCATCGTGGCGAATGGAACGATCGAAGGCGGCGCCGACCCCCGCCGCAACGGCGTGGCGCTGGGCGATTAAAGATTGAGCTATGAAAAGTCGCATCGAAAGCGGGCTTCCGGAAAGAAAATCCGGTGGCGATTCCTCGATCAAGTCAAAGAGGGTATTGACGTTTTGGCCCGTCAAGGCATCCTGTCAGGGTGGCTCCCAGACCGGCCGCGACACATGGAATAGATGACTCACCACCCGACACAGTCGCCGCAATTCTTTCTCACCGCGCCCTCCCCCTGCCCCTATGTGGAGGGTCAGTTCGAACGCAAGGTCTTTACCCATCTTGTCGGCGAGAAGGCGCCGGAACTGAACGATCTTCTCACTCAGGGCGGCTTTCGACGTTCGCAGAACATCGCCTACCGGCCGGCATGCGAAAATTGCCGCTCCTGCATATCGGTCAGGATTCTTGCCAACGAATTCACCCCGTCGCGCAATATGAAACGCGTCATGGCGCGCAATGCGGACCTTATCGGCTCGGCCCATGACGCCGAGCCTTCGACCGAACAATATTCCCTCTTCCGCTCCTATCTCGATGCGCGTCACAAACGTGGCGGCATGTCGGACATGACGGTGCTCGACTATGCGATGATGGTCGAGGACTCTCATGTCGAGACAAAAATCATCGAATATCGCCGGCGCGGGCCGGACTCCTTCATCACCGGCAAAGGTCAGGGGGAGTTGATCGCGGTGGCGCTGTCCGACGTGATGAGCGATGGCCTCTCCATGGTCTATTCCTATTTCAACCCGGAAATGGAAGATCGGTCGCTCGGCACGTTCATGATCCTCGACCATATCAACCGCGCGCGAGCGGCGGGTCTTCCGCATGTCTATCTCGGCTACTGGGTGAGCGGTTCGCGCAAGATGGCCTACAAGATACGCTTCAGGCCGCAGGAACATCTCGGTCCCAAGGGCTGGGAACGCTACAGCGAAAAATAGGCTTCGACTGACCTATCTTTCCACCGCGCAGTGGGGCAACGGTTTGTCCGTCCGTCCGGGTATAGAGGGCATTTCCCGGTCGAGGGAGAGAAACGGTTGCGGAACGGGATTGTCCTCGTTCGACGAAACGCTTTGCGGGGAAGACCTCTTGTCCGATTCCATTCAATCCCAGCACATCAAGGGACTATTGATCACCGGCATGGGCGGGCTGACGCTCACCTGGGACATCCCGCTGATCCGCCTGTCGAAGGGCACGCCCTGGTCGGTGCTTTTGGCACGTAGCGGGACCACTCTCATCGCGAGTCTTGTCCTCTGGCTGGCCATGCGCCGTGTCATGCGCAGCGCCCCTCCCCTCGTGCCCGGCCGAAGCGGGGTGGTCGTTGCGTTCCTCTATGGCGCCGGCTCGGTTTCGTTCATCGCCGCCGTCTTTACGACGACGACCGCCAACCTTGCCTTTCTCCTGGCGTTCAACACCATGTTCGCGGCGCTGCTCTCCTGGGTCTTCCTGAAAGAACGTCCCCGCCCCGCAACGTTCATCGCGATGGGTTTCATGCTGCTCGGCATCCTCCTGATCGTCGGGGAAGGCATGTCGTCGGGACATCTCTTCGGCGACGCCATGGCGCTTTTATCAGCCCTTTCCATCGCCGGCGCCATCACCGTGTCGCGGGCAAGCGGCAAGAACATGGGATTCAGTTCGCTCGTCGCCGTCATCATCCCTTTTCTGATCGCCTGCTGGGTGGTCGGCAAATCCGGTTTCCATATAGAGCAGCCGATATGGATTCTCATTGACGGCGCGATCGTCACGCCGCTTTCCTTCTTCTGCCTTGCAACCGGGCCGCGTTATCTTTCAGGCCCGGAGGTAGCGATGTTCTACCTCCTCGAAACGGTGCTCGCGCCGGTCTGGGTATGGATCATTTTTTCCGAAACGCCGAGTGATCAAAGCCTGATCGGAGGCATGATCCTCGTCATAGCCTTGGTGGCGCATTCCGTCTGGCTCCTGTTCAAGGGGCGCAAGCGGCCCGCGGACCGCGTGGTGGAATACCCGATCTGAACCGGTGCTGGCGGCCGGATTCCAGCGGCTGGCGGTATTCCGAGCGGCAGCAGCAGCTATGCAGGTTCCGGAACGTGCAGCAATTGCCTGAGCTTTGCGAAAACGGCGGCATGCTCCGCCGGCCCCAGAGCGTCGGTGCCGAAAAGTTGCGTCGAGCGCAACCCATCGACGGCAAGGAAAACGATAAGCGCAGAGGCAAGGTCGCTCGAGCTTCCGATGAGACGATCCAGAAGACCCCGCCTGTAGCGGCGGATGGGATCGAGAAAGGAGGGATCCTCCGCGATCGCCGCGAGAATGCCGGTCGCATCCGGCTTGCGCTCCGGCGCTTCACAGGAAACGAGTTCGAGCAACGCCAACGCTAACGCGTTGCCGCAATCCGAATGCTCCGCTTCGAGTGTGCGTAACGCCTTATCGAATTCGTCGAGGTGGCGCTCAACAAGCGCCTCTATCAACTTTTTCTTGGATGGAAAATTGTAGAGCAGCCCGCCTTTCGAAAGCCCCGCTCGCGCCGCCACTGCATCGAGCGATATATGAGCGGGGCCGACTTGCCGGGCAAGTTCGGTCGCCGCGGTCAATATCCTTTCCCTGGAACTGATTTCATCAGCGCTCATATCAGCTTGTCCAAGCTCCCGGCCGCCACCTTGACATTACCGTCCAGACGGTACAGTAGTCACCACCACTGTGCAAGCCGGCGCGCTCCGCGAGAGGGGCATATGCGGCCGAAGGGCAGAAAAGCGCAGCGGAGCTATGCAATGATCAAGCGCCTCATCATCGCGCTCGTCTTCATCGTCATCGTATGCGGTGGCCTGATCGGTTTTAATCTGTTCCGCGATCACGCGATCAAGCAGTTTTTCGCCAACATGCCAAAGCCCGCGCTCACCGTTTCGACAGTCGCGGCCGAGCCGGTTACATGGACGCCGGAGATCGAGGCGATCGGAACGGTCAGCGCTTCGCAAGGCGTCAATCTGAGTGTCGAGGTCGCCGGCGTCGTCAAGGATATCCTTTTCTCTTCCAACGAGCGCGTCAAAGCCGGCCAGTTGCTCCTCCAACTCGATGACGAGGTGCAGAAGGCGGATCTTGCCGCCGAGAAGGCGCAAGCCGCGCTCGATCAGCAGAACCTCCAGCGGGCCGTCGAACTGCAAAAGCGGCAGGTCGGCCCCGAATCGAACGTGCAGCAGACACAAGCCGCCGCCACGGCTTCGGCCGCACAGGTCAAGAAATTGCAGGCCGTGCTCGATCAGAAGCTGCTGAAGGCGCCCTTCGCCGGGACGATAGGCATTCCGCAAATCAATCCCGGCCAGTATCTCGCTCCCGGCGACGTCGTCGCGACACTGCAAAACCTCGACACCATGCGCGCGGACTTCACCGTGCCGGAGCAGCAATTGGCCGACTTGAAAATGGGACAGAAGGTCCGGCTCGGGCTGACGGATGCTAATCTGAAGTTTCACGGCAAGATCACCGGCATCGACCCAAAGGTCGATTCGGCGACGCGTCTCGTCTCTGTTCGCGCGCTCATCGCCAACCAGAACGGCGAACTGACTCCCGGGCAATTCGCCCAGGTCAGGGTCGAGCTTCCGGTCGAAAACGATGTCATCGCGCTGCCGCAGACAGTGCTGACGACCAGCCTTTACGGCGACTATCTCTACGTCGTCGTACCCGCTGATGAGAATGGCAAGCCGACGGCCGGCAAGGTTGATCCTGGCGACAAGAAGCAGAAGCTGGTGGCCAAGCAGATATTCGTCAAGATTGGACGTCGCTCCGGTTCGCTCATCGAGATCAAGGACGGCATCAAGCCGGGCGATGTCGTCGTGACGGCCGGCGAAAACCGGCTTACCAATGGCTCGCCTGTCACCATAGACAACACTGTCGATCCCTCGAAACTTGCCGAGGCGGCGACGCAATGAACCTTTCCGAGCTCTTCATCCGGCGGCTCGTCCTTTCCACCGTCCTTGGATGCCTGATCCTGCTGCTCGGGGTCCAGGGCATCTTCAACCTTGCTGTCCGCCAATATCCGAAGGTGGACGAGACGGCCATCACGATCACGACGGCCTATCCCGGCGCGAGCCCGGATCTCATCCAGGGCTTCATCACCGAGCCGATCGCCGACGCCGTCTCGACGACGGAGAACATCGACTACGTGACCTCGCAGAGCAGTCCCTCGACGAGCACCGTCACCGTCAACATGAAGCTCGGTTCGGATCCCGATACCGCGCTCACCGAAGTCATGTCCAAGGTCCAGCAGGTGCGCAGCAAATTGCCCACCGCTTCCAAGGATCCGGTGATCGTCAAGGGCACCGGGCAACAATTCGCGATCATGTATCTGGCCGTACAGAACCCCAACATGACGGCCGAACAGGTGACGGAGTATATCACCCGCGTCATCAAGCCCCGGCTTTCCACGATCCAGGGCGTCGCCCAGGTGCAGATCCTCGGCGCAGCGACCTATTCCATGCGTATCTGGATCGATCCGGTCCGCCTCGCGGCGCGCGCGCTGACGGCCACCGATGTGCTGAACGCGATCAACTCTTCCAACTTCCTGTCGGCGCCGGGCCATACGGAAAACGCTTTCGTCGCCAACAACATCACCGTCCATTCGACGTTGCAGTCGCCGGAAGCCTTCGGCGCGCTTCCGGTCAAGGGCAGCGGTGACAGCGTCGTACGCCTGCGCGACGTGGCGAAGATCGAACTCGCCGCGGAAGACACCGATACCGTCGTCAGCTTCAACGGCAAGCCGGGCACCTTCATCGGCATCTTCCCGACGCCGTCGGCCAACCCTCTGCAGACGGCTTCCGGCGTGGTGAAGGAACTGCCGTCGATCCAGGACACGCTGCCGACCGGCATGAAGATGACGCTGGTCTACGATGCGACCGAAACGATCAGCGCCTCCATCCACGAGGTTTTCAAGACGATCGGCGAAGCGGTCCTTATCGTGGTGGTGGTGATCCTGCTCTTCCTGGGCTCCTTCCGCTCGGTGCTGATGCCCATCGCGACGATACCGCTATCGCTCATTGGCGTCTGTTTCCTGCTGTTCGCGGTGGGCTTTTCGATCAATCTCCTGTCGCTGCTCGCCATGGTGCTCGCCATCGGGCTCGTTGTCGACGACGCGATCGTCGTGGTGGAGAACATTCATCGTCATATCGAGGAGGGCATTGCGCCGTTCAGGGCGGCTATTATCGGCATGCGGGAGATCGCCGGACCGGTCATCGCCATGACGATCACTCTTGCGGCCGTGTTCACGCCGCTTGCCTTCACGGGCGGTCTCACCGGTTCGCTCTTCCGCGAATTCGCCTTCACGCTTGCCGGGTCCGTCATCATTTCGGGCGTCGTCGCCCTGACGATCACGCCGGCCATGGCGGCCCGCATCCTGACATCGGGCAATCACAGCCGCTTCCAGCGCATCGTGGACGGCACGTTCGACTGGATCGCCGACCGTTACGAACGGTTGGTCAGGGGATCGCTCAATTACCGCGCCGTGACGCTGGTGATCGTCATTCCGCTCATCCTGCTGACCGGATTCCTGTTCACAAAGACCTCGACCGAACTTGCGCCCGAGGAGGACCAGGGCGCGCTCTTCTCGCTCATAACGGCGCCCCGCTATGCGACGACGCCCTACACCAGCCTTTACGTGAACCAGATCAGGAAGCTCACCGAGAACATTCCCGAGGTCAAGGCAAACTTCTCCATCACCGGTCTCAACGGCGCGACGAACAGCGCTTTCGCGGTCTGGGCGCTTAAGGATTGGGCCGACCGCTCGCGCTCCCAGAAGCAGATCCAGCAAGACATCCAGGGGCGACTGGCAAAGGTCGCTGGCGTCCAGGCCTTCGTCTTCGCGCCTTCCTCCCTCCCCGGCACGGGCGGCGGGTTGCCGATCACCGTTGTGGTGCAGTCGATCGGCAAAGCGTCCGAAGTCTATGACATCGGGGAGAAGATCAAGAACGCCGCACAAGCGTCGGGCAAGTTCATCATCGTCCAGAACTCGCTGTCCTTCGACGCACCGCAGGTCAGTGTCACGATAGACCGCGACCGTGCCGCCACGCTCAACCTGCCGATCAGCGACATCGCCAATACGCTCGGGCTCTTCGTCGGCGGCGCCGAGGTGGCGCAGTTCGACCGCGACTCCAACAGCTACGACATCGTTCCGCAGGTGCCGCAGCAGTTCCGGGCCAATCCCGCCGATCTTGGGCACTATTACGTCAGGAGCACGACCGGCAAGATGGTGCCGCTGTCAGCGGTGGTGCATATTTCGACCAACGCCTCGCCGGCGGCGATCGAACAGTTCAACCAGTTGAACTCGACGACGATTTCGGCCTTGCCGCTTCCCGGCGTCACGACGGGCGAAGGCTTGCAGACAATCATCGACATTGCCAAGCCAAAGCTGCCGGAAGGCTTTTTCCTCGACTATTCCGGCCAGTCACGGCTGGAGCGCGAACAGGGCAACACGATCCTGATCGCCTTCATCATGGCCATCATCGTGATTTATCTCGTGCTCGCGGCGCAGTTCGAGAGCTTCCGCGATCCGTTCATCATCATGATGGCCGTGCCCTTATCGATCTTTGGCGCCATCGTGCCGCTCAATATCGGGCTTGGAACGCTCAACATCTATACGGAAGTCGGCTTGATCACGCTGATCGGACTGATCACCAAGCATGGCATTCTGCTTGTCGAATTCGCCAACCAGCAGCGTGAGCAGCACGGCATGTCGAAATTCGATGCGATCGTGGCTTCGGCAAAGGTGCGGCTGCGGCCGATCCTGATGACGACGGCCGCCATGGCGCTCGGGGTCGTGCCGCTCATCATCGCGCAAGGCGCCGGCGCCGCTGCACGCTATTCAATGGGTCTCGTCATCTTCTCGGGCATCCTGATCGGTACCTGCTTCACGCTTTTCGTGGTGCCGATGTTCTATACGTTCATCGCCGAAGAGGAAGTTCCGAACAGGGGAGTGATCCCGACCGACGAGCCTCCGGCGGAGCCGAGCCACGCATAGTGCCCACCTGCAGGGGGAGACTCGCTCAGGCGAGAGTTTCGGCAAAGAAGGTCGTCAGCCGCTTCCAGTGCCGTTCGGCGCCCTTTTCGTCATAGACCCGGTGGTCGGAGACGCACCAGCCATGCTCCATGCCGACATAATTCTCCATGATGTAGTCGACGCCGGCCGTGCGGAGCGCTTCATCGAGCCTGGATGACTGCTCGGGCGGGAAACTGCGGTCGACGCCGGCGCTGCCGATATAGAGCCGCGCCTTGATCGACGCCGCCTTGCGATGCGGGCTATCGGGCGCATCGCTGGCGAGATTGCCGCCGTGAAAACTTGCAGCCGCCACGATCTGATCGGGATAGGCGGCAGCGGCGTTGAGCGCCCGTGCGCCGCCCATGCAATAGCCTACTACGCCGACAGGGCCGGTCGCGCCGTTGGCCGATAATGCCTCAATGAAGGCGCCACTGTCGCGAGCCGTCATTTCCTGCGTCGTTTCCGCGATCATTTTCCTCAGTAGCGTGCCTGTCTTCTCATTGGCGAAGGCTGTTTTGGCGTCAAAAGGCTCATATGCCCCAAAACGATAGAAGAGGTCCGGCACGAGCACCGAGTAGCCATGGCCCGCGAGCCGCTCGGCTATGCGATAGAGGGCTTCGCGTGGGCCGAACGCGTCCATGTAGAGGATCACGCCCGCCTTCGATGCGACCGGCGAGGCAGGCAGCGCCAGAACTGCTTTCGCCATGCCGTCGTCGGTCCTGATCTCGATTTCCCGTCTCGCCATTCTGTGACTCCCGCCTTGCTTCGCGTCCTAAATACCGGTTGGCTTACTCCTGACAAGGTGTGACATGAAGCGGCTGTTCAAGTTTGCGTGTGAGGCCGCGTTTTCCGCATAGTCCGGGAATTAACGGCTGCTTCAACACGTTCGTCCCATGTCAGCAGCCGCCGGTTAGGCGGACAAATGGAGGTAGACATGACACGGATGGGATTGGGGCTGGCGGTGCTCGCACTGCTTTACGCCGGAGCGGCGCAGGCCGCGGAACCGGCAAAAATAATGAACAGCTCGGCCGGCAAAGTCTGGACCGACAGTAAAGGCATGACGCTCTACACCTTCGATAAGGACAGCATGGGAAAATCGGACTGCTACGGCAAATGCGCGGTGAACTGGCCGCCGCTCAAGGCCTCGGCGAGCGCCAAGGCTTCCGGAAACTGGTCGGTCGTGAAGCGGAAGGGCGGCGGCGCGATGTGGGCCTATGACGGCAAGCCGCTCTATACCTTCATCGGCGACAAGAAGCCCGGCGACGTCAATGGCAACGGCAAGGCCGGCGTCTGGCACGTAGCGAAGGCGAAGTAGGCTCCTGCATCACGGTGGGCAGACTTCTCGCCGAATGCCGCGCGTCATCGCATAAAGGCTCTCATATGGAATGCCTGCTCTCGGGCGGTATAGCGAAAAGCAATGCCAAAGGGACAGGCATTTCGCGCCAGGCAACCGCTATCGCGGCAGGCTGCGCCGGCCGAGCCGCGCACATGAGCGAGACAGGCGTCATGAGCGAACCCCTCGTCAAGGAAAGCATTCACTGGACAGGCGTTCAGGCAGGGCTTTTCGACGCAGGAATCGCAAAGGTGAATTGCTTGGCGTGGTGTCGGGAAGATCAGCACGTCGTCGAAGAGAAGCCCACCGCGATAGGCGTGCCATAACCCGTATTGCGGGTGCATGAGAATGCCGAGCGGCGACAGCTTCAGCCTTTCCGCTCGCATCGCCCATCGCTGGAAAGGCAGATAGGGTTGGTCGGAAGGCGAAACCGCCCTCGCCCCGAATTCCTCCGCAGTCGCCCCGATGATTTCCCGCGCCCAATCGTCGAGCGGGTTTTCAATGCCCGGCGGCTGTTTCGCACGCCATGCTTCGAAATACGGCCACGGCGCCCCGCCGGCCTGCCCTATCAGCAGAACTGCTTTTGCGGTAGCACCGGAAGGGCCGGATGGCGGATCATCGTCCGCGGCGAAATTGAAACCGCCACGCAGAATAAGGCCGTTCCTGGCAAGCGCGATGGAAAGACCGTCGAAAAGCGCATCGTTCTTCAAGGCGTCTCCGTTCCGATCCTGATCATCGCCGCGTCTTCGAATGAAGTCGCTTCACCCCGGTCGCGCCACTTATTTAATTCGGCGTCACGATCTCTCATCATACGGTCGAAAACCTCATAGGCGTCCGTACCCATGATCAAATGCGCCGGCGGCGCGTCGCTGTCCACCGCTTCGATCATGAGCGCGGCGGCTTTTTCGGGATCTCCGGCCTGCTTGCCGGCTTGGCCATAGAGGAAATCCTCGATGGGAGCGATGACCGGGCGATAGGCATCGATCTGCTTGTCAGGCCGCAGGTTGACGTCGCCGGCGAATTCCGTGCGGAAATTGCCGGGCTCAACAGTCGTCACCCTTATGCCGAGCGGCTTCACCTCGTCGCGCAGGGCGTCGGCCCAAGCTTCGAGCGCGAACTTGCCAGCGCAATAGGCGCCGAAGCCGCCGATCGAGATCAGTCCGCCGATGCTGGTCAGGTTGAGGATATGGCCGCTGCCTTGGCGACGCATATGCGGCAGGACGGCGCGCGTGAGTTCCACTGCCGAGAAGAAGTTCAACTCCATTTGCTGGCGAAGCTGTTCGAGGCCGAATTCCTCGACCGCGCCAAGTGAGCCGCGTCCGGCGATGTTACCGAGAACATCGATACGGCCGAACTTCTTGACGGCGGCATCCACTGCCTTCGCCCGTTCATCGGCATTCGTGACATCCAACGCCACGGCCAGAGCCCGCTCCGGGTAAGCCGATGCGATCTCTTGCAAGCGGTCGAGCCGACGCGCGGTCAGCACCGCCCGCTCGCCGCGCTTTAGGACGGCTTCCGCGAGGGAGCGTCCGAAACCAGAGGACGCACCAGTGATGAACCAGACCCGATCCTTGTTGCTCATTGCAAATCTCCTTGCAGGAATGTCTGGCTGGAAGATGGAGCGTTCTGATTACTGAGACAATCGTGGTGAAACCGGATGATCCATTCTATAAGATTCAGTAATGGATCGCGAGTTGCTGCCTCATCTTCCGGCCGTTCTGGCCGTCGCCCGCACGCGGAGTTTCGCAAAGGCCGCAGCCGAACTTGGCGTCGGCGCGTCTGCCATCAGCCATGCCGTGCGGGCGGCGGAACTGCACCTCGGTTCGCCTCTTTTCACGCGGACGACCCGCAGCGTCGCGCCGACCGAGGCAGGCGAGGCTTTTATCGGAACGGCGCGGCGCGTCTTCGAAGAACTCGACGCCGCGGTCGACCGGGTAAGGGTTCAGCAAGGCAACGTCACCGGTTTGCTCCGCATCAATGCCCCGCATATAGCGCTGGATTTGGGATTGACACCAATTCTCGCCGAGATGACGCGGCGCCATCCCGGCATCACTGTCGAGGTGGTCGCGGACAATGCGCTCTCCGACGTCGTCGCGGAGGGCTTCGATGCCGGAATCCGCCTGGGCGAAATGGTCGCGCAGGACATGGTGGCGGTCCGAATGACTGCGCCCCTTCGCGCAATCATGGTCGCCTCGCCCCGCTATATCGAGGCGCATGGACGGCCGAAGACATTGGCCGAACTCGCCAGGCATAATTGCATCGGCTTCCGCCTGACGGGTTCGGGAGCCATCTATGATTGGGATCTGCGAGACGGCGAGCGCGACGTCAGGGTTCCGGTGAAAGGCACCACCCGCGTTTCGGAACCGAGCCATGCGCGGCAGTTGGCGCTCGCGGATATCGGCATTGCCTATATTTTCGAACCGCTCGTGAGCGCGGATATCGCATCGGGCAGGCTGATGGAAATCATGCCGGAAGCTTCCATCGTCGAATCGGGCCTGTTCCTCTATTTCCCGCGGCGCGCGTCGGATGCAAGCAAACTGCGCGCCCTCCTCGATGTGGTCCACGCGCAACGAAGTGCCGCCGACAAAATGTTCGCCAAGGCATCCGTACCATGATGTGTTCGACCGCACATCATGATCCATTCGTGTTTCCGAGCGCGAAGCTTATTCTGGCTCGCGAAATGCACTCCGCCAGACTTCCTTGTGGATGATGTCGGCCACTTTAGCCCGGCCTGAATCGGGCTCCTTTCAAGTGAAGGCGTCGGGCATCGATTCCTTCTTCCGGGCGATGAAATCCTTCAGCCCGTCATCAATGCCCGGATCGATCGCCGGCGCCTCGTAGCTTTCCAGCCAGCGGCGGCAAAGCGCGTTGGCGCGCTGCCTTGCATCCTTTTCGCCTTCGGCCAGCCATTGCTCGTAGGAATTGTTGTCGGCAATGGTCGAGCGATAGAAGGCGGTCTGGAAATTCGCCTGGGTGTGGGCGCAGCCGAGATAGTGGCTGCCCGGCCCGACTTCGCGGATGGCGTCCATCGCCTGCCCGTTCTCCGACAGGTCCACGCCCTCGCAGAAACGCTGCTGCATGCCGAGCTGGTCGGCGTCCATGACGAATTTCTCGTAACCCGAAACCAGTCCGCCTTCGAGCCAGCCCGCCGCATGGAGCACGAAATTCGTGCCGGCAAGGATCGTCGAATTCAGCGTATTGGCGCTTTCATAGGCGGCCTGCGCGTCGGCCAGCTTGGAGGCGCAGAGCGAGCCGCCGGTGCGGAAGGGAAGACCCAGCCGGCGGGCAAGCTGCGCGGCGCCATAGGAGACGAGCGACGGCTCCGGCGTGCCGAAGGTCGGCGCGCCCGACTGCATCGAGATCGACGAGGCGAAGGTGCCGAACAGGACCGGCGCGCCGGGACGGATAAGCTGCGTGAAGGATGCGCCGGCCAGCACTTCGGCCAGGATCTGTGTCAGCGTACCGGCCACCGTCACCGGGCTCATGGCGCCCGCGAGGATGAAGGGCGTGACGATGCAGGCCTGGTTGTGGCGTGAATAGACTTTCAGCGCCCCCAGCATCGTTTCGTCGAACACCATCGGCGAATTGGCATTGATGAGGCTGGTGATGACCGTGTTCTTCTCGACGAAATCGTCGCCGAAGACGATCCTGGCCATCGCCACCGTATCCTCGGCCCGCTCCGGCGCCGTCACCGACCCCATGAACGGCTTGTCCGAATAGCGGAGATGGGAATAGATCATGTCGAGATGGCGCTTGTTGACGGGCACGTCGACCGGCTCGCACACCGTTCCGCCCGAATGGTGCATGGACGGCGCCAGATAGGACAGCTTCACGAAATTCCGGAAATCCTCGATCGTGGCATAGCGGCGGTTGCCGTCGAGGTCGCGCACGAAGGGCGGCCCATAGACCGGTGCGAAGACAGTCGCATCGCCGCCGATCTGGACGGAGCGCTCCGGATTGCGGGCGTATTGGGTGAACATCTGCGGCGCAGTCTTCAGGAGCGAACGGCACAGCCCCTTCGGAAAACGCACCCGCTCGCCCTTCACGTCGGCGCCGGCTTTCTTCCAGAGATCGAGCGCCTCGGCGTCATCGCGGAAGATGATGCCGACTTCCTCGAGCACCGTGTCGGCGTTCTTCTCGATAAGGGCGAGGCCCTCTTCATCCAGCACCTCATAGACCTTGATCTTGCGGTGGATATAGGGCTGCGCCGGTCCAGCGCCGCCGCCGGTTCGCGCCGCGCGTCTCGCCGCGGCCCCGGCACGGTCGCCACGCCCGCGCCGCGCACTTGTTTCGCTTTGGGCGGTCACGGTTTCGCTCATGAAACCACTCCTTCGGACTGAATTACAATGCACAGGCTTGCCATACGTGCCGGAAATCGTAGCGATGGATAGCGCTCGAACCGGTCCCCCAGCGCCAGCGTGTGTCGCAAAAACGTCAGCAGCGCAACAGGCCGCGGCAAGCCCCGACAAAGTCAAGCTTTTCATCGTCATTGTCGCATGAACGCCTTGATCGCAGTCGCTTTATTTTTGCGCCGCGTCGCAAATCAGCTATAGAGCGCCTGTGCTTGCGGAATATGTATGGCTTGATTTTGCGGGGCATTCCCTAGCGAGGAGCGACAAATGGCTGACGACGAGATCATCCTGTCCGAACTTTCCGATGACGAACTCGTGCAGCAGATGCATGACGACCTCTATGACGGGCTGAAAGAGGAAATCGAGGAAGGCACGCATATCCTGCTCGATCGCGGATGGGCTCCCTATGACGTGCTGACTGAAGCGCTGGTCGAGGGGATGCGCATCGTCGGCGAGGATTTCCGCGATGGCATCCTCTTTGTTCCCGAAGTGCTTCTCTCCGCCAACGCCATGAAGGCGGGCATGTTCATCCTTCGGCCGCTCCTTGCGGAAACCGGCGCGCCGAAACAGGGCAAGCTCGTGATCGGCACGGTCAAGGGCGACATCCACGACATCGGCAAGAACCTCGTCGGCATGATGATGGAAGGCGCCGGCTTCGACGTCGTTGACCTCGGCATCAACAATTCGGTCGAAAAATATCTCGCGGCGATCGAGGAGCATGAGCCGGACATTCTCGGCATGTCGGCGCTTTTGACGACGACGATGCCTTATATGAAGGTCGTCATCGACACGCTGAAGGAAAAGGGCATTCGCGACGATTACGTGGTCCTCGTCGGCGGCGCGCCTCTCAACGAGGAGTTCGGCAAGGCCGTCGGCGCCGACGCCTATTGCCGCGATGCCGCCGTTGCGGTGGAAACCGCCAAGGACTTCATGAAGCGCAAGCACAATATGCGCGCCGCCAGTTGACGGCGCGCACTGCTACTCGAGCAGACGCTCCTAATCAGTATTTTGCGGCGCGATCGATGTGCTTGCCGGCTGATTGGGTGGCGTTGACCGTATTGGCGGTGTCTTCGCCTATGCCGCGGATGGTATTGGCGCAACCGGCTGCGAAGCCGGCAAGCGCCACAATGATAACAAGACGCGTCGCTATCGAATTTTTCATCAGTCCCTCCTCGTGAACCGCTTCAGGGGCGGCGGGATGCTATGTTGACGTCGATGGAACGCGTAAAGAACGAAAAGGTTCTGGTGATCGGTTGCGGAATGATCGCCCGCGAGGTTCTGGCCGTGAAGCAGAAGCTCGGCCTCGACCATATCGAACTGACCTGCCTGCCGGCAGAATTCCACTATTATCCCGATCGTATCGCCCCCGCCATGGACGCGGCGATCGAGAAGGCGAAGGCGGAAGGCTACACTCATATCTTCGTCGGCTATGCCGATTGCGGGACCGGCGGCCATCTCGACCGGATCTGCGAGAAACACGGCGTCGAACGGTTGGGCGGACCCCATTGCTTCGCTCTCTACCAGGGGCTCGCTACCTTTGAGAAAGTCGGGGAGGACGACATGACGTCCTTCTACATGACGGATTTTCTGTGCCGGCAGTTCGAGGCGTTTTTCATCAAGCCGCTCGGCCTCGATCGTCACCCGGAATTGGCGAAGGACTTTTTCGGCAATTACGAGAAGCTGATCTACCTCGCCCAGACCAACGATCCGGCGCTGGAAAAAGTGGCACGAGACGCCGCGGCCATGCTCGGCCTCACTTATGAGCGTCGCCGGACCGGCTATGGCGATCTCGAACCCGCTCTGGCGAAGGCAGCCGAACAGGTATGAGGACGCCGCGATCATTGCAAGCGAAGACCTGCTCCTATAACAGCCTGGATCAGGCGGACGCGGCGCCGGAGCCTGGTGACGGATCGAGACAGCCGATTGAAACATGAACTGATCGACCCTCCGTCCGGCACGGAGCGCACGAGCCACCCTCGCCGCCTTTCAACCGTTCTCGAGGAACTGGCGGCCGTCGCCACCACTTCCGTGACGATGGAAGAAGTGCGCCTGGCGCTTGGCGACCGCAGCCTCGCTGCGCTTCTCGCCTTCTTCGCGGCCATCAATCTTCTGCCGCTGCCGCCCGGAACGACGCTTTTTCTCGGGCCGCCGCTGATGATTATCTCCGCACAGATGGTTCTCGGCCAGGGAAAAGTATGGCTGCCGCGCAGGATATTGGACCGGTCCATCGGCGCCTCGCAATTCAGAAGCATGACCGACAGGCTCATGCCGCGCCTCCTCTGGCTGGAAAAACTCGTCAAGCCACGGCTATGGCCATTCTCCTCGAATCAGGCGGCCGACCGCATTCTCGGAGTGATAGCTTTCGTGCTCGGAACAGTGGTGACGCTTCCCATTCCGTTCGGCAACTGGATGCCGGCCTTCGCGATTTTCCTGATATCGCTCGCCATCTCGGAGAGGGATGGCGTTTTCCTCGCCGCCGGCCTGGTTGCGGCGGTCGTGGCCTTCGCGATCATCGTCCTCATTTTCGGGACTGCTCACGCGGTTTTCGGTTTCCTTTTTACCTGACATTCGATGTCGCGATTGCGCGTCGCTTTTGAAAGCGCGCGCGTCGTCTGGCAACTAGCGAACACCCATCCTTGCCGCCATTGTCACACGCGGAACGATGCGGTCGTCTCACAACGGGCACGCAGATTCCTCGTGTGAACAGGATTCCCTATGGCTGATCTGGTCATCGTCTACTGGCGCGACATTCCCGCGCAGGTGATCGTAAAGAAAGGGCGGCAGAGCGCCAAGCGCGAATTGCCGCTGCGCTTCACTGAGGCGATCGACATGTGCGCCATGCGGACCGGCGCAGCAGAGACCGACGACTATCTCGCCGAATGGCGTCGGGCCGATCCCGTGCCCGTCGGCGACGATCTCGAAGCCGAAGCGGACAAGATGCTCCGGAAAATCGACACCGATTACGATCGCGAACGCCTCGTGGCGCTCGTCAAGGCAGGCGGCAGGGAAAATGTCTGAGCAGGCTCTCCCCTCGACCACTGCAGCCGGGCCGGGCGGCAACCAGCCGGAAAAGCTTCCACCGGCGGCAGCCACGGGCGTCACCCAGGCGACCATCGTCAAAAAGACAGCGCCCAAAAGCGACTACAAGCCGGCGGATGTGTCGCCGCAGCGGCGCGTCCAGCGCCGTTATGCCGTGCGGCTCTGGTCCGTGCGCCATTCGCGTTTCCTCGAATGGTTTTATGCCCGTTTCGCCGACACGTTCCTGGCGCTTCATCCGCTTTGGAAGTCGATCGGTTACGGCCGTGTCGAGGGACCGGTCAAATTCGTCGAGAAGCGGGTCAAGGGCTTCATGTTCGACTGCCGCATGTGCGGTCAATGCGTACTTTCCTCGACCGGCATGTCCTGCCCGATGAACTGTCCCAAGCAACTCAGGAACGGTCCCTGCGGGGGCGTGCGCGCCAATGGCCGCTGCGAAGTCGAGCCGGACATGCCCTGCGTCTGGGTCAAGGCATGGGAAGGCTCGCGCAATATGAAAAAAGGCGACGCCATCCTGAACGTGCAGAAGCCGGTCGATCAATCCTTGCGCGAAACCTCGGCCTGGCTGCGCGTCACCGCGCTCGCCGCCGCCGAGCGGGAGAAGGCGAAGGAAGCATCATGACCCCCGTCCGCCCCCGCCAACGCGACGAAAACCCGGCCGGCATTCACTTGCCGCTCGAACCGCTGCCCGGCCATTCCTCGCGCGGACGGCTGGAGCGCGTACTTCGGCGCGGCGAATTCGCTGTCACAGCCGAGCTCAACCCCCCGGACAGCGCCGATCCGGAAGACGTCTACGAGCGCGCCCGGATTTTCGACGGCTGGGTGGACGGCATCAACGCCGTCGATGCCTCGGGCGCCAATTGCCACATGTCGTCGGTCGGCATCTGCGCGCTGCTCACCCGCATGGGTTATGCGCCGATCATGCAGATTTCCTGTCGCGACAAGAACCGCATCGCCATCCAGGGCGACGTGCTCGGCGCGGCGGCGATGGGCGTCGCCAACATTCTCTGCCTCACCGGCGACGGCGTGCAGGCGGGCGACCAGCCGGGTGCGAAACCGGTTTTCGATCTCGATTGCATGTCCTTGCTCGAAACGGTCCGCGTGATGCGCGACAATGGCAAGTTCCTGTCCGGGCGCAAGCTGACGACGCCGCCCGAGGTTTTCCTCGGCGCCGCCATCAATCCCTTCGCGCCGCCCTTCGATTTCCGGCCGCACCGGCTCGCCAAGAAGATCATGGCGGGCGCGCAGTTCGTGCAGAGCCAATATTGCTACGACGTGCCGCTATTCCGCGAATATATGAAGCGCGTCACCGATCTCGGTCTTGTCGAAAAATGTTTCATCCTGTGCGGCGTCGGCCCGCTGGCCTCGGCGAAAACCGCGCGCTGGATGCGCTCCAACGTGCCGGGCGTCCACATCCCCGACGCGATCATCAAGCGCCTCGAAGGCGCGGAGAAACAGAAGCAGGAAGGCAAGCGCCTCTGCATCGACATCATCAATGAGGTGAAGGAAATCCCCGGCGTTTCCGGCGTCCATGTCATGGCCTACCGGCAGGAAGAGTTCGTCGCGGAGATTGTCGACGAATCGGGCGTGCTGAAAGGGCGCCAGCCCTGGAAACGCGAGATCGGCCGCGACGAACAGATGGTCGCGGAACGGTTCGGGCACATTGTGAACGAGAGTATCACGCAGGAGCAGTCGGAAATGGTGAAATCCGCTCATTGAGGGATCACCGATTTTCGGAACCTTGAATTGTATGAGATAACGATATAAAGAACTCTTTATATCACACGGAGAGCTGCATGACACGGACGATCGTTGCCTCGGCAACCAGGGAAATCATCATTGGTTTCGACCAGCCTTTCTGCGTGATCGGAGAGCGCATCAACCCGACAGGCCGCAAGAAGCTTGCCGCGGAGATGGTTGAAGGCAATTTCGAGACGGTGAAGAAGGACGCGCTGGAGCAGGCGGCGGCCGGCGCCACGATGCTCGACGTCAATGCCGGCGTCACCGCCGTCGATCCGAACGCGACGGAGCCAGACCTTCTCGTCAAGACGCTCGAGATCGTGCAGGGCCTGGTTGATCTGCCGCTCTCGATCGACAGTTCCGTAACGCGCGCCATCGAGGCGGCACTGAAGGTTGCGAAGGGGCGGCCGCTCGTCAATTCCGTCACCGGCGAGGAAGAGAAGCTCGAGGCCATCCTGCCGCTGGTGAAGAAATACGACGTGCCGGTGGTGGCGATCTCGAATGACGAGACCGGCATCTCCATGGATCCGGACGTGCGCTTCGCGGTGGCGAAGAAGATCGTCGAGCGCTGCGCAGACCATGGCATCAAGCCGCATGACGTCGTCGTCGATCCGCTGGTCATGCCGATCGGCGCGCTCGGCGATGCCGGCCGTCAGGTCTTCGCGCTTCTCAGGCGGTTGCGCGAGGAATTGAAGGTCAACACGACCTGCGGCCTCTCCAACATCTCTTTCGGCCTGCCGCATCGCCACGGCATCAACGCCGCCTTCATCCCGATGGTGATCGGCGCGGGCATGACCTCTGCGATCATGAACCCCTGCCGGCCGCAGGAGATGGAGGCCGTGCGCGGGGCGAACGTGCTTGCCGGCACCGATAAGGACTGCATGACATGGATCAAGACCTACAAGGATTACAAGCCGGGCGAGACAGCGGCCCCCGCCCCGGTCGCCATCACCGCGCCGGGTGAAGGCGCGGCCTCAGGCGGACGCCGCCGTGGCGGCCGCGAAGCACGCCGCGCGGCGGGGTAAGGAGCGATTCCGTGCGTCCTTCGAGGCTCGCTCCGCTCGCACCTCAGGATGAGGAAGGCGGGCGCTTGTCACTTAAGATCCTGCGGCATCGCTCTCAGCATATCACAATCTGCCGCTCTGTAAGAGTTCGGCACCGGAGAGACAGCCGCGACCTCCCTCATCCTGAGGTGCGAGCGGAGCGAGCCTCGAAGGACGCACCTGTGACCTACAACCGTCACATCGCCCCAAGCGCCTTGTCGAACAGCGCCATGGCGCCCCAGGAACCGGCGATGCCGGTGATCCCGCCGACGACAAAACTGTCGTCCATGGCCGGCCAGACGGCATGCAGAACAAGCGCCGCCACGACCGCGCCGCAAATTGCCGCGGCGAGATATTGCGGGTTGCGCCCCCACGGGCCGCGGAACAGGCGCACCATCATGAAGGCTGTGGTAACGGCGGAAAAGAGGAGTTCGGCCATGGCTGTGCTCACATCAATCCGATCATGGCCCTAACCCTCCAAGGATAGGTAAAGGAGAGGATTAAATTTCTCGGTGATCTGGCGAAAATGAACAGCGAATCCCCCCATCCACTCGTTCTCTTCATGCCGTCGGGCAAGCGCGGCCGATTTCCCATCGGCACGCCTGTGCTCGATGCCGCGCGATCGCTCGGCGTCTATGTCGAGAGCGTCTGCGGGGGGCGCGCCACCTGCGGCCGCTGCCAGATCGAAATCCAGGAAGGCAATTTCGCCAAGCACAAGATCGTCTCGTCGCTCGATCACATTTCGCCGAAGGGGCCGAAGGAAGAACGCTATGAGCGCGTGCGCGGCTTGGCCGACGGACGCCGCCTCTCCTGCTCCGCCACCATACAGGGCGATCTCGTTGTCGATGTGCCGCAGGACACCGTTATCAACGCGCAGGTCGTGCGCAAGGCCGCAACCGACCGCATCATCGAGCGCAACGTGGCGATCCAGATGTGCTATGTCGAGGTCGATGAACCCGACATGTACAAGCCGCTCGGCGATCTCGACCGACTGAAGGCCGTTCTCGCCAGGGATTGGGGCTGGAAGGATTTGCGCGTCGCGCAGCACCTGATCCCCGAGGTGCAGAAAATCCTGCGCAAGGAGAACTGGGCCGTTACCGCCGCCATCCACAAGGATATGGAACTGTCGCGCGCAACCGTCATCGCGCTCTATCCCGGGCTGAAGAACGAGGCCTACGGCATCGCCTGCGATATCGGCTCGACGACGATCGCCATGCATCTCATCTCGCTGCTTTCGGGGCGCGTGCTTGCCTCTTCCGGCACGCCGAACCCGCAGATCCGCTTCGGCGAGGATCTGATGAGCCGCGTCTCGTATGTCATGATGAATCCGGACGGCCGCGAGGCGATGACCAAGGCCGTGCGCGAGGCTGTGAACGGCCTGATCGGCAAGGTCTGCGAGGAAGGCGGAATCGACCGCAACGACATCTTCGACTGCGTCTTTGTCGGCAATCCGATCATGCATCATCTGTTCCTCGGCATCGATCCGACGGAACTCGGCCAGGCGCCCTTCGCGCTCGCCGTCTCAGGCGCCGTGCAGGGCTGGACCCATGACATCGGCATCGAGGTCAATCGCGGCGCCCGCTTCTACATCCTGCCCTGCATCGCCGGCCATGTCGGCGCCGATGCCGCCGGCGCGACGCTGTCGGAAGGGCCGCACCGTCAGGAAAAGATGATGCTGATGGTCGATGTCGGCACCAATGCCGAAATCGTTCTCGGCAACAAGAACCGTGTCGTCGCCGCCTCTTCCCCCACCGGACCCGCCTTCGAGGGCGCGGAAATCTCGTCCGGCCAGCGCGCGGCTCCGGGCGCGATCGAGCGCGTGCGCATCGATCCCGAAACGCTTGAGCCGAAATATCGCGTCATCGGCGTCGATAAATGGTCCGACGAGCCGGGCTTCGAGGAAGCGGCCGCCGCGACCGGCGTCACCGGCATCTGCGGCTCGGCGATCATCGAGGTGATCGCCGAAATGTATCTCACCGGCATCATTTCCGAGGACGGCGTCGTCGATGGCGCGATGGCCGCGCGTTCGCCGCGCATCATCCAGAACGGCCGCACCTATTCCTATCTGCTGCGCGACGGAGAGCCGAGGATCACCGTCACGCAAAACGACGTGCGCGCCATCCAACTCGGCAAGGCGGCGCTCTATGCCGGCGTCAAGCTTCTGATGGAGAAGCAGGGCATCGACCATGTCGACATGATCCGCTTCGCCGGCGCCTTCGGTTCCTTCATCGACCCAAAATACGCGATGGTGCTCGGGCTTATCCCAGACTGCGACCTCGCCGAGGTCAAGGCGGTGGGCAATGCGGCCGGCACCGGCGCGCTGATGGCGCTCCTGAACCGCGATCACAGGCGCGAAATCGAAGAGACGGTGCGCAGGATCGAAAAAATCGAAACGGCGCTGGAGCCGAGCTTCCAGCGGATTTTCGTCGACGCGATGGCCCTGCCCAACAAGGTGGATGCCTTCCCGCATCTCGCCAGCGTCGTCAAATTGCCGGAGCGCAAGGTGCTCGGCGATGGCGAAGGCGGCGACGGCCATCCCCGCCGCCGCTCCCGCGAGGAACGCGCGGCGCGACGCGGGCGCGGTGGATAGGCGGTAGGGTGGCAGTCGAAGCGCTCATCTTCGACGTATTCGGCACCTGTGTCGACTGGCGTACAGGCGTCGCCAAAGAGGTGTCGCGAATGGCGGGCGCCAAGGGCCTCGCGATCGATGCGGCGAGCTTCGCCGATGCGTGGCGCGGGCGCTACCAGCCCGCTATGCAGGAAATACGCGCCGGCCGCCGCTTCTATGTCGAACTTGACGTCCTGCACCGCGAAAATCTCGACGCAACGCTCACGGCATTCAGTATCGACGATCATTTCAACAATAGGGACCGGGCGGAACTCAATCGCGCCTGGGAGAAGCTGCCTCCATGGCCGGATGTCGTGCCGGGGCTGTCACGCTTGAAACCGCGCTTCATCATCGCGCCCTGTTCCAACGGATCGATCGCGCTGATGACGCGGCTGGCGAAATATGGCGGCCTGCCGTGGGACTGCGTTCTCGGCGCCGGCATAGCACGCGCCTACAAGCCGGATCCGCAAGCCTATCTCGCCTCGTGCGCCGCGCTGCAACTGGCGCCGAAGAACGTGATGATGGTCGCAGCCCATAATAGCGATCTCGAGGCGGCGAGGCATGCCGGCCTGATGACTGCATTTATTCCACGTCCGGACGAATTTGGAGACGGCTCCGCGGAGCGTATCCCCTCATCCGGCTGGAATCATGCCGCCGAAGATTTCCAGGAATTGGCAAGCCAACTTGGCTGCTGACCGAACCCGCTTGGAATAATCAGAACCGGCCTGCTTCCGTGAACGCCTCGAAAGCCGCGCGGATATGGTCGGCAACCGCCTTGACCGGCGCGGAAGCGTCGGGAGCCACGACCATGGCGAGGCTGTAATCGCCTATTTCGGGCAGGCCGTCCTTCGCGCCAAGTTCGACAAGATCCTCGCCAATGAACGATTTAGGCAAGGGCGCGATCGCGAGATCCGACAGGATCGCGGCGCGCTGGCCGGCCGTATGAGCGCTCATATAGGCCACACGGTAGTCGCGGCCGTCGCGGCCGAGCGCGTCCAGTGCCCCTGCCCTCCAGGCGCAACCCTCCTCCCAAAGCGAGACAGGCAAAGGTTCCCTGAGATAGGCGCAACCACCCTTCATGCCCGCCCAAACAATCGGCTCCGAAAGCAGGATCTCGCAGTCGGCGGCATAGGCGTTCGTCGAATTGGTAAGGAGCGTGATGTCGAGCGTCCGTTCCGACATGCGCCTCCTCAGATTGACGCTCTGGTCGATGACGACGTCGACGGCGATGTTAGGATGTGATTGCGCAAAGCGCTTCAGCACCACGGGCAGGACACGCTCGCCAAAATCGTCAGGCGACCCGAACCGCACTACCCCCTCGATGTCCGGCATGACGAACTTGGAGACCGCCTCGCGATTGATCGCCAGCATCCGGCGGGCATAGCCGAGCAGCATTTCCCCGTCATTGGTGAGGGAAACCGAGCGCGCATCGCGGTTGAAGACCGAGCGGCCAAGCATCTCCTCCAGCTTCTTGATCTGCATGGAGACGGCCGATGGCGTGCGATACACCGCGCCGGCGGCAAGCGTGAAACTGCCGGTTTCCGCGATCGCGACAAAGGTCCTGAGGATATCGAGTTCCAGCAAGGGCAGCGGATGATTGAGAGGGGCGTTCATACACGTCTCCGATGATCAAATATTCTCATCCAAAGCTTCATTTCATTTCGTTTGATTGAATTCACGATCCGTCCCATCTGTCAAGCTGCAAGGAACGGACAGTCCGCTCCTTCCTGACAAAGGGAGATGAAAATGTCTGTTTTCGATCGGATCGACCACTACATCGCTGATTTTAGACGTGCACGGGAATTGGCAAAGACCGAGCGGATGATCCGCGCGCTTCCATCCGAGGTGCAAAAGGATATCGGCTGGCCGGATGCCTCCGAGGAAAGCCGGCGGCGGATCGCCCGCATTGTCGCAACGCGTCCGTGAACGTGGTTACGCGGGCGAGCCGCAGACGCGTTGTCCGCATGAGCAGTGACATTCCGGCAGGGCTTTCATGCGTGCAGCGCATGACGAAGACGCAACTATTTGTCAACCTGCCGTTAATACTTGGCTTTCTGCTTCGACGAACGGCTTGAGCCAAGAGGAAATGTCGTTTTTTATACTGCCGACTTCGCATTTGCCGCTTATTTGGCGCAAGGCAATCACTATATGCACGCCATCAACGGGCAGCCTCCGTCCAACCCACGCCGGCCGCTCCGTGTGAAATCTTGCATGGAGATGTGTCATGAAACTTTTTGGTCTTCTCAGGTCCCGCCGCCCTTCCTCCAATCTCACGACTGCCCTCGAGCGGCAGCGGCTCAGCCGTACGATGCCCGGCCAGACAGGCGCAGTTGCCGGCGCAAAGCTCGGCGTTCTCGTCGGCTGACAAGGTTTATCTTTATCGTCCGGCGCGGCAACGGGACATACGCTCAACGGGCGGCCGCTTGGCCGCCCTTTCGCGTTCGGCTTGCAACATGTCGCAAATTTTACCTAACGGCATCTTGCAATACATTGACACCGAACGTTTTTCCTGTTGACGTTTTCCTGATCGCGACATGACCTGTCAGCGGGCCGGCCTTTCAGGGTCATAGCGTTGACTGCCAAGAACCCGATAAAACGTTCGCTCGTTTTCTTCCTCGTACCGGATTTCACGATGGTCGCATTCGCGACGGCGCTGGAACCGCTCAGGATCGCCAACCGCATGCTCGGCTACGAGGCCTATCGCTGGCGCCTGGCCAGCATAGACGGCAACGCGGTGCCGGCTTCGAACGGCGTCCTGTGCGCGGTCAATACGTCGCTGGAGGAAGAGCGCCGTAAAATGGGAGGCTCGGATCGCCCCTCGATGGTGATCGTCTGCAGCGGCGTGAATGTCGAGCGCTATCAGAGCAAGACGGCGTTCGCCTGGCTGCGCGAGGAATATCACAGAGGCGTCGCGATCGGTGGTTTGTGCACGGGCGCCTATGTCCTCGCCGCCGCCGGTCTTCTATCCGACAAGCGCTGCGCTATCCATTGGGAGAATTTGCCGGGCTTCCAGGAAGCCTTCCCGAAGGCGAATGTCTTCGCCGATCTCTTCGAGGTCGATCAAAACATCTATACGTGCGCCGGCGGCACGGCGGCGCTCGACATGATGCTGAAACTCATCGGCGACGATTTCGACGACAGCGTCGTCAACCGCGTCTGCGAGCAGGTCCTGACCGACAGGGTCAGGAGCCCGACAGACCGGCAGCGCCTGCCGCTCAGGGCGCGGCTCGGCGTCCAGAATTCCAAGGTGTTGACCATCATCGAACTGATGGAGGCCAATCTTTCCGAACCTTTGTCGTTGATCGAGATCGCCGACCATGTCGGGCTTTCGCGGCGGCAGATCGAACGTCTGTTCCGGCAGGAGATGGGCCGCTCGCCGGCCCGCTATTATCTGGAAATCCGGCTCGACCGGGCGCGTCATCTGCTGATCCAGTCGGCGATGCCCGTCGTCGAGGTGGCCGTCGCCTGCGGCTTCGTCTCCGCCTCGCATTTCTCCAAATGCTATCGCGAGCTTTACGCCCGCTCGCCGCAGCAGGAACGCGCCGACAGGAAGCAGCTTCTCGCGGCGTAAAGTCGGGTGCAAAGAACAAACACCCGTTCATCAATGCGAAAGCGGTTCCGGTATAGGCATTGCATCTCTGCGCGCCAGGAGACCGCAAGTGACCGGTATCGCTTTCGTCGGCACGGGTTTCGTCGCCGATTATTATATGACGACGCTTCCGAACCATCCGGATCTCGTTCTACGCGGCGCCCATGATCGCGCTCCCAACCAGATCGACCGCTTCTCAAGCTTCTACAAGGTTCGCGCCTATGCCTCTCTCGACGAGGTGATCGGCGACCCGGAGGTGGCGATCGTCGTCAATTTGACCGATCCGGAAAGCCATTACGACGTATCGCGCCGTGCGCTCGAAGCCGGCAAGCATGTCTATAGCGAAAAGCCGCTCGCCATGCGGGTTGAAGAGGCGGAGGCGCTGGTGGCGTTTGCCGCCACGCAGGGACTTACCCTCGCGGCCGCGCCTGCCAATGCCATCAGCGCCGCCCATCGCGCCGTTGCCGACGCCCTCGCGGCCGACGAGATCGGCACGCCCCGCCTCATCTACGCCGAAATGGAGGATGGCGCGGTCTTCCGCGACAAATGGCGCGACTGGCGCTCGCGCTCGGGCGCGAAATGGCCCGGCCTGCATGAATTCGAGATCGGCTGCACGCTCGAACATGCCGGCTATGCGCTCGCCTGGCTCGTCTCGCTCTTCGGGCCGGTGGAGACGATGACGGCTTTCTCGACGCTCGCTTTTCCGGATAAGGGACAGGACGGCAACGCGCCGGCGCTCGGTCCCGACTTCTCCGTCGGCTGCCTGAATTTCCGTTCGGGCACGGTAGCGCGGCTGACATCGGGGCTTTCCGCGCCGCGCGACAGGTCGATGACGATCCTTGGCGAGAAGGGCGCGATCCATGTCCGCGATCTCTGGGACTATACGTCTTCGGTCCATATCGAACGCGCTGGCGAGAAACGGTCATTGGCGGACAGGCTGATCAGCCGTATCGAGCATGAATGGGGAAGAGCCCTGCCGTTCAGGCGCGCTCCGGGACGCCGCCTTGCCGTCGCAAGGGACAAGCGGCGCTTACCGCACTATCCCTCCCGCATCGATTTTTGCGGCGGCATCGCCGCGCAGGCCGCCGCGATTGCCGAGGGAAAATCGCCCTTCTTTTCCGGCAATGTAGCGCTCCACATCACTGAAATCGCGCTCGCCCTGTCCAACGCCGGCAAGCAGCCAGCGACTTACCGCCTGCACTCCACTTTCAACGGGAATTTTCCGGTGGCCGGGCTTTGACCGCCTCGACGAGCTTCAGGACGGCGATGCTGTCTTTCACCGGCATCACGTCGTTCTGGCGTTCTCCCTGCCCTACGGATCGGGTGAAGGCTGCCGCCTCGAACTGCAAGCCCCCACCCGGAAAGGCAAAGCTTCTTCGTTCCACGCCGGGAACGGGAAACCGCGCCAGCGCCTTGCCGGCAAGGCCGCCAACGCCTGCAAGACCACGCAGAGGCGCGCTAAAAAGGGTCAATTGCTGCGCCTTCAGAAAAGGCGGATGGAGCCGGATTGCCCCCTTCGACCCGACGATCGTGAAGGCATTGTCGCCATCGCGGTCAAAGCCGCAGGAAAGCTCTGCCTCCGCACCACTGGCGAAACGCAGGCGAAAATCGGTGCGGCGGTCGACGCCGCTCCTTGCGGCCTGCCACCGGCCATCAACGCTTTCCGGCGCGCCGAAGAGGTCTATAGCGAGCGACAGGAGATAAACGCCGAGGTCAAGCGCGGCCCCTCCGCCCAGCACCGGGTCGAAGAACCGGGTCCCGGGCTCTTCAACATGGAAATAGGCGAGTTCGCCCTTTACGCGGAGGACATCCCCGATGACCCGTTCGGCCAGCATTGCCCTGACCGCGTCAACCGCAGGCAGGAACCGCGTCCAGAGCCCCTCCATGAGAAGAACACCGCTTTCTGCCGCGGTGGCCGCCATCGCTTCGGCTTCGCGAACCGTCGTGGCGAGCGGCTTCTCGACCAGAACCGGCTTGCCCGCCTGGAGAGCCGGGACAGCCTGTTCAACATGGAGATGGTTCGGCGTCGCGATATAGACGGCGTCGACCCCGGGATCAGCGAGCATGTTACCGAGCACGGTATAAGCCCTTGCCGCTCCGGTCAGAGTGCGGAATACGTCCGCGCTTTCGGTATTCCGCGAGCACACAGCGGCGATCTGCATCTGCCCTGCATATTTCAGGTCCGCCGCGAATTGGCGCGCGATCGCGCCAGCACCGACCATACCCCAGCGAAAGGTCTGTTCCTGCACCTTTCCTCTCAGTGTGCCTCGGCGGCCTGCATGGCCTCGACGCGGATCTCCTCCGTCAGCCTCGCCTTGAATTCCGAAAATTCCGGGCTTGTCTTGATCGTATAAGAGCGCGGATGCGGCAGGTCGACAGCGACATCGGATTTGATGCGACCGGGGCGAGCACTCATCACGACGACGCGCGAGGCCATGAAGATCGCTTCCTCGATGTCGTGCGTGACGAAAAGCACTGTCTTCTTCTCTCTCTCCCATATGCCGAGGAGAAGTTCCTGCATCAGGCCGCGCGTCTGGTTGTCGAGCGCGCCGAACGGCTCGTCGAGAAGCAGGATTTCGGGATCGTTGGCGAGCGCGCGTGCAATCGCCGTGCGCTGTTGCATGCCGCCTGAAAGCTGCTTCGGCCAGTGATTCTCGAAGCCTTTCAGGCCGACAAGCTGCATGTAGTTCGCGACGATCTCCTTGCGCCGTGCCTCGGGGACACCTTTCTCGCGCAAGCCGAAAGCGATGTTCTCGGCGACCGTCAGCCAGGGAAAAAGCGTGTAGGACTGAAACACCATGCCGCGATCCGGGCCGGGCCCGCGCACCTCCCGCCCATCGAGCAGCACGCGCCCCTCGCTCGGATGGTCGAGGCCGGCGATGATGCGCAGAAGCGTGGATTTGCCGCAGCCTGACGGCCCGAGAATGGTGATGAAATCGTTCTCCGCGACGCTGAGATCGACCGGCAGCAGGGCCCTTACCGGCGTCCCGCCACGGACACCGGGGAAGCTGCGCGAGACCTTTTCGACCAGAAGCTTGGCGTTCTTTGCCATCACGCCAGGCTCCAGGGGAAGAGCTTGCGGTTCAGCGCCTTGAAGGCGGTGTCCGAAACGAGGCCGATGAGGCCGATGACGATGATGCCGAAGATGATCTGGCCCGTCTGTAGGCGTGACTGGCTGTTGATGATCATATAGCCGATGCCGGAAGACGACCCGATCAGTTCGGCGACGATCACATAGGTCCAGGCCCAGCCGAGCACCAGCCTGAGCGTTTCGGCGATCTCCGGCGCGTTCGCCGGCACAATGACGCGCCTGACGATGCCCCTGCTGGTGGAACCGAGCGTATAGGCGGCTTCCACGAGATCGCGGCGGGTGTTGCCGACGGCAACCGCGATGATGAGGATCAACTGGAAGACCGAGCCGACGAAGATGACAAGCAATTTCTCGACCTCGCCGACACCCGCCCAAAGGATGAGAAGCGGGATGAAGGCGGATGCCGGCAGATAGCGGGCGAAGGACACGAAAGGCTCAAGAAAGGCTTCGACCGGTTTCCAGGCTCCCATCATGATGCCGAGCGGCACGGCGACGACCGCGGCCAGGATGAAGCCGCCGAAGACGCGCCACATGGTGATGCCGATGTCGAGAAGGAAATTATCTTCGACGAGCAGCCGCCATCCATCGCGCAACATGCTGAGAGGATCGGCGAGGAAGATACGGGCGACATGGCCGCCGAACGTCATCCACGACCAGAAGGCGATGAAGATCACGAAAAAGGAAATGCCCAGCACGGCGCGAAGCGCCGGCGAAACGGGCTCAAGGGGACGCGGCATGATCCGTCTTTGTCTTTTCATTCGAGCGCGATCTTTCGGAAAGCCAGCAACCGCCTTTCCGGACCACGGCCTGGAAGACGCGCGGCGATATCAAACCGCCGCGTGTCTGTAAACCGTCACTCGAACGCGCTGGTGTCCGCGAGCGAGGAGATGTCCGGCATCGTCTTGAGGAGCCCCATCGACATCAGAAGCTTCGCCGCGGTGGTGGAGAATTCCTGGAATTCCCCATTGAAAAACTTCTTGTTTTCATCGCGGTCCGCCCAGCGCAGATATTTGGCCGAGTCGGCGAATTCCTTGGCCGACTGCTTCACGTCGGCGCCCATTACCTTGTCGGACTTTTCGGGTTCCTTCTTGATCATGTCGAGTGCCTCGAAATAGCTGTCGGCCAACGCCTTGGCGGCCCCGGGATTGGCCTTCAGGAAGGCCGGCGTGCAGCCGACCGTGTCCATGATCATCGGATAATCGAGGGTGGTCGCCAGGATATGACCCTGGTCCGGCTTGTCACGCACGGAGGACAGGAACGGCTCATAGGTCGAGGCCGCGTCGTTCCGGCCGGCGAGAAAGGCCTGTGCCGCGGCATCCGGCTCGAGATTGACGACGTTGACGTCCTTCGTGGAAAGGCCATTCTTGTTCAGGATCCAGGCCAAAAGGAAATAGGGTGATGTGCCCGGCGCGGACGCGGCGACGGTCTTGCCCTTCAGATCCTTGACCGTCTTGATATTGTTGCGCGCGACGAGGCCATCGGCGCCGAAGGATTTGTCGAGCTTGAAAATCTGCTTGGTGGCGACGCCGCTTTCGTTCCAGACCATCCAGGTCTCGACCGTCGTCGCGGCGCATTGCAGATCGCCACTTGCAATGGCGAGCGGGCGGCTCGCCTGCGGCACCTTCTTCAGGGTGACGTCGAGGCCGTTTTTCTCGAAGATGCCTTCCGCTTTGGCGAGCGTCAGAGGCGCGAACCCGGTCCAGCCGCTGATGCCGATCGCGACCTTGGTCGCGGCGAACGCAGGAACAGTCATGCCCGCCGTCACCAGGGCGGCAGCTGCAAAAAGCCCGATTTTTTTCACGTTGGTTCCCCTATAGTCGTTGTCGATGAAAATCTGTCACAGACGCGTCGCGGCTTGTCAATAAAGCCGATGGGATAGGGAAGACAACGGCCATTTCGGCCGGTACGAGAAATTCACTTGGTGTCGAGATTCCAGGGGCCGTTGCCCCACATTTGCTCGCCGACGAGACAATTATAGCCTGTCTTTTCCGCCACCTTGACGATGGGCGGCTCTGCCGCAGGCGGGACCGGTCCGGCGAGTTCCTGCACCAGCTTTCGTCTCACCGCCTCGGGAAATTGCTTCCAGTCATTGACAGGCACCATGAACGAACCCGGACCTCCGACGACGCAATTGGCATAGTATTTGTCCAGATCCTTGAGATCATAAGCGCTGATGTAGCCGTTGTTCGTCATCAAAGGCAGCCCGTTGATGATGATGCCTTGAGCAACCGCCTTGTCGCGCGCCTCGGTGACGGGGCCGCCTTCATTGTTGGGACCGTCGCCCGACACGTCGATGACGCGCTTCACGGCATGAAGGCCGCTCTCGGCGAAAAGATCGGTGGCGAAGAGAATACCGCTCGATATCGACGTGCGACGGGCCGATTGCGGCACTTCCGACGTGAGCCTGGCAGAGAAGGCATCCGCATCCGCCTTGCTGGCGATGATCGTCCAGGGCACGATAATGCGCTGCGTGTGTATGCCTGCCCATTCGATATAGGTGACGGCGATCCTGCCATTCGCCTCGTCGAGGATCGCGTCGATCACCTGCTTGTCGGCCATCGCCGCCGCATAGCCATGTCGCTGGATTTCCAGTTCCTCGGGGGACATGGAAAGCGATACGTCGACCGCCAGGATGAGCTCCACGTCGACCGTTTCATCCGCGCGCGCCACGTTCGGCGCAGCAACCGCCCAACCTGCGGCCAAAAGGACCAGCCAAAGAGCCGACGAAAGCGCCATGGCGAGGCAATTTAGGCCTTCCAGCGAGGGCGAAAAGCCTTCCGGCAGCGCCGCCGCTTCACGATTTGGAGAGCGCTTGGGTGCGTCCTTCGAGGCTCGCTCCGCGAGCACCTCAGGATGAGGACGACCGGTGCCCTTCCTTGCTCCAGAGGCCAGCGCAAACTTTCCTCATCCTGAGGTGCTCGCCCAAAGGCCGAGCCTCGAAGGACGCAACACACATCTTAACTTCTCGGCTTGAGGTTCTCCGGATCGTAGAGCGGCTTATAGCCGACGGCAGCCACTTCGACGGGATAGGTCTCGCCGAAATATTCCACCTGAAGCTTGCGCCCTTCCTGGCAATAGGCCCAGGGCAGGTAGGCGAGCGCGATGTTCCTGCCGATCGTCGGACCGAAGGCAACGGAGGTCGTGTAGGAGCGGCGGCCAAGTTCATCGACCAGCGTCTCGCCGGTTTCCGGGTCCAGTACCGGCATATTGCCGACGGGATAGCGGGCCACACCCTTCGAATCCCTGTTTTCGGTCATCACCAGTGTGCAGAGCATCGCCGGCTGGTGATCACGGGCGCGGTATTCCAGATGCTTCGCCTTGCCGCGGAAGTCCGCCTCCTTGACCTTCGGGCGGGCGAGATCGGCCTCGTAGAGATTGTATTCCGTCAGGAGGTCGGCGTTCTGCAGCCGGAGGCTCTTCTCCATGCGGCGTGTATTGGCATAGGTCTCGACACCGACCGGGATCACGCCGGTCGCGCGCAGCGCATCCCAGACCGCAAGGCCGTCCTCATATTTCATGTGCAGTTCCCAACCCTGCTCGCCGACATAGGAGAGGCGGAAGGCGGTCACGTCCTTGCCGGCGATGCGGATCGGCTTGATCGCGGCGAAAGGAAAATTCTCCACTGACAGGCCGTCCGGATCTTCCACGACCTTCCGCAACGTCGCGCGCGCATTCGGACCCCATATGCCCAGCGTGACGTATTTTTCCGTCACGTCGGTGATTGTGACGTCAAAACCTTTGTCGGCGGCGATACGCTTCATGTAATTGAAGTCGCGCGGGCCGGCATCGGCGCCGTCGATGACACGGCAGCGGTCGGCCATGCGGATCACCGTCAGGTCGGCCCGCACCATGCCCTCATCGTCGAGGAAATGCGTGTAGATGCCCCGGCCGATCAGATTGTCGCCGCCGATCTTTGCCGCACAGAGATATTCCATCAGCGCGACATGGTCAGGCCCTTCGACATCGATGATGGCAAAATGCGAGAGATTGATGATGCCACAATCCTCCGACAGCGCCAGATGCTCGGCATTGGAGACGCGCCAGAAATGGCGGTTATCCCACTCATTCTCGCGCACCGGCACGCGGTTGCCGTATTTTTCCAGGAGATGCTCGTTAGAGGCGTAGCCATGCGCGCGCTCCCAGCCGCCCAACTCCATGAAATAGCCGCCGAGTTCCTTTTCGCGCTCCCAGAAGGGCGAACGGCGGATATTGCGGCCCGTGGCGTAGGGTTCGCGCGGATGGATGGCGGGATTGTAGACCTTCTGCGCCGCCTCGGTGCAGCGGCCTTCGACGAATTTCTCCTCAAGCTGGTGCGGATAGAAGCGGGCATAATCGATGCGATTGTGATCGATGGGCGTGCGGCCGTCCGTCATCCAGTCGGCGACCAGCTTGGCCATGCCCGGCGCATCCTTGACCCAGATGGCGACGGCGTACCAGAGCCCCCTCACCTTCTGGCTTTCGCCGATCGACGGGCCGCCGTCGGCCGTCACCTGCAACAGGCCGTTGAAGGAGCGCCGCTCGTCATAACCGAGTTCACCGAGGATCGGCGTCAGCTCGATTGCCTTCTCCAGCGGCTCGATGATCTGCTCCATGTCGAGATCGCGCTGCGACGGCGACAACCGCGCCTGTTCCTTTTCGAGCAGGTCGCGCGGATGGACGAGGCGCGGACTGGTCTCCTCGTAATAGCCCCATTCGATCATGCCGCCTTCCGACGTCGCCGGGTCGCCGGTGTCGCGCATATAGGCGGAATTGCCCTGGTCGCGCATCAATGGATAGCCGATCTCCTTGCCGGTGCCGGCGAACTCCTTGTAGGGACCGAAGAAGGTCAGCGGATGGTCGATCGGCATGATCGGCAGGTCCTCGCCCGCCATTTCGGCGATCAGCCGGCCCCAGATGCCGGCGCAGACAACGACGTAATCGGCATAAATGGCGCCGCGATCGGTGACGACGCCCTTTATGCGGCCGTTCTCGATGACCAGCGATTTGGCTGGCGTGTTGGCGAAGGTTCTGAGCTTGCCGGCGGTTTCCGCCTGGTCGATCAGCTTGCCGGCGACGGTCTGCGAACGGGGAATGACCAGGCCGGCATCGGGGTCCCACATGCCGCCCTGTACTTTGTCCTCCTCGATCAGAGGGAATTTTTCCTTGATTTCCTTCGGTTCGACCAGGCGGACGTTCGTGCCGAAGGCCTTGCCCGACGTGACCTTGCGCCTGATCTCGTCCATGCGGGCGTCGTCGCCGACGCGCGCGACTTCCAGTCCGCCGACACGGGCGTAATGGCCCATCTTCTCGTAGAAATCGACGGAATAGAGCGTCGTCCAGCAGGAGAGGAAATCATGGCTGGTCATATAGCAGAAGTCGGAGGCATGCGCCGTTGAGCCGATATCGGTCGGGATGCCCGACTTGTCGATGCCTACAATGTCATCCCAGCCACGCTCGACCAGATGATGAGCGACCGACGCGCCGACGATGCCGCCGACGCCGATGATGACGACTCTCGCCTTTGCCGGAAAACCTGCCATATCCCGCTGCTCCGAACTAAAATTTCGGGCACACTATAAGGCGATGCGACCGGATTGCAGCCTGTTTGCGACACCGCGAGAAAACAGCGCGACGATTTTTCCGGCGCGCTGCGCTGCACCGTTCAATGCTTTAGCGAGCGATATGCTGCCTGATGGAGCGCCACGAGCGGCACGGCGAGAATGAGAAAGGGCGGGATCAGCGCCGGGAGATAAATGCGCGTCTCGTGGATCGGAAAGACCACGAATTTGGCAAGCGTTCCGAATACCAGGGCAGCGAACAACAGGCCGGCGCGCCGGCCGAGCCTGAAGCCGGCTCTATCGCAGACATACCAGACGCCGAGCGCAAGGATCGAGACGCCGACCCATGTATCCTGGGTGACGGCGCGAACCACGGCATTGGCGAAAGCCTTCAGGTAGAGTGCAAGCGAAAAGGCCGGATGGAAATTATCCATACTCATCTGCTGCTGGATGCTGGAAAAATAAAGATGCGGCCACCAGCCGGGATGACCGGCCCAATGCGCGATCGGGACATAGGTGACAAAAGCGGCCACAAAAGCCGCAAGCGCACCCCAACTCCATTGGCGGAATGCCACAAGGAGCACCGCGAACACGCCCAGAAAAGCGAGATTGTCGGGACGAACCAGATAGGCGAGGAACAGCAGCAAGGCGGCAGCCGCTTCGCGCTTTCTCATATAGGCGAAGGCGCCGCCCAGCATCGCGACCGAAGCCAGGATATCGGGCGTTCCCATCCGCGCCGCGTCGCTGAACCCGGCGACGATCATCACGGCTCCCACAAGCGGCGCAAGCGCAAGCGCGCCCTCCATATGAAGCCAGAACAGCACGATGGCACCGAAGGCAAGCGCCGACAAAACCGAGACGAGGCGGATCGCCGCGACCGGCGACATCACGTGCGAAAGCGCGGACAGGATTTCCGCATAAAGGAATTTGATCCTGTACATGCTGAGCATCGAGCGGAAGGCTTCCGGATCCTCGGCCATATGCACGCGATAGGGATCGTTGGTCGTCAATGCCGCATATTGCTCGGCCGTCACACCCGCCTTGATCGTGCTGTAGGCATAGTCATGCAATTGCTGCGCGTCGGGGAAGCGGCTTTCCTCCGCGACGGCGAGATAAGGGATCATATCCCAATTGGCATCAGGCATGACGATCGCCGAGGCCGCGACCAGCAGCACGTAAAGCCCAAAGGCTATCGCGCCGATCTGTACCGCGAAACGGCTGTAGAAGCTCGTCCCCACCGACAATGAGGCGTCGGCCAGGCGGTCGAGAGGATTGGCGGCGGCCTCTTCCCTTACAAGCATAGTCATTTAACCTGGCTCTTCACGAAGTCCTTGACGATGCCGACGATGCCGCGGGAAAGGAGATCATCGAACGCATCGACGAAGCTGTCGACATGCTCCCTCTCGCAGATCAGCGGCGGTTCGAGCCGGATGACGTTGCGGTTGTATTCGGTGAAGGCGACAAGCACGCCGTAATCGCGCAGCAGCAGCGAGCCGACAAAGCCCGAGAGCGATCCCTTGAGCTTATCGTCAAGTACGCTGACGACGGGCCGCAAGACCGTCGGCAGGGTCTGCGAGAAATCGTGGAATTCCAGGCCGACCATCAGGCCGCGGCCACGCACATCCTTGATGATTTTAGGATATTTCGCCTTCAGCGCAGTGAGGCGCTCGATGAGATAGGCGCCGGTCGCGGCCGAATTATCGATCAGTCCTTCGTCATAGAGGACGTTCAACCCCTCGATCGCCGTTACGCAGGCCTCGCCGATGCCGCCGAAGGTCGCCATGGCGTGGATCAGCGCCGTCTTCGGCGTGCCATAGGCCTTCATGTAGACATCACGTTTCGCGATCATGGCGCCGACGGCCGCCTTGCCGGCGCCGAGCGACTTCGCCAGCGCCGTGACATCCGGCACGACGCCGTAATGCTCGAAGGCATAGAACCGGCCAGTGCGGCCATAGCCGCACTGGACTTCGTCGGCGACCCACAGAACGCCATATCTGTCGCAGAGCGCCCTGAGCTTCGGCCAGAAATCGTCCGGCGCGGAGACGATGCCGCCACCGCCCTGGATGGTTTCGAGCACGATGACGCCGATCTCGGGATCGGAACGGAAGGCGTTCTCCACCGCCTCGATGTCGCCGAAGGCAACGCGGACCGTATTGTCCGCGACCTTGAACTCGCCACGGTAAAGCGCGCCGTCGGTGATGGCGAGCACGCCCTTCGTCTTGCCGTGGAAGGAGTTTTCCGCATAGACGACCTTCGGCCGCTTCGGGCCGGCGGCGCGCTCGGCGACCTTCACCGCCGCTTCCATCGCTTCCGAGCCCGACGAGCCGAGAAAGACCATATCGAGGTCGCCCGGCGAGCATTGCGCCAGATTGTACGCAAGCGCCGAGGCATATTGCGACATGAAGGCGATGGCGATCTCCTGCCGCTTCTCTTCCTGGAATTTCTTCCGCGCTTCCAGGATGCGGGGATGATTATGGCCGAAGGCGAGCGAACCAAAACCGCCGAAAAAGTCGAGGATCTTCCGGCCATTCTGGTCGATGTAGTACATGCCTTCCGCGCGCTCGATCTTCACCTTGTGAAAGCCGAGCAGCTTCATGAAATGCAACTGGCCCGGATTCACATGAGCCTTGAAAAGATCGGTGATGCGGGCGATGTCGAGCGCCTTCGCCTGCTCGACCGTGATCAGTTCCGGCTTGGCGATCACCGGAGAAAGCGACGGCGGATCCATTACCGCACGCGCCGAACGGGTTTCAAGCTTGATCATTACAGTCATTGTCTTTCCCCTATTCGGCGGCGATTTGCTGCGCCGCCACGGCGCGGCCGTCCTTGCCGGCGCGATATTCGCTGTAGGCGGCGATGAGCATGTCCTCGTCGCGATATTGCGGCACCCAGCCCAACTCGCGTTCGCCCTTCGACACGTCGAGCACGCAGACCTCGTCGGCGATCAGATATTGTTCGGGGTCCATGATCGGCATGTTCAACAGGTCGAGCAGGTCGAGCGTGCGCTTCACCGCCCAGCCGGGCGTCGGCAGCAGCATGGATTTCGATCCGGCATGGCGGATGAGGTCGCCGAGCAATTTCCTGACCGGCGGCGGATTGAGGGAACCCAGATTGTAAGCCTCGTTCGGAACGCCGGCCTTCCAGGCGAGCCGCGCCGCTTCGGCGCAATCGAAGACCGAGATGAATTGGTAGGGGTTTTTCCCCGAACCGATCATCGGCACCGGCAGATTCCAGTCGATCAGCTTGAAGAGCTTTTCGAGGATGCCGAGACGGCCGGGCCCGATGATGAGGCGCGGCCGGAAGAGCGAGATGTTCATGCCGCGCTCGCGCCAGACCGCCGCCAGTTCCTCGGTCCTGAGTTTCGAGAGGCCGTATTCGCCCAGCGGCGCCACCGGATGCTCCTCCGTCATCGGATGCATCACGGTGTGGCCGTAGATCATGTCGGTAGTGAAATGGACGAGGTTCGGCGCACCGGCCTTGTCCATGGCCAGCATGATGTTCTCGGTGCCTTGATAATTAACGGGGAAGAAAAACTCGTGGCGCTTGGCGCGCACCTGGATCGGCGACAGCATCTTGGCCGACAAATTGTAGACCATGTCGTCGGGTTTTAACCCCAGCGCGGCGATCGACGCCGGTTCGGTGACATCGCAATAGACGTGCCGCGCCTCGCGATAATGCGGCAGACGGTTGTTGGCGATATCGGCGACGATCACCTCCTCGCCTTCGGCGAGAAGTTTTGGGGCGAGATGACGGCCGACAAAACCGTCGCCGCCGAAAATGACATGTCTCATTGTGCGAGCTCTTCTGTCTGCGAATTCTGGGATGCGATGGAAGCAGTCGTCTGGTCGGGGCCGCGATGGCTGAGGCCCGAACCGCTCTGCGCGATCAGCACCGTGCCGGCGCAGATGCAGGCGATGCCGGCGATACGAAACGCGTTTAAATCCTCGCGGAAGATGAAATACGCAAAGACCGCCACGGCCACATAGGCAAGGCTCAGAAAGGGATAGGCGAAGGAAAGCTCGACCTTCGACAGCACGAACAGATGCGACCCCATGGAGATGACGAAGGTGCAAAGACCGAAGAAAACCCAGGGATTGAAGACGACCTGAAAGAGCTTCAGGATCGGGTTGACCCCTTCGAAGTTGAGCGGGGCCATGCTCATCATGCCCTGCTTGAGCATGAGCTGGGCCGCCGCATTGGTCATGACGGTGAAGAGGATGAAGCCGATATATTTCATGATAGTTTCCGCGCCGCTTCCTTCATAGTAGATGATCAGAAAGTATTGATGAAGAAATTGATTCAAATTGCGTAAATTAACGAGTTAATAGTTCGTAAAGCAT
Organism: Rhizobiaceae bacterium; assembly: GCA_035547755.1. Lineage (GTDB taxonomy): Bacteria > Pseudomonadota > Alphaproteobacteria > Rhizobiales > Rhizobiaceae > Mesorhizobium_L. The sequence continues at coordinate 40,417 of DASZUG010000063.1, forward strand.
AATTGTCTTCAAATTTACTTATTCCGCCGCATGTGCATACTCTTCCGTGCCCTTCAGCTTGAGCGCCGTACGCCGCCAGAAATCGGAGAGAAAGGCCGGATCACGCAGGCTTTCGAGCGCGCGCCAATTCGGGAAGGACGCCTGAAAGACGTGCTCGTCCATACGGGCGTCCTTGTAGGGGTTGACGGTGCCGCCCGACGCGATCGCGATGCGGTCGAGCTCACGGAGAAGCGCCAGCGTGCGGCCGCCGCGGTTCGGAAAATCAAGCGTCAGAGTGTAGCCCTGGCGTGGAAAGGACAGGATTCCCGGCGAACGCGTCGCGCCAAATCGTTTCAGCACGGTGAGAAAAGAGCCCTCGCCCGCTTCGCGGCTCACCGCGAGCATCGCCTTGACCCCGATCTGGGCCGCTTCCGGTGGCAAGACGCTTTGGTGCTGGTACAGCCCTCCCGGGCCATAGAGGCGGTTCCAGTGGCGGATTCCGTCAAGCGGAAAGAAGAAGCTTCGCCATTGCGTGAGATGAATGTCGCCGACTCTCACCTTGCCGCGATAATAGGCCGCGTTGAACAGCTTCAGAAACGGCCGGTTCAGAACGGTGAAAGGAGGACGGAACGGAATCGAAAATTGGCGACGCTCGGCTTTCGGACGAGCCGGTGATACGTGCGCATGGTTGGCGGTCAACAGGATGCCGCGACCTTCGCGCGCGCCGCTCGCCAGCTGGTCCACCCACGCTACGGCATATTCGTTGGCATCGTCGGCAGCTTCCGCAAGCGCGAAATATTCGTCGAGCGAGGAGAAGGGCCGCACCGTCTGCAAGAGGTCGGGAGAAGAAATCCGGCGCAGCCTGATCCTTGCCGACTGGATCAAGCCCGTCAGCCCCATACCGCCCACGGTGGCGCTGAACAGCGTAGCATTGGTCGTGCGGCTGCAGCGATAGGTCTGCCCGTCGGAGCGGAGCAGAAACAGCGATTCGACGTGGCACCCGAAGGTACCCTGGGCATGATGATTCTTGCCGTGCACGTCATTGGCGATGGCTCCGCCGAGGGTCACATATTGCGTCCCCGGCAGGACGGCCGGAAACCAGCCGTGCGGCGCGACATGCGCAATGATGTCCGACAGGAGGAGGCCGGCTTCGGCTTCAAGCAGGCCGCTTTCGGCATCGAAGGAGAGGACGCGGTTCGCAGGCCGCATGTCGATGACGCTGCCGCCGACATTCTGGCAGCTGTCGCCATAGGTGCGGCCATTGCCATAGGCCAGCAGCGAGCCAGGCTCCACGTTACCCGTCCGCAGGAGCGCGACGGCTGCCGGTACGGGCAACGAGCGCCGCGTTTCAGCGACATTGCGGCCGAAACTGGAGAATGACGTCGCCATCGCTACAGCCCGGCGATGGCGAGAAGGATGGCGCCGATCAGGATCACGATCTGGCTGCGCCAGTCGCTGATGATGAAGACGACGGGATCGTCATGCATCTCGCTGCGCCGTGCGAGAACCCAGATTCTCAGGGTGATGTAGAGGACGGCCGGCGCGAGCGGCCATATCATCCAGGGATATTCGTAGAGCTGGCGGACACTGTTGCCGTCGATATAAAGCGCAAGCACCATCGCGGAGCCGAAGGCGGCCGCGACCCCGCCCTGAGCGATGATGTCCCGGTCTTCCATCCTGTAGCCGCGACCGGCGATGCGCACCCCTCTTTCGATCTCCGTCCCGTCGAGTTCGACGTAGCGCTTCACCAGGGCGAGCGAGAGGAAGAAGAAGATCGAAAAGGCAAGCAGCCAGAAGGAGACCGGTATCTGCGTCACCGCCGCGCCGGCCAGGATGCGCATGGTGTAAAGGGTTGCGAGCGTGAAGACGTCGATCAGCAGCATCCGCTTGATGGCGACGGAATAGGCCGTCGTCATCAGGAGATAGCCGGCAAGCACCAGCATGAAGAGCGGCGAAAGAAACGCGGCGATCGCAAAGCTGAGAACGACCAGGCAGGCCGAGACGCCCAATCCGAAGGGCACGGAAAGAAGACCGCTGGCAAAGGGCCTGTTCTTTTTGGTCGGATGACGGCGATCGAGCGAGGCGTCGAAAAAATCGTTGACGATATAGATCGCCGAGGCGGCCGCGCTGAACGAGACGAAGGCGAGGAAGCAGGCGAAAAGCAGCGCTGGGTTGAGATATTGATGGTTGAGGATCGTCGGTACGACGATCAGCGTGTTCTTCAGCCATTGGTGGACGCGCAGCATGCGCAGGATGGTTTTCCAGTTCGGCTTGCGGGATGGGAAAAGCTCGCCTCCATGCGCCTTTTGCCAACGGGCGGCGCTGCGGTCCGGAGCGACGACGATCGCTTGCCGCGCCACATCGAAGACAGCGACATCGTGGCGGCTGTTGCCGGCATAGTCGAAGCCCCCGTCGCCATAGGTCTTGACGAGCAGCGAGCCCTTGCGCCGCGAGGTCAGATTGTTGGCTTCATCCGTACAGAATACGGCCTCGAAGACGCCTAGATGATCAGCGATCGCCTGCGCGAATTTCGCCGGCGTGCCGGTTGCGAGGACGATGCGCCGGCCATTGGCCTTTTCTTCCCTCAGGCGCGCCATGAGTTCCGGGCGGTATGGAAGCATCTCGGCGTCGATCGTCACGCGCGCGGCAATCTCGTTCTTCAGGCGGCATGGGCCGCCGACAGCGATCCAGTAGGGGATGAGGAACAGATGTAGAAGGTTCCTGCGGACAAGCAGAAACAGCCCCTCCCACAAAAGATCGGTCGCGATGAGCGTGCCGTCGAGATCGACGACCAAAGGTATCGCATTGCGATCGGAATGCGCGTCCATGTTGCCCTACCTTGTTCGATTGCGCCGCTTGGCGGGCGCTTGCGGACGGGTATAGGCGGCGGATGCTTCCGAATACTGAATCGGCCCGCTTAAAAACGGCCCAATTGAGCACAAGGCTAATAAAGGCTTGGCAAAACCGCTCGACTTTTAAAGCTTGGCGGCCCGATTTACTGCATGGATACGGAAGTAGCCGTGATCTCAACGATCTCGGCACCGGTCAACGCCTGGTTTTCACCATCCGGAAAAGTGATGAGGCAACCGTTTTGGCAAACGTCCACGCTCGCTCCAGCCGGAATGCTGATCTCCGATCGCCCGCTGCCGTCATCGACGACGATCGTCTGGCTGGTGGCGTCCTTGTTGATCACGCTTGCCGCATCGGCGCCGGGCGCAGCGAGGACCACGGCCAAGGCGGCAAGCCATAGAGATTTGTAGACGCTGCCCATCTTCGACACCTCGGCTGGGTTCTGATCCTGACAAACTATGGGAGTGCGAAACACGACCGATATCGGTGCATCAGACCGCCTCAACAGGCTTAGGCGTCACAGGCGCGCCGTTTGCCACCGCCGTCTTCAGAACATCCTCTTCCCGCGCCGGCGCGGCCCCCGCGGAACGAATCCATATATCCCGCTGTGGAAACGGCATTTCAATCCCCTCCGCCGCAAAGGCATCGAGGATGGCGAACCGGATATCGTTCTGCACCGTCCCCTGATTCATCACGTCGCCAAGATAGATCCGGATCTCGAAATTGAGCGTGAAGTCGCCAAAGCCGGAAAACAGCACGAAGGGTTCCGGATTCTTCAGCACCATAGGATGGCCCTTGGCGATGTTCAGGAGAATTTCATGGATGCGGCGGGCATCGGAACGCTGTCCGACACCGACCGGGATCTCGAGCCGTCCGAGCCTATTGCGGTGGGTCCAGTTGCCCACCGCCGAATTGATCAACTCCGAATTCGGAAGAATGACGCTCTGCCGTTGGAACGTCTCGATCTCGGTTGCCCTGACGCTGATCTTCTTGACGATGCCGGAGGTGCTTCCCGACACGATCCAGTCCCCCACCTTGAAGGGACGTTCGGCAAGCAGGATCAAACCTGAAACGAAGTTCGAGACAATGTTCTGCAAGCCGAAGCCGATGCCGAGGGAGAGTGCGCCGGCGACAAGGGCGAGGCTCGAAAGGTTGATGCCCGCAACCGAAATGCCGATCAACGCGGCGATGGCGACACCGGCATAGCCGATCGCGGTGCGGATCGAATCGCGGACGCCCGAATCCACCCTTCGCCGCGACATGACCGTGCCGTCGATCCAGTTCTGGAACCAGCGGCTGATGAAATAACCGATGACGAAGATCAGTATGCCGGTGGCGATCCCTGTCAGGGAAAAGGAAAACGAACCGATGCGGATTTCCGATGCGAGCCGATAGCCCCAACCGCGTATGTCCGCCCAATGAAATCCCCATTGCAGCAGGATGAGTGGAATCCCCCATAAGAGCGTGAGGAGATTGATCAAAACGCCGATGGCTAGCGCCATCTGATCGAGCGTGGCGTCGTCAAGATGGTATTTTTCCCGCAGGCGCTGGCCGATCGTCGTATTGGAGAAGGCGTCTTCCTGCGATACGGCGCGCGCGCTCAGCAGGCCGATATACATCGTGATCAGGATCGCGCTGGTGATGACGGTCTGTTGCGCCAGGAAGCGCGCGAAGCCGATATAGCCAAGCAGCGCGGCTGCCAGCGTGACGGCGCCCAGCAGGAAAAGAAAGGTGCGGAAGGCCGCAGGCCACCTCCTCGGCCTCCCCTCCGCGTCGGAAAACGGCTTGACCAATCCGACGAAGATAACAAGCACACCGACGGCCATCGTCGCGACAAAGCTTTTCGCGACCGTGAGCGAGAGCGGAGAATGGAGTATCTGGTTGAAGCGGCCGAGCACGAAATCGGCGGCGACCGCGAACGCCATACCATTCGCCAGTCGAATAAGGACATGGCCGGCATGCGGCTCCACGCCGAGAAGCCGCCATTGCGGCAGGTCCGGCGAGAGCACGGCGCGCGACAGGCGATAGACGAAGAAGAGGGTGGAAAACGCCGAACAGAGCGCTATCGCCATTTCCTCGATATCAGGCTGGAAGACATTGAAATAGCTGTAGAAATATAGAATCGTGAACAGAAACAGCGTGACGGCCAGCGTCGGCAGCAGGGTTGACCAGAACGCCACCGAAAGCCTCGCCAGATAGGAGACTTCGGTTCGCATGGGATTGGGCTCGATCAGATGGCCAAAAACCCGGCGTCCGCCGATCAGGAAGATCAGGGCAACAGCAAAGGCGAGCGCGGTCGCGGCGAGTGCGGAAAGCACTTTGTTCTGTATGACAAAGACTGCCCATGCCCCGACGGATTGCCCGAGTTTCCCAAGCTCCTGCCGGAATTCCTTCACTGTTTGCAGGTTGAGCGAATAATCAAGGTTGTACTGGCGCGACATCGCCCTTGCGAAGAGATCGCGGCGAATCTCGCTTATCCTGTCCGCGGTCTGATTCGCCTTTGCCTGCGCTTCGTCTGCCTTGGAGATCAGCGCGTTTACCTGGTCCTTCTCCTTCGTCAGATTGTTGCGCTGGGAAGTCACATCGGGGGATTCGGCCGGTGCGCCGGGCGCCGGTGGACTGCCCAATTGCTTGAGGCGACCGTCGATTTCGGTCAGGCGTGTGTTGAGCGCCGTGATCGCGCTTTGGAGATCGCTCGCCACCTGTTGAAGACCCAGCCGCAAATCGGTGAGCTTGGAATCACTATGGGAGTCTTCGTCGACCTGCCCTTCGAAGCCCGCCGCCTTCTGGACGAGATCATTGATGACAGCCTGCTGCGCCGCCAGGACCGTGGACGAATTGCCGTTTCGGTTCGAAGCGTCCTCCGCCGATGCCGAGAACGGCGCAGCAAGCAGGCAGAACAACAATGCCAGCCACAAGAAACCCGAAGAGAGCCTGCTGAGCGATATCTTCACGAATGCTATCCGTTCCGATCCGGCGCCATGGTTAGCTGCGGCCAGCAAATCGGGCAAGGGCATTACCCGCTTCGCTGTCGAGGTCGGCGTTCCGAAAAGCCATGGCGCTTTCCTGGCTTTCGTTCACTCTTGCTCCCCTATAGGTTCGCATGTCCCCTAAGACATGTCGCCCGACAATGGGAACCGATTCGGGATAGCGACATGCTTGAAAACAAGGGATAAAGCGCATCACGTATCTCGTTTGATGCGACGCGCTTTAGCTTGGGTCTGGCAGGAAATTATGGCGGAATATTCTGCATTCGCGCTTTTACGCAACGCCTTACATGGAAACAGGGAGTGGAAGCCCGCCTGGCGCAAGCCGGATCCGAAGCCCTCCTATGACGTGATCATCATCGGCGGCGGCGGCCACGGTCTCTCGACGGCTTATTATCTCGCCAAGGAGCACGGCATCACCAATGTCGCGGTGCTCGAGCGCGGCTGGCTCGGGCAGGGCAATATCGGCCGCAACACGACGATGATCCGCTCGAACTATCTCTTGCCGGAGAATTCGCATTTCTACGAACATTCGGTGAAGCTCTGGGAGAATCTCTCCCACGATCTCAACTACAATGTGATGTTCTCGCAGCGCGGCGTCCTCAACCTCGCCCATACGCCGGCGCAACTGGACGATTTCGCGCGCCGCGGCAATTCCATGCGCCATTGCGGCATCGACGCGGAACTAATGACGCCCGACGAGATAAAGCGCTTCATTCCCGCGCTCGATATTTCGGTCGGCGGCCGTTTCCCCGTCGTCGGCGGATTGATCCAGAAGCGGGCCGGCACGGCTCGGCACGATGCGGTCGCCTGGGGTTTCGCACGCGGGGCCGACCGGCGCGGCGTCGATATCATCGAGAATTGCGAAGTGACCGGCTTCCTGCGCGACGGCGACCGGATCGTCGGTGTCACCACCACGCGCGGCGAGATCAGGGCGAAGAAGACGGCGGTTGCCGTCGCGGGCAATACCGGCGCGGTGATGAAACTCGCCGGCATCGACCGGCTGCCGATCGAGACGCATGTGCTGCAGGCGTTCGTCTCGGAAGGGCTGAAGCCATTCATGGACAGCGTCGTGACCTTTGGCGCGGGCCATCTCTACGTCACCCAGTCGGACAAAGGCGGCATGGTCTTCGGCGGCGACATTGACGGCTACAACACCTATGCGCAGCGCGGCAATCTACCGATCGTCGAGGAAGTCATGGCCGAGATGGTTGCGCTTTTCCCCGGCCTCTCGCGCGTCAGGCTCCTGCGCTCCTGGGGCGGGCTGATGGACATGTCGATGGACGGCACGCCGATCATCACCACGGGACCCCTGCCTGGCATGTATCTCAATTGCGGCTGGTGTTACGGCGGCTTCAAGGCGACGCCGGCTTCCGGCTGGTGCTTCGCCTACACGATCGCGCAGGACAGGCCGCACAAATTCAATGCCGCAATGACGCTCGATCGGTTCAAGCGCGGCTTCATCGTCGACGAAAAGGGCCAGGGCGCGACGCCCCGGCTGCATTAGGTCCCAGAGAAAATGCTCATCACCTGCCCCTATTGCGGCCCGCGCGATCTTTCCGAATACACCTATCAGGGCGACGCCAACCGCGTGCGTCCCGATCCCGCCTCGACCGACCAGGCGGCCTGGAACGACTATGTCTATGACCGGATAAACACCGCCGGCGAACATCGCGAGTTCTGGCAGCATTCCGGCGGCTGTCGGGCGCACCTTCTCGTTACCCGCAACACGCTTACCCATGCCATCAGCTTCGTCGGCTTCGCCCGCGAGCATGGCGAGCCGAAACACCTGGAACGCCGGAAGGGAGGCAAGGCATGAGTCCGCGCCGCAGTTCCGCCGGCGGCCGCGTCGATCGCACGCGAACTATCCGCTTCACTTTCGACGGGCGCAGCTTTACCGGCCATGCCGGCGACACGCTTGCGTCGGCGCTTCTCGCCAATGGCATGACGCTCTTCGGCCGCTCATTCAAATACCACCGCCCGCGCGGCGTCATGACGGCCGGCATCGATGAGCCGAATGCACTGGTGACGTTGCTGAAGGGCGACATCCGCGAACCCAATATCCCTGTCACCGAGATCGAGATTTACGACGGGTTGAATGCCGTCAGCCAGAACCGTTCGCCATCGCTGGCTTTCGATGTCGGCGCCATCAATCAGTATGCCGGAAAGCTGATCTCTGCCGGCTTTTACTATAAGACCTTCATGGGACCGGTGATCGGTCCGCTGAAGGGCACGCGCTTCTGGATGTTCTGCGAACGTTTCATCCGCCGCGCCGCCGGCCTCGGCCATGCCGGGACGACCGCCGATACCGCGCGCTACGAGCGCATGAACGCGTTTTGCGACGTGCTGGTGGTCGGTGGTGGGCCGGCCGGCCTCATGGCCGCGAAGGCTGCGGCGTCGGACGGTGCGCGCGTCATCGTGGCCGACCTCGAAGCGGCGTTCGGCGGCACGGCGAAATGGTCGGGCGACGTGATCGACGGAAAGCCGGCATCGGAATGGGCGGCCGAACTGGCCGACGAACTTGCCGGCATGGAAAATGTCCGGCTTTTGCCGCGCACGACGGTGTGGGGCTATTATGACGGCAATACACTCGCAGCGCTGGAACGCGTTTCGGACCACAAGGCCAACCCGGAAAGCGGCGAGCCGCGCCACCGTCACTGGACGATCCGCGCCAAGACTGTCGTGCTTGCGACCGGCGGCTTTGAACGCCCGCTGATCTTTCCCGGCAATGACATTCCAGGCGTCATGCTCGCCGGGGCGGTGGAACGATTCGCCGGCGAATATGGCGTCCTGCCGGGCGAGCGCATCGCGCTCTTCACCAACAATGACAGCGCCTATGCGGCCGCCGCCAATCTGAAACGGGCGGGCGCGATGGTCGTCGCCATCATCGATGTCAGACCCGAAATTTCAGCGGCGGCGCGCGAGCTCGCGTCGAAGGCCGGCGCGGAAGTCCGGCTCGGCCAGGCCGTCGTCGCGGCCGAGGGCGGGAAAGCGCTGACCGGAGTGAAGGTCCGCAACTTCGAAGCGGCAACCGGCATGATTTCCGGCGATCCGGCTTCGCTTGCGGTCGATTGCCTTGCGGTTTCCGGCGGATGGTCTCCCGCCGTTCATCTGGCGAGCCAGGCAGGCGGAAAGCCCGAATGGGATGAGGCGCTGCAGGCCTTCCTGCCGCCGAAACCGACGCAGAAATGGATCGGTGCCGGCGCGTTCACCGGCGCGGCGACAACCGCCAGCGCCATTGCCGATGGACAGCGCGCCGGACTCAAGGCAGCTGGCATTTTGGCGCAAGGCAAGGAGAAGCTGCCATCGGTGTCGGAACCGGCGCTCGACCCCTCGCCGGCTCCCGTCTTGGAGGTCCGCGCCCATGGCAAGGCTTTCGTCGATTTCCAGCACGACGTGACGGCCGACGATGTGCGGCTGGCGCATCAGGAGGGCTTCATCTCGGTCGAGCATCTGAAACGCTACACCACGCTCGGCATGGCGACCGACCAGGGCAAGACGTCGAATGTTCCGGGTCTTGCCATCATGGCGGACGCGCGCGGCCTTTCCATTCCCCAAGTCGGAACGACACGGTTCAGACCGCCCTTTTCCGCGGTGTCACTTGGTTCGGTTGCCGGCGAGCGTGTCGGCCATATCCGGCCGGACCGGCTGACGCCGATGCATGATTGGCATGTGGAACAAGGCGCACGGATGTATGCGGCGGGGCTCTGGTATCGCCCGATGATCTACGGCGCTCCCGGCGAAACCGTCGAGCAGGCCTATGTGCGCGAGGCGAAAGCAGTGCGCGAAAGCGTCGGCATCGTCGATGTCTCGACGCTCGGCAAGATCGCGGTGCAGGGACCTGACGCGGCGGAATTCCTCGACCGGGTCTACACTAACCTGTTCTCGACCCTGCCGGTCGGGAAGGCGCGCTACGGGCTGATGCTGCGCGAGGACGGGCTGGCCATGGACGACGGGACGACATGGCGGCTCGGCGAAAATGATTTCCTGATGACCACGACGACGGCGAATGCCGGCAAGGTCATGCAGCATCTCGAATATTTCCTCGACGTGGTCTGGCCGGAGCTGAAGGTGCATGTCACCTCCGTCTCCGATCAATGGGCCGGCGCAGCCGTGGCGGGACCAAAATCGCGCGACGTACTCGCCGCCTGTGTCACCGGAACGAAAGTCGATAACGAGACGCTGCCCTTCATGGGTATCGTGCATGGCGAGATCGACGGCGTGCCCGTCATGATCTGCCGCCTCTCCTTCTCCGGCGAGATGGCCTTTGAGGTTTATTGCGGCGCGGGATACGGATTGCAGGTCTGGGAAGCGCTGATCGAGGCCGGAAAGCCGTTTAACATCGTGCCCTATGGTCTCGAAGCGCTCGGCACGCTCCGCATCGAGAAGGGCCATGTCACCGGCGCGGAAATCGATGGCCGCACCACGGCGCGCGACCTTCATCTCGGCTGGCTTCTATCGAAGAAGAAGCCCTTCATTGGCTCGGCCATGATGGACCGCGAGGGCTTCGTCGCGCCGACGCGGCTGCAACTCGTCGGGCTCGTCTCGCTCGACGGTCGCCCGCTGACGGGCGGCGCGCATATCGTCGAGAACGGCAGCGCCGAACAACTCGGCCAATCGATCGGCCATATCACCGCGACCTGCTATTCGCCCGCGCTTGGCAAATATATCGGTCTTGCGCTGGTGAGAGACGGCAAAAGCCGCCACGGCAAACGAGCCGTCATCTCCGATCCGCTCCGCGATCGGTTCGGGCCGGTCGAGATCGTCAACCACATCTTCTTCGATCCCGATGGGAGCCGCATGCATGGTTGAGCAATTGTCGCCACTGGGTCCGGTCTGGAAGCCGGGTTCGTATGGCAATCTCTCGCGCGGTGTCGGCGTCACCATCTCCGAGATCCGGCCCGGCTCGATTGTCGAGGCGGCCGCATGGCATGGCTCCGAAAAGAAGCTCATCGCCGCAATCGCAAAGGTAACGGGCCTGAAGCTGCCCGATGGCGCGGGTGGCGGCGTGTTCAAGAACGGCAAGGGCGCTTTTGGCATCGCCCCGACGCGGTTTCTTCTCGTCGACCAGGCGGAGGGACTGGCGGAGCGCCTGTTGACGGTTGTGCCGGTCGATATGGGGTCCGTTGTCGATCTGTCCCACGGGCGCACCGCGATCCGCATCTCCGGCCCGAAGGCCGAATGGGTCCTGTCGAAATTCTTCGCGATCGACTTCTCCGAGACCGCCTTTCCGCTCGGCTCCGGCAAAGCGACGGTCTATCATGACTTTTTCACGCAGATTCAGCGCACCGCGCCGCAAGCGTTCGATCTCTACGTGTTCCGATCCTTCGCCCGCTCGTTCTGGCAATTGCTTTGCCATGGTGCGGAGGATGTCGGCTACGAAGTCTTCTGAGCCATAGAGCGGCGATTTCTGGCATCATCGACAAGCGTAGCTGCCGCTTTAATGTCGGATGCGGGAAGCGCAGGCATTTCAGCTGTTTCAGCCGGCGTTGAATCGGTGCGGTAGCCGCAATTGAACCGGGGCGGGAGGATGGCCCAGGGATCATGAGTTCCGAGGTTTCAGATCAGGCCGTCGGCCTCGGGGCGCCTGCACCCGGCTTCATGATCCCCGTCACCGTTGCCTGCGGCAACTTCATGACCGGCCTCGACCAGAATGTCGTGGTGACGGCGCTTCCCGGTATCGGCCATAGTCTCGGCGAATCCCCGAGCCGTCTCGGACTCGTCCTCACCGCCTATGTGATGAGCCTGATCGTGGCGTTGCCCGCAAGCGGCTGGGCGGCCGACCGGCTGGGGCCGCGGCGTGCCTATTGCGGCGCTGTTTTTGTTTTCGCACTGGGTTCGGTGTTGTGCGGGTTCGCCAATGGCTTCTGGCCGCTGATCGGGGCGCGCGTCGTCCAGGGCCTCGGCGGCGGACTGATGGGCACGCTGGGGCAGGTCGTCATTCTGCAAAGTTTCCCGCGCGACCGCACGCTCAGGATCAACACTTATATCACGCTTGCCAGCCAAACCGGCCCAATGGTCGGCCCGCTCGTCGGCGGGGCGTTGACCACCTACATGTCGTGGCGCTGGATTTTCTTCATCAACGTGCCGATCGCGCTTTTTGCCGGTTTCGCGGCGGCGCGCCTTTTCCCCAAGCCGGCAAAGCCGAGCGGCCTGCCTTTCGACATACCAAGCTTCCTCCTGATCGGAAGCGGCATGGTGCTGCTGGTACTGGGCATGGATTCGCTGAGCGGAGGCGACACCGCCGGCTGGGTCATCGCGAGCCAACTCGCGGGCGCCGTGGTCATTCTGGCGCTTGCCGTATCCTATAGCCTCCGCGCCAGCTTTCCGCTGATCGATTTCAGGCTGTTGTCGATCCGGACATTCCGCATCAGCATGCTGACCGGCGGCGGACTCGACACGATGGGCATGAGTTCCATCATGTTCCTGCTGCCGCTCCTATTGCAGATCGGCTTCGGCATGAGCGCCGTGCAGTCCGGCTCGCTCACTTTCCTCGTCGCCTTCGGTTCGATTTCCTTGCGCGTCTTCCTGCCCGTGATCCTGAAGCGCTTCGGGTTTCGGCGCGTGCTTCTCACGAACACGCCGATCGTCGCCGCTCTCACCGCCGGCTTCGCGCTTTTCCATGCCGATATGCCGGTCTGGCTGATGGCCGGCTACATCTTCGTTTTCGGCATGTTCCGAACGGTGCAATGGGGATCGACAGGCAATCTTTCCTATTCGGACATACCGGCGGAACGGCTCAGCCGCTTCAGTCCGCTTTATTACGTGCTCTGGCAGACGGCGGTGACGATCAGCATCGGGCAGGCTTCGGTGCTGCTTTCCTTCTTCGCCGGACCGGCGGCACACGCCCACGCGGACGATTTCCGCATCGTCTTCGTCATCGAAGGGCTTTTGACGCTGTCAGCCCTCCTCGCCTATCGCCGGCTGACACGGGAGGACGGCATCAATGTCAGCGGCCACAAGCTGGCGGCCCCGATCGAGTAATTTTCAAAGGGACTTATTTCCAGAACGTCACCCATTCTTCGAGCGGCGCGCGTTCGGTTCTGAGGTTGTTTTCCGGTTTCGAGACATCCTCATACCCAACCGCCATGCCACAGACGACGATTTCCTCATCCGGAATGTCGAGGATCGGCCGAATCTGCCTGTGATAGGGCGCAAAGGCGGCCTGAGGACAGGTGTGAAGTCCCCTCGCGCGCGCCGCGATCATCACCGATTGCAGAAGCATGCCGTGATCGATCCATGACCCTTTGTTGAGCTGGCGATGAATGGTGAAGATGATTCCCACCGGCGCATCGAAGAAGATGAAGTTGCGGTCATGCTGCGCCCGCATCTTCTCCACATCGCGCCGACCGATGTCGAGCAAGCCGTAAAGCCCGAAGCCGATGGTGCGCCGGCGCGACTGGTAGGGCTCGAAAAACTGGTCGGGATAGTATTTGTATTCGTCCCAGACCGCTTTTTCGGCGCGGATGCCCGAATTCAGGATCGCGTCGCCCAGGCGTTCTTTCGTCTTGCCGGTCGTGACATAGGCCTTCCATGGCTGCATGTTGGTGCCTGACGGGGCACGTGCGGCCACTTCCAAAATATCCCGAATGAGATGTTCGTCGACGGGGTCCGGAAGAAAGGCTCGAATGGAGCGGCGCGACCTGATCGCCTTGTCGACGATTGCGGTCTCTTCTTCGGTGGTCAAATTCCTGTTCTCTGGGGCCAGCATCACGTTTCCTGAACCTTTATCTGGCGCTCCTCTCGCCTTCGCCCCCTTTTGCCAGCCCAAGGCCCCTCATTGCAAGCCATTCCATAAGCCCGCTTATATTGTGAAAATTGGCTTGAATTTTTCACAGCAATCGGCGAAATGAAATTTCGAGGAAAAATTTCATGGCCGATGCAGCTGCGATTATCCAAGACTCTTTTTCCACGGCAAATCGGGAGCCGAGCCGCACCATCACCGGCCAGGATATTCGTGCTCTGCGCAAGGCGCGCAACATCACCCTTTCCGAGTTGGCAATGCGACTTGGCCGATCCGTCGGCTGGCTAAGCCAGGTGGAACGCGGGCTTTCCGTTCCCTCGATCAACGACCTCAAGGCATTTGCCGACATTTTCGGCGTTTCCATCAGCTTCTTCTTCGCCCATGAGGCAGCCAGCGAGGCGGAACAGGGCGTTATTGTACGCTCCGGCCGCCGTCGCGCGCTTGGCACTAGCGAATCAGGCCTTGTGGAGGAACTGCTCTCCCCCGATCTCGGCGGCAGCTTCGAGACATTGCGGTCCGTTTTTGCCGCCGGGGCGTCGATGGAAAAGCCGGTTCTGCGGGAAACGGAGGAAGCCGGTTATCTTGTCTCCGGCCTGTTCGAAATCGAGATCGACGGCGCCTGGCATAGGCTTGAGCCGGGCGACAGCTTCCGTTTCAAGGCAAAGCCGTTCCGCTGGCGAAATCCGGGCGCCGAAGATGCGGTGGTCGTCTGGGTCATCGCGCCACCCGTCTACTGAAGGAGAAAGAAATGGCCGAGTTCCCGTCCACGGCGCGCGTGGTCATCATAGGCGGCGGAGCGGTTGGCGTCTCGTCCCTCTATCATCTCGCGAAAGCGGGATGGACCGATTGCGTGCTTCTTGAAAAGAACGAACTGACCTCCGGCTCGACCTGGCATGCGGCGGGCAATGTGCCGACCTTCTCGGCCTCCTGGTCTGTCATGAACATACAGCGCTATTCGACCGAGCTTTATCGCGGGCTCGCCGAAGCGGTCGGCTACCCGATGAACTACCACGTCACCGGCTCGCTAAGGCTTGCCCACACGGCCGAGCGGATGCGGGAATTCGAGCGCGTCAGGAGCATGGGGCGGCACCAGGGCATGGCGATCGAACTGGCCGGGCCGAACGAGATCAGGAGCCGCTATCCGTTCCTTGAAACCCACGATCTGGAAGGCGCGCTCTATGATCCGAGCGACGGCGACATCGATCCGGCGCAACTGACCCAGGCGCTCGCCAAGGGCGCGCGCGACATGGGCGCAGCGATCGTGCGTTTCTGCCCCGTCACGGGCGCGAGGCGCGACAAGGGCGAATGGGTGATTTCGACCCCGAAGGGCGACATCCGCGCCGAATATGTCGTCAACGCCGCGGGTTATCGCGCCGCGGAAGTCGGCAGGCTTTTCGGCCGCGCTATCCCGATGATGGTGATGAGCCATCAATATATCCTCTTCGAGGAAATCCCCGAACTGAAGGACTGGTCGGAGAAAGCCGGTCACAAGCTGCCGCTCCTGCGCGACGTCGATACCTCCTGGTATTTGCGCCAGGAGAAATACGGCATGAATCTCGGCCCCTATGAGAAGAATTGCCGGGCGCATTGGGCGACGCCCGACGATCCGATGCCGGAGGACTTTTCCTTCCAGCTCTTCCCGGACGATCTCGAGCGGCTCGAATGGTATCTGAACGATGCGGCGGAGCGCGTGCCGATTCTCGGTACAGCGGGCGTTTCCAAGGTCATCAACGGTCCTATCCCCTATGCGCCCGACGGCAATCCCCTGATCGGACCGATGCCCGGCGTGCCAAACGCGTTCGAGGCCTGCGTCTTCACCTTTGGCATCGCCCAGGCGGGCGGCGCCGGCAAGGTGCTGGCCGAATGGGTGACGGAGGGTCGTACCGAATGGGACATGTGGTCCTGCGATCCGCGCCGCTTCACCGCTTTCGCCTCCGCGCCGGACTATGCCGTCGCCAAGGGCATGGAAGTCTATGGCCATGAATATGCCATCCACTTCCCCCGCCATACATGGCCCGCGGCACGGGATCGCAAGCTTTCCCCGATCCACGACCGGATAAAAGCGCTCGGCGCGCAGTTCGGCGTCTATAACGGCTGGGAACGCGCCAATTGGTATGCGCAGCCGGCCGACGACGTTTCGGAACAATCGACCCAGACCTTCCGCCGCGATGGTCCGTGGCAGAAGCGCATCCGCGAGGAATGCCTCGCCGTGCGCGATGCAGCCGGCATTCTCGACCTGCCGGGCTTCTCGCGCTTCAGGGTCCAGGGCGCTGGCGCGCGCGAATGGCTGTCGAAACTGATCACGGGCGCTGTGCCGAAGCCTGGACGCATCGGGCTCGGCTATTTCGCCGACGAGGACGGCCGCATCGTCACGGAAATGTCGATCATGGCGCTGGACGAGGATTTCTTCTTCCTCATCACCGCCGCGGCGGCCGAGTGGCATGATTTCGAGTTGTTGTCGAAGAACCTGCCGGAAGGATCGGAAATCTCTCTCAAGAACATGACAGAGGATTTCGCCTGCCAGATTCTGACCGGGCCGAATTCGCGCAAGATTCTTGCCGAAGTCACCGACGCCGATCTCACAAAACCCTGGCTGGCCCATCAATCCGTCCAGATCGCCGGCAAATGGTGCCAGCTCGTCCGCGTCTCATTCGCCGGTGAACTCGGCTGGGAAATCCATACCCATGTCGGCGACACCGCAACGATCTTTGATGCGGTTTGGGCGGCAGGCCAAAAGCATGGGCTGAGACCCTTCGGCATGTTCGCGCTCGATTCGCTCCGTCTGGAAAAGGGCTACCGCGCCTGGAAGCAGGATCTGTCGACGGATTACACCATCCTGCAGGGCGGTCTCGAACGCTTCGTCAAATGGGATAAGCCGGATTTCGTCGGAAAGCGGGCGCTCCTCAGCGAAAAACAGCGTGGGACGAACAAGCGCTTCGTCACCCTCGTCGTGGAGGCCGGCGAATGCGATGCGCCCTATATGTCCACGATCTGGAAGGGCGGTGAAATTGCCGGCGAAACGCTGTCAGGAGGTTTTGGGCACAGGGTGGACAAATCGCTGGCGCTCGGCATGGTGCGGTCCGACCTCGCGGAGCCCGGAACGGAACTCGAGGTCGAGATTTTCGGCGGAAGGGTCAAGGCGATTGTTCAGCCCGAACAAGCCGTATGGGACCCGGCCAACGAGCGATTGAGGGGCTGATGAACATTCCACCTGTTTTCGGGCCACCGGTTTTCGGCCGCAGCTTCGGCGCCTTCCTGTTCGACATGGACGGCACGATCATCAATTCCATTGCCGCGGCGGAACGCGTCTGGGGGGCGTGGGCGCTTCGGCACAAGCTGGACGTGCCTGCTTTCCTGAAAACCATCCATGGCGTCCGCGCGGCCGAAACCATCGCGAAGCTCAACCTCCCCGGCATCGACCCGAAAGCCGAGGCGGCAAGCGTGCTGGCGGCGGAAATCGACGACCTCGCCGGTATCGTGCCCATTGCAGGCGCCGCCGCCTTCCTTGCTTCGCTGCCCGCCGATCGCTGGGCGATTGTGACATCGGCGCCGCGGCGGCTCGCCGAGCGCCGGCTCGAAGCGGCAGGGCTGCCGTTCCCGCCGATGATGGTCTCGGGCGAGGAAGTGAAAAGCGGCAAGCCGGCGCCTGATTGCTTCCTGCTCGGCGCGGAGCGGCTGGGACAACCGATCGAGAACTGCCTCGTTTTCGAGGACGCGCCCGCCGGCATAGAGGCGGCGGAAGCAGCCGGCGCTTCTGTCATGGTCGTGACGGCGACCCATCCCGATCCGGTCGCGACGGTTCATCCGACGATCGCCAATTACGACTTCCTGAGAGCGCAACGCGGGGCGAATGGCGGCATTTCCCTCGCTTTCGGGACCGGCCATTCGAAGGGAAATGCGTGAATGCCCGCGCCTTCTTCCCGCATCTCCAGCATTTCCCCTTCCGGCAAGGATGGTTGGGAAGTGCATTTCGCCGCTTACAAGCGCAAGGCTGCAGGCGAAGACATCTTGATGCTCTCGGTCGGCGACCATGATTTCCCGACACCATCGGAAACGGTCGAAGCCTGCGTCAAGGCGCTGCATGAGGGCTATCACCATTACACCCAATTGCCCGGCCTGCCGCGGTTGCGAGAGGCGATGGCGCGTATCTCGACGATCAGTACGGGCGTCGAAACGGCAGCATCGGAAATTCTGGCCACCGGCGGTGGACAGGGAGCGCTTTTCGCCGCCGCGCAGGGCGTGCTTGACCCCGGCGATCATGCCATCGTCGCCGCTCCCTATTATGCCACCTATCCCGGCACCTTCCGTTCTGCCGGTGCAACTTTCACCGTCCTGGAGGCGAGTGCCGAAGACGGTTTCGAACCCAGCGCCGAAGCTCTCGAAGCAGCGGTGCGTCCGAACACAAAGGCAGTCCTCATCAACTCGCCAAACAACCCGACGGGCGCGGTCTATTCGCGCGAGACGCTGGAAGGGATAGCGGAAGTCTGCCGCCGGCATGATCTCTGGCTCCTTTCCGATGAAGTGTACTGGACGCATTGCAGCTCCGACGGCGGGCGCAAGCACATCTCCCCGCGCGGCCTCCCCGGCATGAAGGAACGCACGCTCGTCATCAATTCCCTGTCGAAAAGCCACGGCATGACCGGCTGGCGCATCGGCTGGCTGACGGGGCCGAACGACTTCATCAGGACTTTGATCAACCTCAATCTCGTCTCGACCTACGGCCTCAACGATTTCGTCAGCCATGCGGCGATCGCCGCGCTCGAAAACGATTACGGGGTGAAGGAGATCGCGGCTATCTATGACGCCCGCCGCGCCGCCTTCCTGGCGGAAATGCGCGGCCTCAACGAAGTCGTGGTGCGGGGGTCCGAAGGCGGCATGTATGTCATGCTCGACATCCGCGCCGTCGATCCTGATTGCGAGCGCTTCGCCTGGCGCTTTCTCGATGCGGAGAAGGTTGCGGTGATGCCGGGGGCCAGCTTTGGCGAGGCGGCTGCGGGCCATATTCGCGTCAGCCTTTGCCAGCCGGAAGACAAGCTCAGGGAAGCGGCAGCAAGGCTGCGCCGCTTCATCGCCACCTACCCCGCGGAGACAAACGCATGACCCCTCCTCCCTCGAAAGCGCGCGTGGTGATCATTGGCGGCGGCGTCTCCGGCTGTTCGCTCGCCTATCATCTGACCAAGCTCGGCTGGACCGATGTGGTGCTGCTGGAACGCAAGCAATTGACCTGCGGCACGACCTGGCACGCGGCCGGCCTCGTCGGCCAATTGCGTGGCTCCAAGAACATGACGCGGCTGGCGAAATATTCCGCCGACCTCTATGTCCGACTGGAAGAGGAAACCGGCATCTCGACAGGCATGCGGCAGGTCGGCTCCGTCAGCGTCGCCTTGACGGAGGAACGAAAGCACGAACTCTACCGCCAGGCTTCCGTCGCGCGCACCTTCGATGTGGATGTGCGCGAGATCTCGCCCGCCGAAGCGAAGGAGATGTATCCGCATCTCAATATAGACGGTGTCGTCGGCGCCGTGCATCTGCCGCTCGATGGTCAATGCGATCCGGCCAATATCGCCATGGCGCTGGCAAAAGGT
Organism: Rhizobiaceae bacterium; assembly: GCA_035547755.1. GTDB lineage: Bacteria > Pseudomonadota > Alphaproteobacteria > Rhizobiales > Rhizobiaceae > Mesorhizobium_L. The sequence continues at coordinate 59,562 of DASZUG010000063.1, forward strand.
GGGAGGCAGCGCGGCGCGAAGATCATCGAAGGGGTCAAAGTCACCAATGTGCTGACGCGCGACCGCCGCGTCACCGGCGTCAGCTGGGAAATGGGCGAGGAACGCGGCACGATCGAGACCGACATGGTGGTCAATTGCGCCGGCATGTGGGGCCGCACGCTCGCGGCGCAATCGGGCGTCACGGTGCCGCTCCATGCCTGCGAGCATTTCTATCTCATCACCGAGCCGATCCCCGGCCTGTCGCGCCTGCCCGTGCTGCGCGTTCCCGACGAATGCGCCTATTACAAGGAAGATGCCGGCAAGATGATGCTGGGGGCCTTCGAGCCGAAGGCCAAGCCTTGGGGGATGGACGGCATTCCCGAGGAATTCTGCTTCGACCAGTTGCCGGAGGATTTCGCGCATTTCGAACCGATCCTCGAAATGGGGGTCAACCGCTTGCCGATGCTGGCGGAAGCCGGCATCCATACTTTCTTCTGCGGGCCGGAGAGTTTTACGCCCGACGACCGCTACTATCTCGGCGAAGCGCCGGAGCTTTCCGGCTATTGGGTCGCCGCCGGCTACAATTCGATCGGCATCGTCTCCTCCGGCGGCGCCGGGATGGCGCTGGCGCAATGGATGAACGATGGCGAGCCGCCTTTCGATCTCTGGGAAGTCGATATCCGCCGCGCCGAGCCATTCCAGAAAAACCGCTATTACCTCAGGGAGCGCGTCAGCGAAACGCTCGGTCTGCTTTATGCCGACCACTTCCCCTATCGCCAGATGGCGACGGCGCGCGGGGTCAGGCGCTCGCCGCTGCATGAGCATCTGAAGGCGCGCGGAGCAGTTTTCGGCGAAGTTTCCGGCTGGGAGCGCGCCAACTGGTTCGCAAAAGAAGGGCAGGAACGCGAATACCGCTACTCCTGGAAACGGCAGAACTGGTTCGAGAACAGCCGTGAGGAACATCTTGCCGTCCGGAACGGCGTCGGCCTTTTCGACATGACCTCCTTCGGCAAGATCAGGGTCGAAGGGCGCGATGCGCTCGCCTTCCTGCAGCGGCTTTGCGGCAACGATCTCGACGTGCCGGCAGGCCGCATCGTCTATACGCAAATGCTCAACGAGCGCGGCGGGATCGAGAGCGACCTCACCGTCTCGCGGCTTTCCGAGACGGCCTTCCAGCTCATCGTTCCCGGTGCAACGCTCAGGCGCGATCTTGCATGGCTGCGCAAGCATCTCCGGGACGAGTTCGTCGTCATCACCGACGTCAGCGCTTCGGAAGCCGTGCTTTGCCTGATGGGGCCGCAATCGCGCGAATTGCTGCGGAAGGTGAGTCTGAACGATTTCTCCAACGCGGCGCACCCGTTCGGCACATGGAGGGAAATCGAGATCGGCATGGGACTGGCGCGCGCGCACCGCGTCACCTATGTCGGCGAACTCGGCTGGGAGCTTTACGTCTCGGCGGAACAGGCGGCGCACGTCTTCGAGGCGGTCGAGAAAGCCGGGCGGGATTTCGGACTCAAGCTTTGTGGACTGCACGCGCTCGACAGCTGCCGCATCGAGAAGGCGTTCCGCCATTTCGGTCATGACATCACTGATGAGGACCATGTGCTGGAAGCCGGACTCGGCTTCGCGGTCAAGACCGGCAAGGGCGATTTCATCGGCCGCGACGCGGTGCTCAGGAAAAGGGAGGCCGGCCTGTCACGCCGGCTCGTTCAGTTCCGGCTGACCGATCCGGAGCCGCTTCTCTTCCACAACGAAGCGATCCTGCGCGACGGCAAGATCGTCGGCCCTGTTACATCCGGCAATTACGGTCATTTCCTCGGCGGCGCGATCGGGCTCGGCTATGTGCCGAGCGAGGGCGAGACGGAAGCCGATCTTCTCTCCTCCCGCTATGAGATCGAGATCGCCGGCGAACGCTTTCCGGCGGAAGCGTCGCTCAAGCCGCTTTATGACCCGAAGGCGGAACGAGTGAGGATGTAGGCAGAAACACCAGCGTCCTGGATTGGCATAGGCGTCGTGGGGGGGGGGGG
>DASZUG010000064.1:0-7927 GCA_035547755.1 Rhizobiaceae bacterium
CCGGGTGGGGTGGCTGCGGACATACTCGGCCTTACTACGCACCTCAAAGCCGATAGGCGAACGAGACCATATAATCCATCATTGGCCAAGAGAGGCCGACGCCGTGGATATTACCCCACCCCGATCCGCTGCGCGGATCGACCCTCCCCTCAAGGGGGAGGGAAGCCGCGCCCCATGACCCGCCCTGTCCGTCATTCCGTCTCCCGCATCGCCCGGCGCGACGGCGGCGTCACCTCCGGGCGGCGGCTGGTGCCGGAAGAAGTGCCGGTCGCCTTTTCCCTCAACGGCACGACGCATGCCGTGATGATGGCGAGCCCCGGCGACCTGGAAGATTTCGCGGTCGGCTTCGCCATTACGGAGGGCATCATCCGCTCGCCCGGCGACATCGACGAAATGACGATCGAGGATCATGCCGAGGGCATAGACATCCAGATCGTGCTGAAGGAAAAAGCGAACGCCGCCTTCGAGGCGCGCCGGCGGCGCATGGCCGGTCCGGTCGGCTGCGGTCTTTGCGGCATCGAGTCGATCGAGGAGGCGTTGAGACCCGTACCCGACGTGGAAGGCAAAGGCATCACGCTCGATGCCGCGAATATCGCCCGCGCCGCCCGGCTTTTGTCACAGCATCAGCCGCTCAATGCCGAGACGCATGCCGTGCATGCCGCGGGCTTCTTCGCCCGGGGAAAGGGCATCATTGCCGTGCGCGAGGATGTCGGCCGCCACAACGCTCTCGACAAACTCGCCGGCGCGCTGGCGCGTGAGGGGACCGACGGGCGGTCGGGCGCCGTCGTCATCACCAGCCGCGTTTCGGTCGAAATGGTCCAGAAGACTGCCGCTATCGGCGCCGCCATATTGCTCGCCGTTTCGGCGCCGACCGCGCTTGCCATCCGCACCGCCGAGAAAGCCGGAATGACGCTCGTCGCGCTCGTCCGCGGCGACGATTTCGAGATATTCACCCATCCAGACCGCATCAGAACCGGAGCCGCCGCCCATGTCGCCTGACAAGCTGATCTATCAAGCGAACCAGATCGCCTGGTTCTTCCGCTCCAAGCCGCATGAAGAGGGCGTGGCCGGCGTGGCGGAACACATCAACAAATTTTGGGAGCCCCGCATCCGCCGCCAGTTTTTCCAGCTGATCGAAGCCGGAGACAAAAGATTCGACCCGCTGGTTGTCGAAGCGGCGACGAAGGTACGGCGACCGGCCGAAACGGCCACAGCATAAGTTGTGAAGTCATGGCATATGCCGTCGGCTGACCGTCGCCGGCCGGCCGTTGAGCGTCAGGGTCATATCGCGCTTCTCGCGTTCGGCTACGACCTTGCCCTTGGCGATGACGCAAAGACGGTCGGCGCGCAGCCTGATCGCCTCGATTGGATCGCCCGCATCCAAGATCACGAGGCTCGCGGTCTTTCCGACCTCCAGGCCGTAGTCGGTCAGGCCCATGATCGCGGCGCTTTCCGTCGTCACCATGTCGAAGCAACGACGCATGTCCGCAGGGCTTGTCATCTGCGCCACATGCAGCCCCATAAAGGCGACGTCGAGCATGTCGGCTGTGCCGAGCGAATACCACGGATCGAGCACGCAATCCTGACCGAAGCCGACGCGGATTCCCGCCTTCAGCATTTCAGGCACGCGTGTCATACCGCGCCGCTTCGGATAGGTGTCGTGGCGGCCTTGCAACACGATGTTGATGAGCGGGTTGGGGATGGCGGACAGTCCCGCTTCGGCGATCAGCGGCAACAGCTTCGAAACGTAGTAATTGTCCATCGAGTGCATGGAGGTCAGGTGCGAGCCGACCGCCCTGCCGCCAAGCCCCAATCGCTTCGTCTCGTAGGCCAACTGCTCGACATGCCGCGAGAGCGGATCGTCCGTCTCGTCGCAATGCATATCGACCATGAGGCCGCGTTCCGCCGCGACCTCGCAAAGCTCGGTCACGGAGCGGCGGCCCTCTTCCATTGTGCGCTCGAAATGCGGGATGCCGCCGACCACATCCACGCCCCTTTCAAGCGCGCGGATCGTGTTCTCCCTTGCATTGGCACTGCGATAGAAGCCGTCCTGCGGAAACGCGACGAGCTGGAGGTCGAGATAGGGTGCAACGGTTCTCTTCACGTCAAGCAGGGCGTCGACGGCGAGCAGCCGGTCATCGCAGACATCGACATGGCTGCGGATGGCAAGCAGGCCCATGGAGACGGCCCAGTCGCAATAGCGAAGCGCCCTCTCCTTCACCGCTTCATGGGTGAGAAGCGGCTTCAACTCGCCCCAGAGCGCGATACCTTCAAGCAGCGTTCCGGAGGCATTGATGCGCGGCAGTCCGTAGGAGAGCGTCGCATCCATATGGAAATGCGGATCGACGAAAGGCGGCGAGACGAGATTGCCTGAAGCGTCGACCACCCTTCCCGCCCCGGCGGAGATTACCGGTTCGATGCCCGCGATCTTGCCACCGGCGATGGCGATATCCGCCTTGCTCCCGTCCGGCAGGATGCCGTCTTTTATGATGATATCGAAATCCATTCGATTTCCTCCCCCAACCTGACGGAAGCCGGTGGCCTCCTCGCATTTCGGCCGCTCTCACCCCGTGCGGACAGCCGAGACGAGCATGAACATCGGCCGCTGCCGTTCTTCCGCCCATTCGGGGTGGATGGCGATCTGCGCGTCGGTCGGTCCCCACTCGATGAGGCGCGAGAGTATGAAGCCGCTCGCCGTCAAGAGATCGATATAGCTGGTGATGGTGCGGTGCTGCTTGACGACGCGATCGACGAACCATTTCCTGTCGCGCGGGCCTTCGACGAGATAGTGATCCACCGGCCAAACCTTTTCACCATTCCCGTCGGTCATCCAGCCGGCTTCGAGCGGGGCCGTGAAGATCGGATGTTCGACGGAAAAGACGAAAGGACCACCCGGCCGAAGCGCCTTCGCCACCTCGGTAAAAACACCATCGAGACGCTCGATATAGTGCAGCGCCAACGAACTGTAGGCGACGTCGAAAGAATCCGGTTCGAGTTCGAGTTCTTCTAGATCGGAGCGGCGATAGGTGATGCGTGGATCGGAGCCGGCGGAACGGGCGCGTTCGAGCATATTTTCGGAAATGTCGATGCCTGTCACCGAGACCGCGCCCTGCCCCGCGGCATGGCGGCAGAACCAGCCAAAACCGCAGCCGAGGTCGAGCACGCGAAGCCTTTTCAGGTCAGGCAGGAGCGCCATCAGGTCAGCCCATTCCGGCGCGCCGTCGAGACCGCTCAGCGAGCGGGGAAGCTGGCTGTAGCCGGCAAAGAAATCGGGATCGTCATAGATATTCTGTGTCATCGGCGCATTGTAAGAAACTGACGGCAAATGTCATCTGCATGGCAGAGCGGTAGCACAATACGCAGATGCTTTCAGCGGATGCCGGCCCGCAGAAAGCTCTGGATAAACGCCCTCTGGAAAATCAGGAAGACGATCATCAACGGCGCCGAAGTCATCAGCGCCGCCGCGCAGATGATCGACCAGTCGATGCCCTGATCCACCGAAGCGAAGACCTGCAATCCCACCGTCAGCGGCCTTGTCTCGACGGAATTGGTCACGATCAGCGGCCACAGGAAATTGTTCCAGTGATAGCTGACCGAAACCAGGCCATAGGCGACATAGATCGGGCGGGCGAGCGGCAGGTAGACGCGCCAGATGGTCTGGAGCGTGCTTGCGCCCTCCATCCGCGCCGCGTCGTCGAGTTCCTTCGGAATGGACTTGAAGGCCTGCCGCAGCAGGAAAATGCCGAAAGCCGAGGCGACATAGGGAAGGCCGATGCCGGTCAGCGTGTCGATCAGGCCGAGGCGATGGAGCGTCTGGTAGTTTTCCACAATCAGCACGTCAGGCGTTACCATCAGTTGGATCAGGATCAGCGCAAAGAGGACGCCGCTGCCCCAGAATTTCCAGCGGGCAAGAGCAAAGGCGGCAAGCGTGCAGATGATGAACTGCGCCACCATGATGCCGATGACGAGCATAATCGTGTTGAGGAAATAACGGGCGAAGGGAGCCGCCTCCCAGGCGCGGGCGAAATTGTGCAGCGTCAGCGGCGCGTGAAGCGAGAAGTCGGTCGTGTAGGCGGACGGGTGGAACGCCGCCCACAGCGCATAGAGCAGCGGCAGCCCCCAGATGAAGGCTAGGAGCCAGGCCGCCGCTGTTATCGTCCTTCGTCTCAGGTTTCCCGACATCGGTCCGTCACCTGTAATGGACGCGGCGATCGAGCAGGAAAAACTGCCCCAGCGCCACGATCGCCAGGACAGCCAGGAGCACGCTCGAAAGTGCGGCGGCATAGCCGCTGTCCCAGAAACTGAACGCGACCTGATAGATGTAGAAAAGCAGCAGCGTCGTCGTGTTGTTAGGTTCTCCGCCCGTCATCGCGATCACCTGATCGACGATGCGGAACGCATTGATCAGCGCATTGACGGCAACGAACAAGGTCGTCGGCATCAGAAGCGGCCAAGTTATACGGGCGAAGATCTGCCATGCGCCTGCATTCTCCATGCGCGCCGCTTCATAAAGGTCGGGCGGCACCTGCTGCAAAGCGGCGAGGTAGAAGATCATGAAGAAGCCGGATTCCTTCCAGATCGTCACAGCCATGACCGAGGGCAGCGCCGTGGTCGTATCGCCGAGCCAGTTCACGCCTCTGAAACCGAGAAGATGGGCGATCTGGTCGAGCAGGCCGTAATCGGGCGTATAGAAGAACAGCCAGATATTGGCCGCCGCGATCATCGGCAGGATGGTCGGCGTGAAGAAGGCGAGCCGCAGGAAAGCCCTGCCGCCGATCTTGCCATTGACCCAGATCGCCATGACGAGCGCCAGCGCGATCGAAACCGGCACGGTGATCAGCGCATAAAGCAGATTGTTGCGGAGCGCTTGCCAGAAGATCGGGTCGGCGACCATGTTCGAATATTGCGCCAGGCCGATGTAGTGCGATGGCTTATTGCCGTGCGGCGTCGAATAGAAGCTGTCGATGAACGTCGCCACCGCCGGAACATGGGTGAACGCCGCGAGCAGGATGACGGCGGGAAACACCATCAGCCAGCCCTGAACGTGCATGTTCCAGCGATAATGTGATCTGACAGCCATGGCGTCCACAGGAGAGGCCGGCGCTTCACAAGAAGCGCCGGGAGTTGCGGTCGATCAGTTCTGATATTGCCTGAGGATGCGGGTGGCTTCCTGCTGAGCTCGATCGAGCGCCTGCTTGACGGGCTTGTTGCTGGCGAGAATCGCCTGAAGGGCATCGTCGAGCGCCTTGGTGACGCGCTGGTTGTCATGCGTCGACAATTCCGCCTTCGCTTCCTTCAACTGGTCGCGGGCGACGGCAGCGGGCGGGAAGTCCTTGACATAAGCTTTCATCTTGTCGGTTTCCCAGGCGTCGGGGCGGGTCGCCACATAGCCGGTCTGGATGCCCCAGTCGGCGGCCATGTCCTTGCTCGTCAGGAACTTGGCGAGCTTCAGCGCGGCGTCTTCCTTGGCCTTGTCCTTGTTCTTGAAAATATAGATGTTGCCGCCGCCGGTCGGCGAACCGCCCTGGACCTTCTTGGGCATGGCCGCAACGCCGAAAGCGAAGGGAGCATTCTTGCGGACATTGGTCAGATTGCCGGTCGTCGTCCACATGATCGCCGTCTTGCCCTGGAAGAAATCCTTCGGCGTGGTGCCCCAATCGATGATGCCCTTCGGCATGACGTCGTATTTGTTGCTCAAATCGTAGAGAAACTGGGCCGCCTCGACGACTTTCGGGCCATTGAAATTGACCTTGGTGCCGTTCTGGTTGGCGAGATCGGCGCCGTTCTGGATGACGAGCGCCTGGAAGAGCCAATAGGGGAAGCCGGAGGACGGGATTTCGACTCCCCATTGGGTGACATTGCCCGAGCTATCCTTGACCGTCAGCTTCTTCCCGTCGGCGACGAGTTCGTCCCAGGTCGCCGGCGCCTTCTCCGGGTCAAGCCCGGCCTTCTTGAAGGCTTCCTTGTTGTAATATTGCACGATCGTGGAGCGCTGGAACGGAACGCCCCATATGTGGCCGTCAGCCTCGCTGTTCGCCATGAAAGCCGGATAGAAAGCCTTCAGCCAGTCCTTGTCCTCGCTCGATGCCGCAAGCTTGTCGATCGGTTCGATCATGCCGGCATCGATAAGCGTAAACATATCGGTGGAAAGCAGCACCGCCGCGTCAGGCGCATTGCCGGCGCGGGCCGCCGTCATCGCCTTGACGATCGAATCCTGATAGCTGCCGGTATAGACCGGCTTCACCGTAATGTCGGGATTCTGCTTCTCGAAAGCGGCGACATAACCGTCGAAAATCTTGGTGATCGGACCGCCCACGGCAATCGGGTAATAGAATGTGATCTCGGTCGCCGAAGCCGGCACGATGTAGGCGGCGGTGGCAAGAGCCGCCCCCACAAGGGCGCGCGCGAAAAAGTTCATACGGAAACTCCCCTTTTTTTCTGGACGTTCGATTCGGACTTCCGACGGCCGGAGCCGTCCGTTGCATCGAGGCGTCGTCCGCTGATGCCATCGAAAACATGCATCGCGGATTTAGGCCAGGAAATCCGGATTTCGGCGCCGGGCGCCGGCGCATCGGCGCCGCGGACCCGGGCGAGAATTTGCCCGCTGCTTACATCGCTCAGAACAAGCGCATCGGCGCCGAGATATTCGATCGACCGCACCTTTCCGGCCATCGGCTGAACCCTCTCACCCGACATCTGGAGAGAGCCTTTTCCCTGATCGAGAAGGATATCCTCTGGTCTTAAACCGAGGACAATATCCGATCCGTTTATGTCCGGCAGTAGCGGGCTGTCCTGGCCCTTGATCCCGACGCCCTTGCCGGACGGCATCCCGACGAGATCGAGTAAATTCATCGACGAACCGCCGATGAAGCGCGCCGCGAAAAGCGTGGCCGGCCGCTCGTAAAGGGCGGAAGGGACGTCGTTCTGTTCGATATGGCCGCCACGCATCAGGATCACCTGGTCGGCCATGCTCATGGCTTCGGTCTGATCATGGGTGACATAGATCATGGTGATGCCGAGCCTTTGCTGCAGGGCCCTTATCTCGCGCCGCAATTCCTGGCGCAATTGCGCATCGAGATTGGACAGCGGCTCGTCGAGAAGGCAGACGGATGCATGAGCGATCAGCGCCCGGCCCAGCGCGACACGCTGCTGCTGGCCTCCCGACAATTGGCTCGGCTTGCGCTCCAGCAATTGTCCGAGACCGAGCAATTCGGTTACTTCCTCAAGACGCTTTTTTATCTCTTCCTTCGGCGTTTTGCGGACGGAAAGGCCGAAGGTGATGTTGTCGGCGACGCTCAGATGCGGGAAAAGCGCGTAGGACTGGAACACCATGGCGACGCCGCGCGCCGCGCCGGTCAGTCCGGAGACGTCCCTGCCCCCGATTTCGATCGTACCGGCAGTGGGCTCCTCCAGCCCCGCAATCATGCGCAAGGTCGTCGATTTGCCGCAGCCCGAGGGCCCGAGAAGCACTGCGAGCCGTCCCTCTTCCACGGTAAATGACACGTTGTCCACGGCGCGCGTCTCGCCCCACCTCTTCTCAAGGGATTTCGCAACGACGCTGGCCAAACGATTTTCCGCCTTTCAAACGATCGCGTCCGGAGGAGTGGTCCGGGCGCTAACAAAGCTGGATGACAGGCCGGTGACAAGTACCCTTCCCCGGCGGCGCAGCTTTCGCGATTGCCGCGTCAGGAAAGTTCACTGCTCCTCCCTTCCTACGGCGGATCATGTCTTGCAAACGCGTGCAACACAACCCCACGGCTGTGAATTCGGGTTAACAGACGTTATCCCCCCTCCGTCTCGGGCTTCGCCCGAGCCACCTCCCCCCGCTTCGCGGGTGGCGGATAGGCCCTGGGCGCTGAGCCGGCGGCCAGGGCCTATCCTCTCCCTCACGAAGTGGGGGAGAGGTGTCCGCGAAGCGGACGGAGAG
>DASZUG010000065.1:0-1690 GCA_035547755.1 Rhizobiaceae bacterium
CGAATCCAAGGACGAGACCAGCCAGATCGCCGAGTACCTGAAAAAGTACAAGGGCGAAGGCATCCAGCACATCGCCGTCGGGACCGACAACATCTACGACGCGACCGACAGGCTGGCCGAACGCGGCCTGAAATTCATGCCGGGCCCGCCCGATACCTATTACGAGATGTCCTACGACCGCGTGAACGGCCATAACGAGCCGGTCGAGCGGATGAAGAAACACGGCATCCTCATCGACGGCGAAGGCGTGGTGGACGGCGGCATGACCAAGATCCTGCTGCAGATATTCTCAAGGACCGTCATCGGCCCGATCTTCTTCGAGTTCATCCAGAGGAAGGGCGACGAAGGCTTCGGCGAGGGCAATTTCCGCGCGCTGTTCGAATCCATCGAAGAGGACCAGATCCGGCGCGGCGTCATCAAGGTCGAGGCGGCGGAGTAGGTTTCCAGAGGGAGGAAACGCGACCGGCCGTAAAGGCCGGCGCAAAAACGGCCGGCCTGTCGGGCAACCTACAGGCCGGCCGCTTTTCTCAGCGCCGCGTTCATGCGGCTCTGCCAGCCCCTGCCCGACGCGCGGAAACGCTCCACGACATCGGCATCGAGCCGCAGCGTCACCTGCTTCTTCGGGTTTTCCGCCAGCGGCCGGCCCCGCGACCGGCGGATGCTTTCGGCGAGTTCGGGGAAAACCTCGGCGAAGGGGCGGGCGTTCCGGAAGTCCTCTTCGGTCCATTCCGGATTGTCAGGGTCGGCGGCTATTCCAGCCTGGATGCGAGCCTCTTCATCCTCGGAGATTTCGACCCGGTAGTGCTTTTTAGCGGCGGGCATAGTGCCTCCTTTCACTCCGGCTAGACGGCCTCATGCTGATCAATGATATCGCCTCGCTGCCCAAGGGCGAAAAGACGATCGTGACCAATCCGGTTCGCCAGATGCCGACAGCACGAAATCTCGGCTCGTCTCGCTTGCCTGGTTTGCCCGGGAGGATGAGGGCTTCCTCCCATAAAAATTCCTCATGATCTTCGAATGCGAGCTTGTGGTTCTTGAGATTCAGCTCTCGCTTGTGATCATCCCAAGTCACCCTCATGATTTTATGTAGCTACGCAAATTTTGTTCGTCAATGCTTCGCGGCAGCCAGCAAGGCCTTCAGCTCGGCTAAATCCGCCACCCTGTTGGCGAGCAGGAGCACGAGCCGCGCATTCAGCGCCGCGCTTTCCTCGAAGGAGAGCCCTTCATGCGCGGCCATGAGCGCGGCATAGAATTCGTCGCCGTGAGGACCGAGACGGTCGCGCCCGATCTGTTGCTTGTCTCTCATGAAAGCGCCCTCCCCCTCGCCCGCGCCAGGGCGGCGGTGATCTTCGCCGGCGCGGCGTCGCGGAAGCGCGCGGCGATATGCTGGTCCGGCCGCACCAGATAGACCATGCCGATGCCGTAGCGGGCGGTCGCAAGGCCCTCCGTGTCCAGAAGGATCGTGTCGGCATTGGCGCGCCGCCCCGGATCGCGGGTCACGACGATACGCTCCACCCCTTCCGGCGTTTCTTCCGGCAATTCCGCCTCGACCGCCATCAGCGCGAAGCGCCCGCCGACATGGTTGAGGAGCCAGCCGCTCTTGCCGTTCCCGACCGGCGCATCGGGCATCGCCGCGCCCGGCGCAACGCCGCCCTCGCCTTCCGCATCCGACTGCAGAGAAAAACCCGCC